>CAYITS010000019.1:6869-10681 GCA_964366385.1 uncultured Gammaproteobacteria bacterium
TTCTGACCGAAGTAATGCATAATATTCTTCACCGAAATAAAGGCGGAAAGAAAAAGAAGCGGGTTTCCGTTTTCGCAGGGGTGGGAGAGAGAACCAGGGAAGGCCAGGAACTGCACGAAGAACTGAAGAAAAGCGGGCTTTTGCCCGATGTTTCTTTAATCTACGGCCAGATGGGGGAAAATGCCTCGGTCCGTTTCCTGACGGCCTTGGCGGCGGCGGCCATCGCCGAGTATTTCCGGGATGAGGAAAAATCGGATGTCTTATTTTTTATTGATAATGTCTTTAGATTTGCCCAGGCGGGAAGCGAGATTTCAACTCTGACCAAGACCATTCCTTCCGAGGACGGATACCAGGCAACCCTTTCGTCCGAGATGGCCCTTTTCCACGAAAGATTGGTTTCGACGCAAGATTCGGTTTTAAGCTCCGTTGAGGCTATTTATGTACCTTCCGATGACTTATTGGACGCCGGAGTCCAGTCTATTTATCCATATTTGGATTCGATTGTAACTTTATCAAGAGACGTTTACCAAGAAGGCAGGTTCCCGGCAATTGACGTTCTTTCTTCGAGTTCAAAAATGCTCTCTCCGGAAGTTGCGGAAAAAGAGCATTACGAGACGGTGATTAAAGCCTTGGCGGTGCTGAAGAAAGCCCAGGGCTTGGAGAGAATGGTGGCTTTGGTGGGAGAGGCCGAACTTTCACCGGAGAATCAGGAGATATATAAGAGGGCGAAACTGATCAACAACTATATGACTCAACCCTTTTTTGTTGCCGAAACCCAAACCGGGAGGAAAGGGGAATATGTTCCGTTAAGCGATACGGTCAGGGATGTCGGGGATATCTTATCCGGTAAATATGACGCCTTGGAACCCGATAAACTGCTTTTTGTCGGGACTATAAAAAATGGATCAAAAATTTAACAACAGGCTCTCGGTTGTCGTCAGAGACATCAACGGCGCCTTGTTTGACGGGTCTGCCTCTGCCGTCAGCTCAATAAACGATAAAGGCAAATTTGATATTCTTGTCAGCCACGCTAATTTTGTCACCACCCTAAAAGATTATGTTTTGGTTCATAGCAACAATAAAAATCCCTTTACGGTTAAACTGCAAAGGGGGATAATGAGAGTCAAAGAGAACCGAGTTGAAGTCTTCGTCGGAGTTTAAAGACCCCCTTGACACTTCTGTTTTGCTTTGATATCGTTTGTCTTAGAAAGTTCGAAGTCAGCTTCGAGAATGTATCAAAATGGATTCAACCACTAAAAAAAGAGTCAGACTTGAAGATCTTCCTGATTTGTTGACAGTCCGTGAAGTCAGTGAACTTTTGCGGGTTTCGCCTTTGACGATTAAGCGCTGGGGAAAAAGAGGCAAGCTTCCGGCGATAAGAATCAACTCCAGGGGCGACCGACGCTACAAAAAAGAAGCCGTCCTGTGGTTGCTCGGCATGCAGGCAAAAACCGATTAGGCAGTTCGTCAAATACTGTACGCAACTTGACATTTGCGCGCATTCAGGGTGGGTAAAACCACACTGGTCAAACAAGTCATCAATTTCTTAATGGAATCGGGAATTGACAGGCGGAAAATTTTATGGGACTGAACTGTCCCGGCTGAAGGGTTGAAATTGCCTATCGAGGTCAAATATCAAAGTCAGATCAGACCCGAGGACCTGAAAAATATCGGCTATTACTGCCATAAAGAAAAATTAAGTAAGGCAGCAGATACAATTTATCCCGGCTCACTATTTAGTTTAGAAAACAGCTTAGAACTTGCAAATTTTCCCAAAAGTCCTATAATAAACCATATGGGCGAAAGATTTAAAGGAGCGCCTTGGCCGGAAACGCGCGCAAGAGTTACTCAAAAGTGTCATCTTGAAGAACGGGAAAGGGTTGTCTCGGGTTCAGACCTATCAAGAAGGTCTTTTCTAAAAATAGCCGGCTGTGTGTGGGGCGCGATAGCGGCTGAGGATGTTTTTAAACTACTGCTCAATGCAGAAGCCGCCTCACCAAAAACTTTACCAGAGTCTACCCAATTTGATTTACCCCCGGAGCACAAGTTAATTGTGGTCAACCCAGGAGACACCTTTATGGGTTTTGCCGACGGCAATGATCTACAAGCCAGAGAGTTGATGAGTATAAACGGAATTACGGACCCGCGCACCCTTCAGGCGGGCGAAGCGATAGTTGTTCCTGAACATCTAAAAAATGATAGAAACAGAAAAGTGGATTCCTTCGATGAGCTTCCACGCTTTCAGCCGGTAATTACGAGAGCTTTTAACAATCCAGATATCGCACCAAGGGATGATTTTGAAGATTGGGAACTTCAAAAATTCAATGTTTTTGCAAGAGATGCTTCTCTACAGCTTCCAAAGATGCTTGGAATGGGAGGTGCCTACAATGCTGGATTTTTTCGAATATTACGTCCATCACAGAGGGAAGTAGATATCACGTTGCCATTGGGGGCATCAGGATTAGTAACCCGTTCTTCTCCTGTCTGTTCGAGTAATTTTCGAGCGGAAGAGGAAGGAATAGTTAAGGCGTCCACGAGTTGCGGGCCAAACGGGTTATCTAGTATCTATCTTTTAACGAGGTTTTCCGATCCGGTTTTCCAGTATGGGGAGAAACAAAAATCTGGCTTCGGAAAAATGCAATATCTAGACCAAACCGAGGAAATAATCCGACACGAGATGCTGCACTTCTTTTTTGGAGATTTAAAAATACCCCCGTTTGATACACACGAGCTGATATATAGCTTAAGCAGTTTCGGATTGACAATGGAGTCAGATAAGGGGTTTTTGAGTGGGTCTGGGTTCAGAGTGGGTGAAAGGTTTTACCACAGAGATACGATCGAGTGGTATCTTGTGAGGCAATTTCCTGGCCTCATGGCTAAATTGTTCCCGTGGGCGCAAAACAGACGTGCAGAAAAAATTCCCATCACTGAAAACGATGTACTCACAAGACTTCAGGATATGCAACCGTCTTATTCCAGTTGGGAACGAGAATATAAAAGCCCGTTGAGAGTCGATGCTCTTCCGATTGAAGAGAGGCGCGTCGTTTGGGCGGCTCCACAAGATCCATCTGAAGTTTATTGGTACATCCCAGAATGGAATGTTCGGTGGCCAAACTTGAACGAAAAAAATGAGGGGTGGATAGAGGACTTTCGCCAAGCCCCCCAAAAAGTTCATGGAACAACTCTCTATCGGTCTTGGATGTCTCTCGGAAAATCCAAGTGGGGCGAGGTTCCTGAACTAACGAAAATTGCAAATGCAGTGGCCTATCAAATCCCGAATGGTTATTCAGGGCAGGTGCCAAATCCGTCTTACTCTTCAGCAAAACCCGTGGCTTGGTGGAAATGACTTACATCGGATTTATAAGTTCTGTCTACTTTACTTCTTTATCTCTCCGAGTTATTCTGGATATAGAGTGAAACTGAGAAATTTTTTAATCTTGGCAGTTGTTGCGCTTTCTTTGTTGTTATTTGGTGTTCTTCTTTTTGTTGGACGTAAACCTGCCTTTGCTCAAAGTTGTCCTGCAGAATGTACTGTTACTGGGAGTACCCTCTGCGCCTTTAGTTCTGCGGGGTCCGGGACTTGTTCCCAAAGCCCTCAGAATCCGAATTTCTACCATTGGACTCAAGACGTCGCGCAAGGAAATTGCGGAGGAGGAAGTGGTTGTGATGCAACGAATCCATACTGTATTTATATTCAATCATTTGAGAATTGTGGCGGCTGTTGCTGGCCAGGTGCAGACCCTACCCCCACACCCACTCCCACCCCCACCCCCACTCCAATTCCAATTCCTTCCTGTACGGTGAATTTACTG
>CAYITS010000020.1:0-10637 GCA_964366385.1 uncultured Gammaproteobacteria bacterium
CCCATTTTTTCCCTTCACTAACCTTTAACATTGCCCAAATAAGAATCATGGAAAACAGAAGCATCGGAGTAGGATTTGAAAGCCAACGCGAAGCCATGACAATATTAAAAGAAAATGATGCCAGGATGGCGGCAATTATTCCCGTTGCTCTGCTTTGAATCTTTGCTCCCAGGTAATAAATAAAAGCGACGGCTATAACCGAAGTAAAGATCAAAAAAACGGAAGGAAAAAGAGGATTTCCTTTTCCCATCAGATAAAACGGCGCGATTAGATAATAATAATACGGTCCTCTAAAAATACCGGCCAGTCCGGTTGTGGGCCCGATCAAAAACAGTTTTCCTTTGTGCCAAAGATCCCAAATAACCAACGCGTCTCTGCCCTGGTCATAATAAAAACCCAACAGTCTGTCGATGTTATAAACCCTAACTGCAAAAGCAAGTATCAGAATTATTCCCAGAAGGAAGTAAATTAATTTATGCTCTCCGATTTCTTTAAGAAGCTTTTTTAGCATACTTTCTGGCGACATTTAATACTTTTTTTACTGCTTTTTCAAAAGATAACCCATGAATTCCTCCACCTGACGCATACCTGTGCCCTCCTCCACCCAATTCAACTGCAATCTTAGAAACATCAAGCCCGGTTCTGGAACGAAGACTGACGTTTAATTTATTTTTTTCTTCCTCCACCATCACAATTCCAAAATCAGAACCCCTTATAGATTGGAAAAATGTAGTAGCAGTATCCTTCTTATAATTTTTCTTTCCACCATATTTCTTAAACACCTCATACGCAATAGCTACCCACACAAAATTAAATTCCTGATCATACTTCATCTCTTGCATAACCTTCCCCCAGAACTTAAATTCCTCAAAATCAATGGATGTATAGATATTAAATACAATTTCTTTTTGGTCAGCACCCAGCGAAATTAGTTTTGCCCCAATTTCCAAAGTTTTTGCTGTTGTTCCGGGAAACCTAAAAGCCCCCGAGTCCCCAATTATCCCTGCCAAGAGGCAATTTGCCATTTTCTTGTCAATATTTACACCCCAATCGTCAAAAAGCAGATATAAAAGTTCGGAAAGAGAAACCAGTTTACTATCCACTAAATTTATACTTCCATACATTTCATTAGTTTTATGATGATCAATATTAATAATTTTTATTGGAGGAATATTTCCTCTCTCCATTTTGGAAGCAAAGTCCCAACTTGAAGAGTCCAGGATAATAAAAAGGTCAAAACTTTTATAATCCAGTTCACTAAAATCCACAATCTGTTTAATTAAGTCAAAGCCACCCAAAAACTCAAGCTTACTGTTAATTTTTGTTGGACATACTACTTTTACATCCTTGCCCATTTTTTCCAGAACACTACGTATTGCCAAGGCACTGCCAACCGAGTCCGGATCGGGACTTCGGTGGCAATTAACCAAAATCTTTTCCGCTTTATTTATTTCTCTCAAAATTTTGCCTGACAATTCGTAATTCATTTTGTATGAACACCGATTCAATCGGTGTGAATAAGTTTATAAATTGTTGCCCCAAATACTTCCCACTCTTTATCTATTTTGGTCCAGCCAAAATTGGCGACCTCGGCTTTTGGGCTATGTGTCGGGTCGCATTTTTCTTTCGGCATCTCGCAAACCACAAAAAGCTGATTGGTTATCGTCTCCGGTACCTGGGCATCGATGTCGACAACCGGACGGTCTTCTTTTTCCAGAAAATATTGATACCCGTCCTCGTAGTTTCTTTCGGCAATAACAGCCAAATTAAACTTTTGTCCCCCGGACTCTTGCCCGATTTTATTGGCAACCTCAATGCTTCTTTTAAGTTGTTGGTTCGGAGGAAATTTTAAGGGATTCTCTTTGATATTGACGTAAAACATAAGACCTAAGACCAACAGCAGTCTTATCTTCCCTATTCGCTCTGCGAGTGCCCCAACGAGCAAAAACGGCGCCGGAAAGAAAAATCCATAGTAGTGGTCATATATTTCCTGCTTATAAAGCCCCAGACCTAAGATTGCAAAAGCAAGCCAAGACAAAAGAAGGATATAAGATTTACGATGTAAGATCGTCAAACCATTTTTTTTGAACAATATTAGCCATCCCAGCAATACAACTATCCCCACCGTCGTCCACCTTCCGACTGTCTCATTTTTTCCGGCAATCAGGCTGGTGTTCGCTTTTTCAAAAATCGGGTATAGCTTGGGTATTGCATTCCATGGTTTGGCTGAAACAGTAGTTTGTCTTTCAGTGAAAAATTTTGCGACAGCTTTCGTATTTATCCAATTATGACGAATGTCAAAAATCAAAAGAGGGCTCATAAGAAACAAAAAAATTGCCGCAGCGTATAGCGTGTAGCGTCCGGGTACACGCGAAAAATACCAAAAAATTATAAGGGTTGGGGCGAGGAGAAGTCCTAGATAATGGGACTGAAGAACAAATGCATATGAAACACCTAACACAATCAACCATTTAAATTTGTGTTCTTTCCAGACTTTCCAGAGAGAGTAAATTGACAGTAAAGCGAAGAACGGCATGATATTCGGATTCCAAGATGCGCGTGAATATATAATTACAGTAGGTGAAATTGCATATAGTCCCGCAGAAATCAGCCCCGTTTTTTCTGAAAACCAGTCCCTTCCGGCTAAATAAATTAAATAAATTGCTGCAACGCCTAAAAGTGCCACTCCAACCGCCGGACCCACCGGGGAAAATTTAAAAAAGAGTAAAAACGGTGCCATAAAATAGTAATATAAGGGGCCCAAATACATATTCCCGATTGAAGTACCGGGGCCGATTAAGATCGGGTCAAAATCAACCAGAAGTCTTCTGACGACAATTACATCTCTTCCCTCATCGCCCAAAAAAGTCATATACTGGTCGATCTTATATAAACGCAATATTGAGCCAATAACCAAAATTAGCAATAAAACCCGGTTGGTTTTTACCCAATTAATTATTTTAATTTTCGCCATAGTCTAAATAAATCAACAAAACTTTTCATTATTACTTTCAGATCTCTTCCTGTTCCTTTCCCTTTGGTTCTCGGATAATGAGTCACGGGTATCTCAACAATTTTAAATCCGGCTTTTTTGGCTTTGATTAACAATTCACTTGAGATAAATGCCCCACGCTCCGATTCAAGTTTTGGAATTCTATCAATCACCTTTTTAGAAACAAGTTTAAACCCGCAATCTATATCATGGACATGGAGTCCGAAAAGAACCGTTACCGAAAATTCCCACATTCTGCTTGTTGCAATTTTAAACTTAGAAACCTGCCTTTTTTTATAAAATCCTATCACCAAATCAGAATTCGTATGTTTTTGAGTTTCAACAAATTTAGTTATTTCAGAAAAATCAAACTGTCCGTCTGAATCTGTAAAAGCAATCCAGGGATATTTAGCGTTATAAAAACCGCTCTGCAAACTTGCTCCATAACCCCTATTTTCCCCGTGACTTACGAGATTAATTCTCGAATCCTCACTTCTTAACTTTTCCGCAATTCCTTTTGTTCTATCGCTGGATCCATCATTAACGATAATTATTTCCCAATTTTTAGCAACATTTTCCAAGACTTTCTTTGCCGAGAGGACAGTATTTCTAATATGTCCTTCCTCATTATAAGTTGGGAAAAAAACAGAAAGAGAATTAATTAAATATTTATTCACAGACACCACAAAGTTTATCATAAAATCTTATTTTTATGGTATGATTTAAGCGTGCAAAAGAAATTTTCGGGACTTATCATTCTTATACTGATATCCTTAATTCCTACTTTCCTCATTTGGCTCCCCTTCTTTGCCAGATTAAGGAGTTTTTGGACAATACCTTTGCCCCAAAACGGCATGGCAACTATTGTTGCCAATTACGACGGACCTCTTTTTTTGGTGGTTGCCAAAACTTTCTATAACCCCGATTTAATCAAGGCAAACTTCCAATTCCCCCTTCCCACGGAGTATTACGCTGCCCATTTTCCCCTTTTTCCTCTTTTAATTAGAATTTTCTCTTTTATTGGCGGTTATCCTTATTCAATGCTTTTTGTAACTTTAGCATCAAGTGTTCTGGCGTTATATTTCTTTAATAAATTCATTAGCCAATACGCAGACAAAAGGGGAACGCTGTTTTTAACTTTTTTCTTTGCGATTTTTCCTGCCAGGTGGCTAATTGTCAGATCCGTCGGCTCTCCCGAGCCCCTTTTTATAGCCGCAACCATTGCCTCAATCTACTACTTTCAGAAAAATAAATATCTCAATGCGGGTGTGTGGGGGTTGGTTGCCCAGCTTACCAAATCAACCGGGATTCTTCTTTTTATTGCTTACTTTGCATATTTGATATTTCCCCAACTTAAAAAACTGGCAACCTCACATTTTACAAAATGGTCCGAGGTTTTAAATCTTAAAAAAACCCTTCCGATTTATTTAATTCCTGTTTCTTTAGTCACTGTTTTTGTTTTCTATGCATTTAGAATGGGTGACTTTGGGGCATATTTCCGCTCCGGAGATAATATCCATCTCTTTTTCCCGCCATTTGCAATCTTCAACTACTCGGCCCCCTGGGTAGGAACTTTTTGGCTGGAGGAGATCATATTTATTTACCTTTTGGTAACTTTGGGACTTTCAAGGCTCATAAAACAAAAAACCGGAATTTTAATTTGGTACGTCGGACTATTTTTCGCCTCCACCTTGTTTGTTTCCCACAGAGATTTGATGAGGTACTCCCTTCCTGTTATTCCCTTTTTATTTGCAGCGTTTTCCGAAGTCTTAACAAGTAAAGAGTTTAAAATCGTTGTTGCCTTCATTGCTATTCCCATCTACTTATTCTCCCTTGCCTATATCTCCCAAAACGTCATGCCCATCAGCAACTGGTCCCCATTCCTCTGATTAAAAATTCAACCCGCGAGGTCGACCCGCGAGGTCGGATTTTTTTCGATAGGTTTTGAGAGGAAAAAAGCTTCATAATATCCTCTTGCTTATGGAAATTGCCAGATATTGGCGGCTGCAAGAACAAAGATATAACCTGATTGGAGAGTGTTGTCCTCATTGCGAGAAGAAAATATTCCCCCCGCGGGATATTTGTCCCGGCTGCGGAGGAAAGACAAAAGATCAATTTCGATTCAGCGGCAAAGGCGAAGTATACTCCTACACAACCGTCTATGATGCGCCAGCCGGGTTCGATAAACAGGGGCCGTATCCGGTTGCCCTCGTCAGACTTGACGAGGGGCCTCTTGTTGCCGCTCAACTCACCGACCTGCCTACCAGGACAGTAAAAAGAATCATCGATGGAGAAGAGAGGGAGGTAACAGAATCTATAGTAAATATAGGTGATCGAGTGGAAATGGTAACCAGAAGACTTAAAGTAGAAGGAGATGAAGATCGGGGGCAAATCATCTACGGTTATAAATTTAGGCCGGATCTTAAGCAAAGGAAATAGCCAGTTTTCTGTTTAGAAAACACGTCTCCGCAATCGCTTTTTCCTCCACACCCTCCGTTATTCTTTCCAAATATTTTTGATATCCCAAGCCGATTTCTTTTACTCCGGACCGGAAATTATATGCCCGATTACCGTCCAAAAGTTCGAAGGTTCGAATAAAACTATGTTTTCGAACTTTATAACTGCTAAAGCACTCTTCCCCGCTCAAGCCGTCCGGCAAATCGAGATGGTATACAGAAACTCTTATATCCGCAATATCTACACGCATAAAAGGTTTGGGGTTGACAGGAATCATTTCGATTGGCAAAGTCTTATTAATAGCCATCTGGGTAAAGACTTCCTGCTGTAACGCTCTCAAGATTGAATTCCTTGGCTCTTCGTCAACTTTTGAGTAACCCATAGGAAGGGTTGTCGAACCAAACGGCTTTCCCAATTCCAACCTCGGAGTTGAAATGTCTTCTCCGATAAGGACCATCTGCGGTTTGTTGAATGGAGTTATTATCAGCGCCGTTCCCATCCTTCTGATTACCCCCTCTTTAATATTATGAAGAAGCCTGTGCATCGTTCCCATTGACGCTTTAAAGCTCGGAGGAAGTCTTTTATACAAACTCTCCAAAGGAATTTTATCTTGAGACAGAAGAGTGAGGAATGTTATGCCCTCCGAAAGAAGGGAATTTGGCCCGGCAGATTTTACTATCCCCCATCTTTTTATCAGCCTGTGAACTCCCGGGTAGGAAATCGGCAGATCGTAATTGTTTTGCCTGAATATTTCATCTACCGAACCGTATTTTAAATATTGACCGACAACGAAACGATTAAAACCCTCCTCTTTTTCCTGATATGACGTCCGCTCCTGACTCATTGGTAGATGAAATTATACCCCGGAGAGACTTGCAAAAGCTATCGGGATCTCCATGGAAGTTTCCAGGCCTTCCAGATAACCAAGTTATACATTGCGTAGTTATAAGGAAGGACCAAAAGGACAATAACAAAAGCCAAAACGAAAGCATCGTACTGTACCCCAACCAGCTTGACACCTAAGGGTCCAAATATGGATTGGATCGCAAGGGCTCCTGCCGATGTAAGATTAAACTGCAAAAACTTCACTACGGTATTCTTGATCCCGGAAATCTTTTTTTCACTGAATGTCCAAACGTTATTCAAAATATAATTATTAATAATCGCAAGCTCGGTCGAAAACAACCATGAGAGTGTTTCCGTAAAACCCATGCGCCTAAAAAACCTTAAGGCCGCGAAATTAACAACAAAACCCAAAAAGCCAACTGTCCCGAATTTAATAAACTTTTGCTTATCTTTAATCCCCAAGATTATCGCCACTCTAAAAGTTGAAATCATTTCTTTGGGATTAAACTTGGATTTTTCTTTGCTGCGGGCAGCAAACTCCAAAGGCACTTCAACTACCTTTTTGGCATTTTTTACGCTTTGATAAAATAAATCAACTTTGTGGGAAAATCTCCCCAATTCCATCAAATTCTCAAGGTCAATCTTATCAAGCACCCCTTTCACTTTGGTCAACCTGAAACCGGTAGTTAAATCATGGAGTTTTGGTTTCAGAAGAACCAAGCGAATAAATAGATTTCCAAAATAACTAACAAGCTTCCTAAAAAGAGCCCATTCTTTCGGTACCGAGCCTCCCTTAATATAGCGGCTTCCGATTACATAATCGGCCCCATCCAAATAAGCTTCAACCATGGGCTTTACAAACCGCGGGGGGTGTTGAAAATCGGCATCCATTTCCATGACGGCATCCGCCCCAATTTTATCCATGGCGTACCTGAAACCCCTGACATATGCCCAACCCAAGCCTTTTCTCTCCCCTTGAAGCAGGTGCAAGTTTTTGTACTTCTCTATTTGTCTTTTAACAACGTTTCCCGTTTTATCCGGAGAATTGTCATCAACCACTAAAAGGTGCATTTCAGCTCCGGTAATCTTGGGAAACTCTTTTTCAAAAAGCTCCGGGATCATCAAACCGATGTTTTGGACTTCATTATAAGCCGGCATTACAATCACAATCTTATTCATACGCATTAACTTTAACAGCTAAAACTGATAAAATACAGGGGTATAATGAAAATTGATATATTGACACTTTTTCCGAAAATGTTTGAGGGACCTTTTGGTGAGTCAATTCTTCAAAGAGCTCAGAAAAAAAAGCTTGTGGAAATAAATATCCATGACCTTAGAAAATGGGGACTTACGGAAAGACGAACCGTAGACGGCAGGCCTTATAGCGGCGGAGCGGGGATGGTTCTGCGTGTCGACATTATTGATCGAGCACTGACAGAAATTAAATCATCAGCCATTAGCCATAAACCATTAGTCATTCTCTTGGATGCTGCCGGAGAAAAATTCACTCAACAAAAAGCACTTCAATTGAGTAAAGTAAAGCATCTGGTTTTTATTACCGGACACTACGAGGGAGTGGACCACAGAGTTCATGAACACCTAGCAGATGAGGTTATTTCAATCGGAGATTATGTTTTAACCGGAGGAGAAATTCCAGCAATGGTTATTGTCGATTCGATAGTTAGATTAATTCCCGGAGTCGTCGGAAAGGAAGAATCGATTATAGAAGAATCGCATTCAAAACCGGGCTATTTAAAATACGCCCAATACACAAGACCAGAAGAATACAAGGATTGGAAAGTACCAAAAGTTCTTTTATCCGGCAACCACAAAGAAATTAAAAGTTGGCAACAAGCCGGTCAACAACTTTCCTCCAAGGACTAAACTTAACGCCTAGAGCTTTTTCCGTTTCTTCTACTTTTAATCCCCCATACATGGGGTACCGGACGGGACTGTCGGCCGTTTTTAGAAAATCTTTCAAGGAAGCCGGTTTCACTACCCCGACTTTTCCTCTGGCTTTCTTGATTAAGTAAGAAACAAGCTCATACGGAGTGGTTGTATCTTTCGAACTCACATGGAATGTTCCTTTAAAGTTTTCTTCTACAATTCTATCAAGTGCCAACGCGATTTCGTCAATAAAGGCTATTGAAATTTGCTGGTCATCAAAAAGCGGGTACAGTTTTCCTTCATCGAAAAGCGAAAGGGATTTTCTTAAAAAGTCTAATTTAAGATCATACTTCGCCCTTACGGGAGAAATAATTCTGACTATTGCCGCTTTATCACCAAGATATTTACGAACAACCTTTTCGGCTTCCGCTTTTGTGTAACCATACCAGGTTAACCTGGAACTATCTGACTCGGGTAAATGATTCTCGGCATAAGGGCCGGGGTCATTCGCTGAACCGCTAAACACCATCTGCGTCGAGATATGGATAAACTGCGTTTTATTGGGGTCTATCGACAAAACCAAATTCTCGGTGCCTAATACGTTTATTTTCCAACAATCTCCGTCTTTGTTGTCTCTTTGATTTTCTCCCTCGCCAACATCGGTATATGCCGCCAAATGAATCATCACGTCGGGCTTTTCTTCCTTTATTAGCTTTCCAACACTACCCTTTTGGGTGATATCAACCCCGGGATAATCCGGAGTAAGAAGGTCGTATTTTTTTGAGTAGAGTTCAACGAAGCGGGAGCCAACCAAGCCCGAACTGCCGGTCACATAGATTTTTTTCATTTTTTTTCGAATTTTTCAGGAAAAAGCTCTCTTAATGTGGGGTTTTTTCTGTCCCTTTCGGAAATAATCGGGTTTTTAACAGGCCACTTTATATCTAAATCCGGATCATCCCAAGCGACGGCGGTTGTGTCTTTGCCGTCATAATAGGCATCAACCAAATAAAGATAGTCGACATCCTCATCTCCGTCAACACAGATTGAATTAGCCAGTCCCTTTGAAATAAACAAGGCTTTGTGTGAATTATTATCAAAATTAAATGTTTCATGTTTGGCAAAGGTGGGGGAATCCGGTCTGATATCCACAATCGCCAAAAATACTTTTCCCCTTACCGGGTACACCAACTTATTCCAGTTTTCAGCATGCAGCGCTCTTATCACATTGGGGTGTGACCTGGCATGGTTGACCTGGACAATACAAAACTTAATTCCAACTTCCCGCTCCAAATCATCAAGTCTGAATATTTCTCTAAAAAAGCCTCTCTCATCCGTAAATGTCGGTCTTTCAATTACAAAAAGCTCGGGAATTGAAGTCTTTTTGATGTAATTTGTATCTTTCGTCATATTTGTCCCGTTTTTTCATACAACTTTTCTGCCTTTTCTTTTAAAGGCCTCCACCACCACTCGTTCTTTTGGTACCAACCTACCGTCTTTTCCAACCATTCATTAAATTTATTTAACGGCTTCCATTTCAGTTCTTTATGAATTTTGGTTGTATCCAACAAATATCTCTTATCATGCCCAAGTCTATCAGGAACATACTTTTTATAAACATCTGTCTTATTAAATATTTTTAAAATTGCGTCGGCAATATCCTCAACACTTTTTTCGACACCGGTTCCGATATTATATGCCTCCCCTTCTTTCCCTTTATGAATTATAAAATCCACCGCTCTATTGTGGTCATCTACATAAATCCATTCTCTTTTATTTTGACTGCTTTTATAAAGAGGTATTTTCCCATCATCAATTAAGTTTGTTATAAACCTCGGAATAATTTTCTCAGGAAATTGATAAGGTCCAAAATTATTTGAACAATGACTAATTGTTATCGGAAGGCCAAAGGTGTGAAAATATGCCATGACTATATGGTTTGCAGAAGCTTTCGAGGCGTTATATGGAGTTCTGGGTCGAAAAGGGTCTTCCTCCTTAAAAGCCCTTTTTTTGTCTAATTCTAATTCACCAAAGACTTCACATGTTGAAATATGATGGAATCGTTTTACGCCTTCTCGACGAGCTTCCTCAAGTAATAACTGTGTCCCCAACACATTGGTGCGAACGAAAATTCCGGGATCTTGAATAGCTCTATCATTATGAGATTCGGCAGCAAAATTAACCACCACATCGACTCCCGCAATTGCTTTTCTCACTGTTTTCAAATCGGCAATATCACCCTTAATAAATTTATAATTTTTCTCGTCAGAAAAATCTTTTGTCGTTTCCAGGCGACCGGCATAAGTAAGCTTGTCTAAATTAATAATTTCATCACCGAGATGGCTTTTAAGCCAATATCTAATAAAATTCGAGCCGATAAATCCCGCTCCGCCGGTAACTAATAGTTTCATTATAATTTAATTTGACATTTATCTCCTACAAGAAACGTGTGGTA
>CAYITS010000021.1:0-10436 GCA_964366385.1 uncultured Gammaproteobacteria bacterium
CGGATCCAAAAAAAATCTCCACAAAATTGCCCACCTAGTGGGTGGGACTTTTTTACCGGAAATAATATCGACTTTGTGGTTTTTAGAAAGTCTTTTGGAAAGCTCGTAGACAAAAGTTTCCGCTCCTCTATCAACCAACCCTTGATAGATATTTAAGAATACTATTTTCATTTTTCCTCCCAAAGCCAGATTCCTGTTTGAATCTCTTCTTTCTTAATATAATTATTGTTTATCCAATCCGTAATTTCTTTAGGTCTGTATGTCCCCATTTTAATAACAATATAGCCGGGCTTATTTGTTTCCCAACCTTTTATTATTTGCTCCTGTAGACCGGGAACCTCAAGATACCAGCCAAAATTATCGGCCCAGGGCTTTGGAGGAAGTTTGTCGGCTAACACATAAAATCCCGAATGCAAATCCTGCAGGTAAATCAGATCGCCTGTTCCGATACTGTCTTTAATAATGTTTGCCAACTTAATCTCGTCGTTTGACCAAAAACGGGTTTCTTTCCTCCACTCACTTTTGATTACAGGCAAGACAATCAAATATGTAAAAGGCACAAAATAAATAATGTATAAGAAATAATTAGTTTTTATCTTGCTTGCAACTACGGCAAACACAATAGCAACAAACGCAAGTCCTGTTTGTAAATGAAATAGTGAAAAGCGGGGATAGACCAGAACAAAAGATAGTAATAAATAACAAGTAACAAGCAACAAACCTTTATCTTTTAGATATTTCTTTCCTAATTTAAGTAATACAAGTAAAACAGGTATAACGAGTAGAACAAGAATTAATAACTGGTGCTTGGACAAAGCCATCTGAACATATCCCGGAAACTTGCCAAACCGGGTGAATGGGTACATTAATGTCCAATTGAAAAAATCCACCAAAGCATTCTCGGTAATTAATCTAAAAACAAGTACCGAAAACAAAATAATTGGCCCGACCAGAAATGATACAAGATTTATGATTTTTGATTTATGAAAAACTAAATATAGAAAAGTAAATACTAGGAACAAACCTGCGGTTTGTTTAGTCAAAGCAGCAACGGCAAAAAAAAGTCCGGCAGCAGCAGCCGAAGCTTTATGCAAAGGCTGCACCAAAAAATATGTCCCCAAAAGTATGAAAGGCACAATGGCCAGATCAAACCAAAGCTGGTTGCCTTCCAAGAAAGGCTGGGTAGTAATATAAAAAATTAAAGATAAAATTGCAAAAATATTTCTTTTAGTCAACTTCTTGACAATTAAGTAGATTAAAACATCGTTTGCAAGAATAATTAACCAGGTAAAAATTTTTAAGACAATTAGTTTGTAACCAAATAGTTTATAGACAAGACTTAGTGCCATAGTCAAAACCGGCGGGTAAGGGTGAATCATATCCTTATACAGTAAGTACCCGTTATTTCTTAGATACGGATATGAGAGCATCTCCGGCCAGGCAGTGAAACGCAGGTTAACCAGCAGTAATAAATGAATCGAAAGTAAGGCTATTAATAAAAAGTAGTATTTTTTCATATCTTTTTTGCAACAAAACTCATGCTGTCGCCCATATTTGAGAAGGCGGCAACCAGCGCATAGGGAAAAGTTAATAAGTCCGTAAAAAAGCGCTTCTTGAAAGTAATTAATGACTGCCACAGTTCCAAAAAGGGGTCGGCATACTCAAAAATTCCTGAACGGGACTCCCAATGAACAATATCAAAACCTGCTTCTCTTAATAATCTTGTCAAACTTTCTTTGGTAAATTGGTGTTTATGCTCTTTGGGAAGTAAATACGGCCAGCGCTCACCTAAAAGCTTTGACGATAAACTTCCAAAATTAGGTACGTCAATAAAAACAATACCATCTTTTTTCAAAATCTTATGCACTTTTTTTAGAACTTCAACCGGATTATCCATATGCTCTAATGTGTGATTAAAAATAACTAAGTCGAAGTAATCCTCGGGAAGTTTTGCTTCTTCAAAAATTGCATTAATTATTTTGTGACCTTTGCGCTTTGCCACTTTTGCCGATCCTGAAGGTTCAACTCCCCAAGTCTCATATTTTTTTTCTTTAAATAAATCCAGAAAAACTCCATTAGAACAACCAATCTCTAAACAGATACCACCTCGCGGGTGCGCCGCAGGCGCAACCCCACCCGCGAGGTGTCTAAACATAATTCGAAATCTTTTAAGAAAAATATTTCTGAATTGATTCTCTGATTTTAGGTAGGTTCGATCCCTGTGGTAATTCATATCAATCTTCTTTTGATTTTCTTTAACGGCGTCTGCCAAAGGGCGTTTAATTTATAACGCCCAGTCATCGGTTGCCACGGTGACGGAACAATCTCAGGCCTTGATCTAAAAAATGCTTCGGGGTAATAAAAATCTTTGGGAAACTCTTCTCCAATTTCATATTTTATTTTTTTATTTCCCCGTAATGAACGGGGTAAAAAACTTGCATGAAGATAAGGCTCATCTAAAAAGAATATTCTTTCTTTTTCCAAATCTTGTACTTTAATCCCCTCTTTGGCGACATAGGCTTCGTCGGGATAAATTCCTTCAACACGAAGTCCCGGTATTTTTCTTATGGCTCTCACATTGTAGTGTCCAACCCTGCCGGCGATTTTATATCTTCCGGCACTTTCTTCCTGGTAATGAAAGATGTCGCCGATCAGCATATGATTCGGTACGACGACAACGTCGCACCTCGAATTTTTAATTTTTAATTTACAATTTTCAATTGCGCTCTGGGGCCAAATTTCATCTCCATCCAATATAAATATCCAGTCGGCTTGAGTTTCATCCAGCATTTTTTGCCTGGCATCGGCAAGGTCTTTTACATCCACTCTGCCAACCTCTTTAAATTTAATCTTGGAATTTTTTATAGATTTAATTATTGGAACAGTTTTATCGGTGCTTCCGGTATCCCAAACAAGCACTTCATCAACACAGTTAATTACAGAATTTATGGCATACCAAATAAAGTTTTCTTCATTTTTGACCAGTGTGTGGGCCGTAATTTTCATTTAAATTTTCGCATCACCCAGACAAACGGAGCCGCAAAATTCCAAATATTTCCTATTAAAAATATCCAAGCCGCACCTTTATAGCCAAAAGCGGAAATCATAAACCAACCACCAACAAGAAGAATGGCCAAATGTATAATGCTTACATAAACGAAAAGTTTAGGATAGGAAAAATAGTAAAATATTGAAGTGTGGGCGGGAACAGAAATTAAGAATATTGCCTGGGCAACGATAAGAATCGATAAGGGAGCTATACTTGCCAAATACCGGCTTCCATAAAAAAGAGGGATAAAAACGTAAGATAACGGTATTCCGACAACAATTCCAATTAAAGCCAAGCCTAAAACAAACAACTGTAATTTTTTAAGATAATTGTAAGCATCTTTATCGTTTGTCATACCCGCCAGTTTGGGAGCGACAACCGTGGCAATGGCAAAAACAATTGCCGGAACGATGCTTGAGAGAGTTACGGCCACCGAATAAATGCCAACTTCGCCCAAAGTCAAAAGTCTTGCCGACAAAAAAATGTCAAGTCTTGAAGAAAACGCAACGATCAGCGTAAACAACGCTATCCATTTATTATAGTCAAAAAATTCCCTCAAGACGCTTTTTTCATTTTTGACTTTAAAAAAACCCGGCAGGAAAAATAGGCCGATGGCAAAACCAAAAAAAGGAAAAAGAATATACAACCACAAAGAACTTTCCACCAACAATAAACCAAGGTTAAAAAGAAAAACCACCGTCACAAGTCTCAGAAGATTCGTAAAAATATTTAAACCGCTCCAAATCCAAAACCTTTGAATTGCCTGAATGGAACTGGTGATAAAGGAAAATAACAACGAAGTTGCAACTCCAAAAAGCGCCAGCCGCAAAGGATGCAAAAGTTCGGGTTTTCCCAACAGACTTACGGTTGCAAAAGGCATTATTAACCAACCAATTCCCAAAACCGTTAACGAAGACAGTATTTTTATTTCCAGCCCCAATTTAAGAAATCTTAAAGCTTTGTTCTTTTCCAAAGACATATATCTTCCCACAAACCTAACGATCCCGGTATCAATCCCGATGTTGGCAATGCTGGCAATAAGGGCGATGGCGGCAATGGCTATGGAAAAGATGCCAAAATTTGCCGGCCCCAAATATCTGGCAACCAAAATATAAAAGACCATGCCCAAAAGGCCGTTGACGATAGTCCCTGAAGAAGTAACCAGAGTTTGACGGAAAGTGTTGGTTGAGGCTATTTCTTTAATTCTTTCAATCATTTTTTATCCCCCTTAAACCATAAATAGGTAATCGTCAGGGATAAAACCGTCACCAGACTAAACCAAAGACCCCACCTGAAAGCTTCTTGACCCTTAAAAACAATTTCTGTATTTGCCCAACCGGGTTCAATATAAAAACCGCTTACCATGGAAAACACCGGTAGGGAATCGTGGAACAGCGGTCCCCGCTTCAGTTTCCACCCCGGATGATATGAATCCGTAAAAATAATCCAATAGGAATCTTTGGGGGCTGTAATTTCATATCTTACCGGCGATATTTTCTTAAATTCCACCCTTTTCCATTTATCGCTTAATTTGTTCTCGGTTGTCGTCCCAAAATGATCGACAAATGTTTTAGTCAGCGTCTGCGCTTTATTCCATTCGGCAATCGGGATCAAGGCGGCGACATTGACAATTTGAATTCCCCCTTGGTTTTCCAAAATAAGTTTATGCTTTCCTTTTTTAAGACTTACCGATTGCGTGTACCAGGAAAAATTATCTTTTTGACTCGGCTTGATGTTGATTTGATTTCCTTCAAAATTAAGTTTCACAGCTTCTCCCCAAACCCGAACAGCCAGGATGTATTCACCCGCTTTTTCGGCCTTCAAATCAAATTCTATATTTTCCCCTGCCTCCGTAGAAAAGGCAATTCCTTTTCCATAATCAAAATCACGAAACTGAACGCCTCTAATCAGGAGCTGGTATTTGTATTTCAAATAATCACCGGTCTTGTAGTTCGCCCAGTCGGATTTGGCGGGTAAAAGAAAATACTCCTGCAGAAAACTCATGACCAGATCCGATTCATCCTTTCCGTTGAAAAGAATTTTAACCGAATCCGGTTTCTTGCCCTCAAGCAGTCTGGGGTCGAATTTACCGTCCTCGAAGTAGACGACAGCTGATGTCTGATATCTGATATCTGATGTCTGGCTTGGACCGACAACGGCCGTTAGTTGATCTACGGCAAACACTTGCGGTCTTGTGTCTTTAACCTCATAGACAGGAATGGAAATACCCCAGTCTTTTTTCTCCAAACCGGGAGTTTTGCCAATCAGGTCTTTGATAACTTCCCAATTCTCCTTGTCCTTTTGAGTTGGAGTAACATTTCTGGGATCGCCGGAAAGAACTAAATATTTTACTCCCAAAGCCCTAAACCACTCGACAAAGCCGGGGTTATACAAAAAATTAAATACATCTTCGGAAGCATTTAAGACCGCAAAGGGACGGCTGTTGACCAAAGTTCTGGCTTCAACCGCCGGGTTATTGGCAGTTTCAAAAGCCAGGGGGTATTTTTCGGGAAACCAGGCGGTTCTATAAAATCCACCGTCTTTTTTTAAGTTTTCATATATTATTTGATAATCTTGGCTGTGTTTGCGGTCTGATAAAACGAAATTAAGCTTTCCCAACAGGGCGGGAGTTATTAAAAACAGTATGAAGATATAAGATATAAGTTGTAGGATTTTGGGAATTTTTTCTACCGCGCTTCCTATCAGTATCCCGGCAAACAAAAGCAACGGAATGAAAAACTTGCTTGAATCACGAAAGGCAAAACCAAATGGAGTTTTATCGACGAACAGCTGATACCAACTCCCCAAGGGTGGATTTGAACCCTTCGCAATAAAAGCAAAAAGTAAATACAAAGCAACCAGTTGCAAGTAAATTTTCTTTTTCGCTTTAAGCAATAATCCGGCAAAAATCAGCAGCGGTATGCCTACAAAATAGAAAGGTGGGGTAAATAACTTGCCAAACTCATTTCCCGGCCAATGGGGTTGATATAAAAGCAATGAATTAAGAAGTGAAATAAAATTTAAGTTGCCAACTCCGATACCAACGCTTTGATATCCGTTTCTTACCAAGGGATAAATCCAATAAGCGCTCATTGCCAGCCAGGCGGCAAAAAGAGCAATCAGATAAAGTACCTTTTTCCTCTCGATTAACAACCACAAAAATGCGGTAAACAAACAGATCAAAGCCACCCTCGGATCCGCAACTCCCTGGATAAACAAAAACAAAATCCCCAAGAAAAAGCTGTTCAGACCGGGCTTATCTGCCAGTTTTTTCAGAAACAAAAGCACGAGAGGAAATAAACCGTAGGCAAGCGCCACCCCTGCCTGACCACCATCCACCAAAAGAATGAAGTAGGTATTTATTGAGTAAAATAAAGAAGAAAAGAATTGTACTTTAGCAGAAAGCTTAAGATAACGGGTCAACAACACCGGGGTAATCAGCGAAAGCGCAAGAGCGGGCAAGTAAAAAACCACCCTTGATGACCCCAATACCCCATACAAAAGCATCAAAGGAGAAATCCACAGAAAAAGATTTGCCCCGCCGAAATTAATCCCCCTTTCAACCCAACCGAAAGGCTCGTTAACCAACTCCTTTAGAGCTTCCGGATAAAAATAAGGCGCGTCTCCCCACGCCAAAGGGCCGGATACAAACAAGTTCTTAAAAACAACAAAAACAGGGACAATCAAAAACAAAAAAAATAAAATACTCTTACTAAACCTCCGCATAAACAGATTATACTAGAATAAGAAGATAATGAAAAAAATATTGCCGTTTGTCTTAATATTTTTCGGTGTCTTAATCTTTTACTCCCCAATCTTAATCAACCCCAAATTAATTCTGGAAAGGGGAAACGATTTACAGGAGTTTTTCTGGCCGATATTTTATTTCGTCAAAAATCAAATTCTTACCAATCGCCAAATTCCCCTTTGGAATAATTTAATTTTATCAGGAACCCCGCTTCTTCCGGATCCCCAAGCGCCAATATTTTATCCCCTAAATATTATTGCCCTGCTCATGCCTTTGAATTCTTTCTTTTTATTCTCCTTTATTCTCCATTCGTTTATCGGAGGCGTAGGAATGTACCTTTGCTCCAAAAAAGGGTTCCGTTTTTCTAAAGCAACAAGCATCATCTTGGCATTATTATATATAACAACGCCAAAGCTCGCAGGCTATCTGGAAGCGGGCCACGTCGGTCTCATCAACAGCATGGCTTGGATTCCTTTTGTCATTTTTGCAACAATAAAACTCTCTGAAAAACCAAAATTAATAAATTCAATTTTTCTTGCATTAAGTCTGTCTCTCTTATTTTATTCCCATCTTCCGACTTTTCTCATTATTGCCGTTTCATCAGGCATTTTCTTGCTTCTCAAAAAGAAACTTGCTTATTATCTATTGGCAGGAATATTGACCTTCGGTCTCACAGCCGTTTCTCTCCTTCCCCAAATGGAGTGGCAAAAGGCCTCTACAAGATACCTTCTTCTGAAGGACAAAGACGTCTATCCCAAATGGCAATCGGTTTTTGAAATGCCGAAAATAGCTTTAATCCCATGGATAGACGGAGTAAAAAGTATGCAGAAAATTGACAGCGAAAAATGGATCAGTATCGGCTTTATCCCTTTCTTACTGGCAGTTTATGGATTTCTAAAAGTAAAAAGAAAAACCAAAATGGCGCTTCTTATTTCCGCAATTCCCATTCTTCTTGTCGTCTTAAATAACGCCAGCCCAATTTATCCGATCCTTTTAAAACAGAATTGGTATTTGTTACTGCGGGTTTCAACCCGATTTTGGATTCTCATAATCCTAATATTAATCTATCTTTCGGGAATAGCCATTGAAAATCTTTCTAAACAAAAAAAATATAAATTAATTGTATATATTGTTTCTTTCTTCGCCGTTATCGAATCGATCATACTTGGCTTTGTGTATCTGCATAAACCAGTCAAATACAATCAAAACCTTGCCCCCATTGGGGTTTACGAATACCTTGCCAGCGATAAATCTCTTTTTAGGGTATTTTGCCTTACGCGTTGCCTATCTCAAAAAACCTCTTCTGTTTATGGTCTACAACTTCTTGACGGTTACAATACTGTTCAACAGAAAAACTTTAATCAGCAAGCCTGGCAACTAACCGGCTCCTATTGGAATTATTACACCCTTTCCATTCCCCCGTTTGGATCCTATTTATCAAACCAATTAAAACCCGACGCAAAATCTCTTGGGGAATACAATGTAAAATACCTGATTTCCCCTTACTCTCTCTCAGATAAGTATTTTAAATTGGTTAAAAAAATAGATGGCTTTTTTATATTTGAAAATGAGTCGTTTATTCCTAGGATATATGAAATTTATAAACCAAATTATATTAAAGTTTATATCGACGAAAAACAAAAACAGTTAGTTATCTCCGAAGTTTACAGTTCGGGCTGGAAAGCCTACTTAAACGGGAAAGAAGAAGTCCTGGTACAAGAAACTCCCAACGCTCTCAGGGCTGTTGATATCAAACCGGATACAAAATTTGTAGACTTTAAATATAATCCGGATAATTATAAATTGGGTAAGATTATCGGTTTAACAACCTTACTTTTTCTTACCATATATGTTTTCAAAGAGAAATAATAAAACACCAATAAAAAAAGATTCGAAGACATAAATTGTTATTCTCTCAGCCCAAACATTTATTCCCAGGATCCTCATCATGCCTGCAAACATCCAAAATGCTAGAGCTATTATGAATAAAGTTTTGCTTCCTGCTCCCAAAAGAAAAACAGAAGCTATGAGCGCCGCAAAAATAATTACATTGATAGTTATTAGCCAAAATGGGTCAAAATATTTTGCCGAATGTAATAATACCAAAATAACCATTAATGCATTAAAAATAGCCAGATTTGCGTAATGAGAAGAAACCCAGACGGCCACTTTTTTTTGAAAATCGGTAAATTTTTGCCTATAAAATGTTTTATTTGTCATGACGCAGCCTGCTAAAAAGAATTAACATTATACTAATAATCAGAACTAAACCCGAAACAACTAACCCTGAAATGTACAAGTTCTGTGGTCTATAATAAATTTTAAATTGGTACTTTTCAGGCATTCCTTCAAAATACCAGCCGTTGGCATACAAATTAATAGAAAAGTGCCTTGGCTCCGCTTTGATCGGCAAGCCTTCTTCGTTAAAAACTCTAATTTCCCATTCAGGTGAATAATTCTCAGCAAAAACAAGGACGTGGGGACCAGCCGCTTTATCAACACTTCCTTGATATAAAGCAGGGGATATTTTCTTATAATTTACCGCCGGGGTGCTCAAAAAGTTCTTCCCATTTTTGACAAAGGCAAGATTGTTTACAAAAACTTTACGAACAACCAGGTCGTCGTAAAATATCTTGGTTCCCAAAGGATCGCTCGTGAATGGAGAAACCAAAAAAACCTTCATTTCCGACTCTGTTTTGACGGGGTCATAATAAAAACTAAACTTTCCCCACTCGGGATAATTCGGCAATCTCTCATTTTGGGCTTTAACAAGGGTCGTTGGAGTGTTTTGTGCAGGGACAACAAGGCCGTTATTGCCGTAAATCTGTCTATATCCAACCTCAACATAATACGGAACGAAGGGGTCAAAATCGATTACCTTAAAATCTGCCGAGGCCTCAGCTTTTCCGTAATTTGCAATCGATAAATATTTTCCGAATTCTCCCTCTTTTATTTCATAAATTGCTTCACCTTCGCCGTAACCCCCTCTTTTAAACAACTCACCTTTTTCAAAATCACCCCCTAAAATCAAATTTTTTTCGTTTAAAGGAAAGTTTAAATTGTGACGGCCTTTATTCAAAAATATTGGTTTATAAAATACGTGTGAATCGGTCAAGCTGTCAATTTCAAGAACTGCTTCCCGACCATCAAGCATAATTTTTAAACTCTGGTCCGAATTTATCCCAAAATCCTCCAGGTGATATCTTTCCAATATTGGCTGATAGGCTCCATCCTCAAAAACCTCAAGTCCGAACCTTGCCTTTGAAAAATCTCTAAATGTAAGACGATTCTCGAGCTTAGAAGATGAATCTATAAACTCCTTAAAGGATTTTGCCTGTAAATTGTCTGCGATAATCGCTGTTCCGGCAAGTTCGGAAATATTTGGTATTTTTTTAATTTCATCATCATCCATATTGATTATCTGACTGTCTCCCGCAAGAGTTGATATTGCAATTTGCCCCTGACTGTAAGGATATGAATAAACCAGACCGGCAGGGGAAAATATTTTCAATCCGGCCTTCTCACCCGGCAATTTATAAAACGCCCATTCCCCGAATTTTTGTGATTCGAAATTTGTTCTTATCTCTTTGGGAATGGCCGGAGAAAGACTTCCCTGATCATTTTTTTCAAAAATTAAAG
>CAYITS010000022.1:0-10207 GCA_964366385.1 uncultured Gammaproteobacteria bacterium
TTGGTTTAATCGGAGGGGGAACTAACCCCCATCCGGGAGAAATTTCACTTTCCCATAACGGGGTTTTATTTTTGGATGAATTCCCTGAATTTTCAAGGGCGACTTTGGAGGCATTAAGACAGCCAATGGAAGATGGACAGGTTTCAATTACCAGAATTGCAGGAAGCATTACTTTCCCGGCTAGTTTTATGTTAATTGCCGCTGCCAATCCTTGCCCGTGCGGATATTTAGGGGATCTCAAAAAAGAATGCAAATGTACACCAAGAATGGTAATGAAGTATCAGGCAAAACTATCCGGGCCGTTAATGGATAGAATTGATTTGCATATTAATGTACCGGCGGTGGATATAGATAAACTCATAACCAACCCTACCTTCTCCCGATTGAATCGGGATTCGCGGGGCGCTGCTGCGAACTCAAAACAAATTAGGGAGCAGGTGATAAAGGCGAGGGAGATTCAACATAAAAGATTTAAAGGCCTAAAAATTTATATAAATGCCACCATGAAGAATAAACACATAAAAGATTTTTGTGACATAGATCCTCAAAGCTTACTTTTATTAAAACAGGCAGTTAATACTTATAATTTATCTGCCAGAACCTATTTTAGACTTATTAAAGTTTCTCAGACGATCGCAGATCTTGAGTGTAGTCGAAAGATTGCGCCTGCCCATGTTGCCGAAGCACTCCAATACAGAATTAGGATTAATGATTAATGATTAATGATTAATGGCCAAACAATTTAACAGATCGCTTGGAAAATTAGGAGAAGATAGAGCTTCTGAATATTTAATTAAAAACGGTTACAAAATTTTAGAGAGAAATTATCTGACCAGATTTGGGGAAATTGATTTGGTTGTCAGCAAAAATAATGTTTTATCTTTTGTGGAAGTTAAACTCAAAAGGGGAGATGATTTTGGCACGCCCGAGGAGATGATCGGGGAAAATAAGCTGGCACAAGTTGAACGGATGGCGAATTTTTATTTAATGACCAAGCCGGAAATGCAGAAGAAGTTTGATTCCTTTTCAGTAGACGCGGTTTGCATTGTACTGAACGAAGACGAAGAGATAGAGCGAATTAATTTATATGAAAATATCGGATTTTGAGATAAAAAGACACAATAATTTTTATTATCGTGGTAATTGGAGTGGAAAAGTTTTCAAAAAATCTATAGCGATTGTAGGCAGTCGCAGGATGACAAGATATGGTAGAGATGTGGTCGATAAATTTGTTTCAGGGTTTGTGGTAAATGGAATTACAACAATTTCCGGGTTTATGTACGGGGTGGATACCGAGGTTCACCAAAAAACCGTTGATTATGGGGGAGTAACGATTGCGGTTTTTGGATGCGGATTGGATGTGATTTATCCTCCCGAAAACGAAAAACTATACACACAGATACTGGAAAACAGAGGGTTAGTAATTAGCGAATATGAACCAAAGGCCAAACCGCATCTTTGGAAATTTCCCCAAAGAAATAAGATTATTGCCTCGCTGGCGTCTTTGGGAGTTTTGGTAGTTGAAGCGGGGGATAAAAGCGGATCATTAATTACTGCAGAATTAGCCCGCAAAATGGGCAAAAAAGTTTATGCGGTTCCCGGACCGATTAATTCTGCAGTTTCATTGGGAACCAATGAATTAATTAAAAGCGGAAATGCGGTGATGGTGACGGAGCCGAAGGATATAATAAAGATTAGATCCTCCTTTGCCAGGGCTACGGTGGACAAGCCCAAAATGAATATTTTGGAGCTTGAAATTTACAAAGCGCTGGAAATAGAAGGCTTAAATACCGATGAAATTGCAATGCAGACAGGGGAGAGTGTGATTGAAGTCGGAACAACCTTATCGGTAATGGGGATTAAGGGATTGGTTCTTGAATCAGGAGGGAAATATTATTTGCAGAAGTAATACCTATTGACAGCAAGTATTACCAGAGGTATAGTAGTATTACTATGTTAATAACCACGGTTACACAAAAAGGGCAGGTGACAATCCCCATTGATTTTCGCAAAAAGTTCGGACTACAGTCCGGTAGTAAGGTTTATTTTGAAGATACGGGAGATGTTATGACAGTAAAGCCGGCCCCGGATTTTTTCTCTTTTAGAGGTGCACTAAAGAGTAATAAGAAATATGACAAAAAAGCAATAAACGAGGCAATAGGCAAGTATTTAGCAGAAAGACACCTGTCGGTGCAAAATGGTAAAGGTAATTGATACAAACTTAATTGTAAGATATCTTCTTAATGATCCAGGAGCAGACAGTGTGGAGAGATTGTTAAAAAGCAAAAGTAAGTTTCTTCTACCGGATATAATAATGGCTGAAATTGTGTGGGTGCTTGATTCGTTCTACAAATGGGAGAGGGCTGAAATAGTTGAGTCGATGAGTACTTTGATTAGGCTTCCCTCAATTGTTTGTAGTCGATTTTTATTGTCGGACACCCTTAATATTTTTAAGGAACACAAGAGTTTTGATTTCGCTGATGCTTATTCTGTGGCATTAATGAAAAGTTTAAAAATTAAAGATATCTATTCTTTTGATCGTGATTTTGACAAAATACCCGGAGTTAATCGTCTTGAACCCAAATAGTCTACTTGCTAGGCAGAAGCCACTTGGTATAACATCCCGGATATTCGATTTCGTAACCGCCGAAGGATTTTTTGAAGTGGGTAAAGCCAAACCAGCTTTTATTGGGAAACCTCTCGTCATATATTCCCTCGAAGTCAAAAATCTTTGCGCCTTTTTTCTTTGCCCACAATATTCCCTTCCAAACAATCTGGTATTGGACCAGATTGTTTCTTCCTTCCTTTCCCGTAAAAGCTTGCCAGTAGCAAACAGTATCTTTTGTTTTTAGAAAAATGGCACCGGAATTTATCTTTTCGTCCAAAATAAATAAAGAGTTTTCTTGAAAGGATTTTTGCAGAGCGACAAGATGGGTTGACGGCGGAACGTATCTTTTCCACCCAACCGTTTTCTTCCATGAATTCCTAAATTTTTCCATGTTCTTTATTTCTTTAGTTCTTAATTTAATAGTTCTCTTTATGGCATATTTAGCGTCCTTTTTTAGATTATTGAACAACTTTTGTTTGGAGACGCTCAGGTCAAGGTGAAGAGTCTTTGTCGGCAAGTATGGAGATATGCTTAGTTTAAAACCATTAGCCATTAACCATTGACCATCAGCTATCGTTCCGGGTTCCACTATTATTTGGAACGTTTTATATTTTTTATTTAGTATCTCAATATCTTTGTATCTTAGTACTCCCGGTCTTTGGATTTTTAATACGGATCCGATAAGAAGAAGTTTTCTTATGAAATAATTTGTGTTGTTTATTCTTTCCACTGTCCAGCCGATTCGGGAAAGATAATCGGCGTATTGCCTTGACTGGCGAATATCTGGCATTTTAAAACTTTGGCTTAATGAGTTTGCTTTTAATGCGGAGGAGCTTCCATCTTAGGGTTTCCAATATCCGGTACGGCCAGTAAAAAGAAGAGGTTGGCAGGTCCCAAGTTCCTAAAAATTCTATGACTTTGGGGTTGTAGCCTTCTTTAAAGCGGGTAAACCCCTTTCCCGGCTCTCGCCCCCATAAGTCAAAAGTCTTAAGTCCTAGTTTTTTCCCAAAACGAATTGCTTCCCACATGATTAAATTATTGGCCATTATGTCCTTATGAAGGCCGGAGGAGGCCCCATAGGGATAGTACAGAAATCCGCCGTAAGCGAATAATATCCAAGTTGCTATAACATCGCCCTGATATGTAGCCGTTAGCAGGTGTGCTATCGGAGTTCTTTTATTTTTTATTTCTTTAGTCCTTAAGTACTCCCACATGAGTTTATGATATTTTTCCGTATGGGCGTAAAAGCCCTGTCTTTGAACTGTTTCCCGCACAAGCTCGAGATAAATTTCGAAAGCCTTGTCGGAGTTGTCCTCTTTTACAACTACCCCATGTTTCTGTGCTAAACGGATATTGTAGCGGGTTTTAGGGGTGAAACTTTTGAGCAGTTCTTCTTCAGATTTAGTCAAATCAATCCAGAAAGTGGTTGGGGTAAATAGTGTTTTGCCGGAAACAGCGCCGGCATTTTTTAGTAATTTAATTAACCTGTCGTCTTTTTGAACATTTGGTTCCAACTTAACGAAGACTAAATTTTCTTTAGTTCCTAGGTTCTTTAGTTCTTTAATCATTTGTGCCGAAGGCTTTGGTCCTTTTATGAACATCCCTAGTTTGTACTTAGTAAATGGTATGTGGTGTATGGTGATATATCCGTACTTGGTCTTTAAAACCTCGTTTCCCCAAGCCTCTCTAAACTCCGCCCAAATTTTTGACTGAAGCGGGTGATTAGTAAATTTTATTTTCATAACCCTCCCCCCCAATAGTTTCCAACAGATCTTCCGGAATATCAACTAAAAACCTTGAAGGAGGGTTTGAAACTTTTTCTCCGAAGTAGATCCGGCGGGAAGCGTAGCTCAAATATAGTCGTTCTTTGGCTCTCGTGATTCCCACATAGCAAAGACGCCTCTCCTCTTCCAGCCGGTTTTTTTCCCAAAGACTTCTTGAATGCGGGAAAAGCCCCTCTTCCATTCCGACGATGAACACTACCGGAAACTCCAAACCCTTGGCGGCATGAAGAGTCATCAGCGTGACGACGTCACGCAATGGCTGATGGTTAATGGTTAATGTTTTATTACTGATTTGTTCGGCTTCGACCAGGGCTACATTTTCCAGAAATTCGTGGATATTTGGAAACTCGGTTGCCACAGAACGCAGTTCTTTTATATTTTCGAGACGAGCTAAATTTTCCTCAGACTCCTTCGTGAAAAGAGAGGGATAATTGGTTTTTTGTAATACTAGGTCAAGAAGGCTCAAAGTAGTCACGCCGTTCTCAGCGCCCACCTCGCGGGAGAACTCTGTGAATTTTTCCAGTCTTCTTATTCCGAGCTTTTTTATTCTTTTTCTTGAAACCGAGTCTTTGGGATTGACTAAAAGTCTAAGGTATGAAAGTACGTCTTTGATTTCTTTTCTGTCGTAGAACTTTGTTCCGCCGACCAAAATATAGGGAATTCCTGCACGCAGGAAGGCCTCTTCTAAAACTCTCGATTGGGCATTGGTGCGATAGAGAATGGCTATGTCGTGGCAACCATACACCTCGGAGGAGTCCAAGGCCGCCTCCGAGGTGAATTTTGTGATCAGTGACCGGATTTGGTCAACGACAAAACCTGCTTCATCAAGTCCGTTTTTGGCGGTAAAGAGTTTTATTCTTTCGCCGGAATGATTTTGGGTCCAAAGTTTAAGAATGGGGTGAGTTATATTTTTGGAAATGACGAAGTTTGCGGCATCAAGGATATTTTGCGTTGAGCGGTAGTTTTGTTCCAGATTGATGATTTTTATGCCGGGAAAGTCTCTTATCAGATAGTTTATATTTCTATAATCTGCACCCCTCCATCCATAAATTGCTTGAGCACTGTCGCCTACGGCTGTGATATTCTTGTTTTTTCCAACAAGTAACTTTGTCAGGATATATTGAACTTTGTTGGTATCCTGCCATTCATCAACAAATACATGCGTTAACTTTTCCTGCCACTTTTCAAGAACCCGGGGACTTTCTTTTAATAAAAAGGTCGCCTTAAGGAGTAGGTCGTCGAAGTCTAAAGCTTGGTTTTCTTTTATTTTTTTCTCATAGGCAAGATAAACTTTAAAGACGGTTTCCCCAAAATCTCCGCTGACAAATTCAGCGTATTGGGTGGGAGATAACATTTGGTTTTTGGCATCGGAAATGCTTGCCAGAATAGCTGCCGGGTTAAAGATATCTGTTGAAAGATCGAGCTCTTCAAGGATTTGTTTTACCAGTTGTTTTTGGTCTTCGGTATCGTATATCAAAAAGGAAGGCGGAATTCCGATTTCTTTTCCGTCAATTCTTAACATCTTTGCGCAGAAGGAGTGAAAGGTTCCCGCCGCGGGCAAATTTGAAATACTTCGTCCGCTTCGCGGGTGAAATTTGAAATTTGAAATTAAACGAGCGATTCTTTCTTTCATCTCCCCTGCCGCTTTATTAGTGAAGGTCAGTAGGAGACAATTCTCGGCTTTTACCCAGTTTTTAGAAATAAAATAGGCGACACGGTGGGTTAAAACTCTGGTTTTGCCGCTGCCGGCTCCGGCCAAAACCAAAAGAGGGCCGTCAGCGTAAGTGACTGCTTCTTTTTGAGCCGGATTGAGATTTGATACAATAGACATAGTGAAACAGGATAATTTTAGCACTCTAAAGTGGATCTTTTTATTAGTAATTATTATTGGACTTGTTTGGGGGGTGTTATTTTTAGGAAGACTGCTTGATAATAACGGGATTTATAATTCACCTCAACTAATATCAAATTTTCTTTTTCCACGCAAAACCAACATTAAAACCGACGAGGGAAGAGTTAATATTTTAATATTGGGCAAAGCCGGGGCGGGTTATTCGGCTCCGGATTTAACCGATACGATAATTGTTGCTTCCATTTCGGGTGAGAAGGGTTTTGCAAAGCTCTTTTCAATTCCCAGAGACATCTGGATTCCTTCTATCAGAGCAAAGATAAACAGCGCTTTCTACTGGGGTAACCGGGAGGAGGGCGGAAGCGAACTTGTAAAGTCTTTGGTTTCAGAGATTGTAGGACAGCCAATTCACTACGCCGTGGTTGTTGATTTTTCGGGTTTTAAAGAAATTGTTGATGTTTTGGGTGGGATAGACGTTGACATTGCCGGGTCTTTTGTTGATGAGAAATATCCGATTGCGGGAAAGGAGAATGATGAATGCGGCGGAGACGGGAAATTTCTTTGCCGCTTTGAAACCATAAGTTTTGAAAAAGGCAAGAGGCATATGAATGGAGAAACGGCCCTAAAGTTCGTTCGCTCCAGAAACGCCGAAGGAGAGGAGGGGACAGATTTGGCCAGGGAAGCCCGGCAACAGAAGGTTATATCGGGAATTGAGAAAAAAACTTTATCGGTCACCACCCTAATGAACCCCATAAAAATGCTGAATCTTTGGCGGGTTGTGCGGGAGTATATAAAAACGGACATGGACGGATCGGCGATTGCGGTTTTGACCAGGAAGATTATGTCTGCACGGAAAAATGTGCGGTCTTTTGTCTTTCCCGAAGAATTTCTGGAGAATCCTCCTAAAATCCAAAGGTACGACTATCAGTATGTGTTTATTCCCAAAGAAGGCAATTGGGATGAAATTCATATGTGGGTGAACAACTTGTTGCAATGAAGACAATTTTCCACAAAAATTTTTACGTAGTTGTCGCTTTTATTTTTGTTTTACGTCTGGTCTTGGCTTTTTTCCCGAGCTTCACCATTGATATGAATAATTGGATTGCGTGGTCAAGGATGTTGGGAGAGGCGGGACCACTAAAGTTTTATTCACTCCCGGGTTGGACCGGCTACACCCCGGGGTTTTTATACTATCTCTGGGTGCTGGGAGTTATCGATAAAAGCCTGCATTTTGCCGCTTTCCTGTATCCATTTTTGATAAAACTGCCGATTGTCTTGGCGGATATTGGCATAGGACTCTTACTTTACAAAATGTTATTGAAAAAAAACTTCAAGCTCGCGGTCTTTGCTTTTCTTGCCTACACGCTAAACCCGGTGGTGGTGTTTACCAACAGCATTTGGGGACAAACGGATGGTTTAATTGCGCTTTTTTTACTGCTAAGCGCCTACTTTTTGGCTGAAAAAAAGAACATTCTTTTTTCATCCCTCTTTTGGGTATTGGCGCTATTTGTAAAGCCCCAGGCGCTGGTTGCCCTTCCGATACTTCTGACATATCTTTTACTGGGGAAGAAACCAAAAAAAACCGTGTTTTTTATACTTTTTTCTTTAATCTTTATTTTTTTGGTCGGCTTACCTTTTTTTGCTTTCTCAGATCCTGTTTTGGGTTTGCCAAAACTGATAGCAGTGATGGCCAACGAGTCTCCGTTTACTTCCGTAATGGCCTTTAATCTTTGGGCACTGGTGAAAGGAATGTGGATTTCCGATTCCGGAACTTTTTTGGGGATAAAATACCTCTATTGGGGAGCGGCGCTTCTCGCGGGCGCTTTGTATTTAGTCGTGGTAAAGATGATTAAGTCGGGTAAAAAGCCTCAGAGCTTATATCTCTCGCTGGGTTTGGCTTATTTGGTGTTTTTTCTTTTCCCCACCAGGATACATGAGCGCTATATACTTATTTCTTTACCTTTTTTTCTCCTGTCCGCCGGGCTTGTATATTCGAAAGTTGAGCTGATTTTATACTTTATTTTGTCGGGTTTAGCCCTAATAAACATCTACCATCCATATGCCTACTATACGCAAGACAGTTTTCTTTCCGGTGCAAAATTACTTGAATTAACTACTTCTTCGTATAAATTTGTTTCACTTCTTTATGTGCTTTTGTTTTTTGCCTATTTGTTTAAAGAAAAGATTTCAAAACGCCTTAATATCAACCTAAACTTGGTAGATTTGTTAAAGAAAAAACAGAAGGTAAAGTTCGGTTTTCCCGTAAACCATCTGCCGCAAAAATCTGTGTACTGCTTATTAACCGCTATTCTTACCTTTTCCCTTCTTACCCGAATCGGTTGGTTGGGAAGTCCGAAAAATGAATACTTTGACGAGGTGTATCACGCCTTTACGGCAAGGCTGATTCTTCATGGCGACACTAGGGCCTGGGAGTGGTGGAACCCGAACCCCGAAGGTTTTGCTTACGAGTGGACTCACCCGCCCTTGGCCAAGTTGGGTATGGTATTGGGGATGAAAGTTTTTGGTGAGAATTCCTTTGGTTGGAGGATTCCGGGAGCACTTTTGGGCGTTGGCAGTGTTTTATTGGTTTTTTTACTGGCCACGGAGATTTTCAAGGATAAACTGGTCGGAGTTTTGTCCTCCGCGATATTTGCCCTAGACGGACTTCCTCTTGTTATGTCGCGTATCGGCATGAACGACAGTTATTTGCTCTTTTTTTCCCTTCTTTCGATATACCTTTTTATGAAGGAGAAAAATCTTTTCTCCGCAGTTTTTTTTGGATTGGCGCTTGCATCCAAATGGTCAGCGCTCTGGGCGATACCTATTTTGGGACTTCTTAACTTGCAGAGGAAAAACAAATTTGAGAAAGGCTTACTTTGGTTTGTGGTTCTGGTTCCCGCGGTTTATCTGGCAATTTATATCCCGTTCTTTTTGTCGGGCCACAACTTCAATCTTTTCATTGAATTGCAGAAACAAATGTGGTGGTATCATACGGGTTTAAAGGCGACTCATCCCTATACATCTTCGTGGTGGAGCTGGCCTCTTTTGCTCAGACCTATTTATTTGTATACCAGTAATGAAATAGGCGGGTTAGTCTCCAGAATTTATGTGATGGGAAACCCGGTGGTTTTTTGGTTTGGACTTGCCTCGGTAATTGCATCCTTTGTTTATGCTTTTATCGGGAGAAACAAGAAACTCGCGTTTGTTGTATTTTCCTACCTTATTTTCTTCGTTCCTTGGGCGGCATCGCCAAGGATAATGTTTTTATACCACTATCTACCGTCTTTGCCTTTTTTGGCAATTGCAAGCGGCTACATCTTGCGCCGTTTTCCGAAAATTGTTCCTTATTTCTTTATTCCTTTAGTTCTTGTGTTTATATATTTTTACCCCCATTGGGCCGGGCTTAATATTCCCTTCTGGCTGGACAAAAGCTACTATTGGTTTTCTTCCTGGAGATAGCAATTTATATTTTTAAGATTTAGTATTTTTATCATTTTAAAATCATTGTTTGGATCGGGGAAAATCCAAGAACAGTCATTTATTTCTTCTTTTTTATCCAGAATTAGGAGAACTCCTATAAGGAATTTTGGTAACCTTAAGCAACGGCTATATAAAAAAACGGTTCTAGAGGTAAGGCGTATCTGGGAATCGTAATAGCACAATACTCAAGGATGTTTTATTTTTTGCTAAATTAATTTTGCCTTTAATTACTCCCAAAAACGCAATTATCCAGAAAATCCAATTAAAATTCAGGACAAATAATTGGAGCCAGTTTTGATAGGCGTATTTATTAAACAATTTGAGTGAAAAAATATTATTAAATATTGTGTATATTGTTCCCTTATCACCGGTTCCTGAGAAATTCCAGTCCGACCAGAGAGTTTTTCCGTTGATCTTTAAAAACAAAAACCATGCGGCAGCGGTTATTAAAGGGCTTAGTGCGATCAATAGGCCCTTTAAATCCTT
>CAYITS010000023.1:0-1979 GCA_964366385.1 uncultured Gammaproteobacteria bacterium
TACGGACGCAGGCTGTATTCCGCATCCGGATTGGCTGGAAAAAATAACGAAGCCGTTCCTGACACACCTCGGAGGAGACCTTCGGCCACCATCCGAGGAGTATCAGTTTGCGGTCACCCGCCAGGAGTCCTCAAGCAGACTCCCCAGAGGCGGCCGAAAGGACTTCTCGGGGGTGGATGCGGGTGTGGGTTTGGTGGCCGGGTTTTACGAAATGCCTGCCAGAACTCCGATGCAGAAAGCAATCAGTATTTATCTTGGGGTTCATCCAAAAAGATATGATCCTGAAACTTTTATTCCTTCTTGTAGGTCGGCAGCCTTTAAAAAACAACTTTGGGAAAGAGTGGGGGGGTTTGACGAAAAGCTTAACAAGGCGGGAGAGGACACGCAGTTTTTTTATAATGTTGTGAAAACGGGAGCAAGAATTGTTAGGGTAAAGGAGGCGAGAGTTGTTTGGAAGGAACTTGAAAATATTACATTTAAAGAAGCGATGGGAAAATTTTTTAATTATGCAAAAGGGGACGTACAGGCAGGAATTTGGTGGCACCCTACCCAAAAGCTTTCGTCGCACAATATTAAGATAGTTTTTATCTTTACCAGATATTTGGCCAGCATAATTTTGTTAGTGTTTAGTCTTTTTAATCCTGCCCTACTTGTTTTACTTGTAATACTTGCCACACTTTATATTCTTTGGCCTGTTTATAAATGGAAAGATGTTATTGCTGATTGGCGTTCAAGATTGTGGCTTTCGGTAATTCAGATATTTTCTGATTTCGCAGTGATGTCGGGCTTCTTGAAGGGTATAATTGGTAAATAGTGGGATATTTAAAAGACACAGTTAAAGGGGTTTCCTGGATGGGAGCTTTAAGGGCCTCAACGCGTATTTTGGCGTTTGTCAAAATTGCAATTCTCGCCCGCTTGCTTTCTCCTGCCCAGTTTGGGGTTTTTGGCATAGCTTCATTGGCGCTGGTATTTATAGAGATGTTGACGGAAACGGGCGTTAACGTTTTTTTAATTCAGGAAGATAAGAAAATAAAGGAATACGTCAGCACGACTTGGATTGTTTCAATTTTGCGGGGGGTAATAATCAGCGCAGTCCTTCTGGCCGGGGCGCAGCTTATTTCTTCGTTTTTCGGTTCTCCTGAATCCAAGCGGCTCCTGATTCTTATTTCTTTCGTACCGTTTTTGCGGGGTTTCATTAATCCGGCAGAAGTGAAATTCCAGAAAAATCTCGAATTTAACAAAGAATTTTTTTTCAGGTTATCGATTTTTAGTCTTGATGCAGCCGTGACTATAATTTTGACACTTATCACCCGCTCGGCGGAAAGCCTGGTTTGGGGATTAACAGCCGGAGTTATTCTGGAAGTATTTTTGTCATTCGCCTTTATAAAACCCCGACCCGGTTTGCTTTTTGATATTGGCAAGGTCAAAAGAGTCATCGGGAGAGGAAAGTGGGTGACGCTGGCCGGAATATTTAATTACCTTTTCCATAACACCGACAGCATAGTTCTTGGAAAACTGATGAACGCCTATTCTCTGGGTTTGTATCAAATGGCTTACAAAATTGCTCTCGTTCCGGTTACGGAAATAGCGGATATTTTCGGGAGAGTGAGTTTTCCGGTTTTGGTAAGGATTGCTAATGACCGAGTCCGGCTCAAAAGGGCATTTGTTAAGGTAATCCTTGGGGTTTCAGCCTTGTCGATTTCTTATGGATTGATACTCTGGCTTTTTGCCAAAGAAATAACGATTGTTTTGTTGGGACCCGGCTGGCTGGCGATTGTGCCGATTCTTAAAATCCTTGCGGTTTTTGCGGTCGTCAGAGCTATTTCCGGCTCTTCCTCGGCGCTTTTTTTGGCAATTAAAAAACAAGAATATGTGTCAGCGATTACCTTTGTCAGTATTCTTGGTCTAGGCATTACCATTATTCCTTTGGTGTCAAGATTTGGACTGGTGGGAGCAGGAATTTCCGCCTTAATCGGGTC
>CAYITS010000023.1:2079-10139 GCA_964366385.1 uncultured Gammaproteobacteria bacterium
CTTTGGTGTCAAGATTTGGACTGGTGGGAGCAGGAATTTCCGCCTTAATCGGGTCCGTCTTAGCTATTCCGATTATCATCTATTATCTTTCAAAAACATTGTCAAAGTGCCATGCCGGAAACTAATTCATTAAATATTTTTGCTAACAGATTTTGGTTTGCCCCCGGTGATGTTTTTTTAAGAAGCATCGAAAGGGTAATCTGGGCTAAACAATCGTTTAAACCGCCGATTTTAGATATTGGCTGCGGTGATGCCGGTATCAGCCGGATTCTTTTTAAAGGACATCGGAAAATCGATCTTGGTATTGACTTGGACAAGGCAGGCATCAAAAAAGCCCGACAAAGCAATTTTTACAAAAAAGTTATGATTGTTGATGCCGCTGACATGCCTTTTGAAGCAGGCAGTTTCCAAACGGTTATCAGCAACAGCACTTTTGAACACATAAAAAATGATCTGAAATCAGTGGCCGAAACCTCGCGCGTGCTTAAAAAAGGCGGTCGGTTTTTCTTTACAGTCCCCAGTAAACGGCTAAAAAACGCCCTGGAAGCAATTATCAAAGACAAAAACAAAGTTAATATTTTAAACCAACGGCTTAGCCATTGGCATTATCGCGATCTGAATCAATGGACAGATATTTTGCAAAAACATGGCCTGATTGTCGAAACTTATCAGTATTATTTCCCCAAACCGGCTGTTAAAATCTGGTACCGTCTTTTCCGGATTGCCACCTTTAGGCCTTATAGGCGCGAGTTTTGGTCATACCTTAAAGACTCGCCCTATGGCAGACTATTCCCTAAGCGATTAATTGCTAAAATCATTGTCCAATATTTACGGCCTTTTTTGCCTCAAATTTTTGATCGGTCAGGGTGCTGGCTATTTATAGTCGCAAAAAAATCCTAAATCTAATGAAAATTGCTGTCTTTCATAATTTACCGGCCGGAGGCGCCAAAAGGGTCTTGGATGAAGAAGTAAAATTTTTGTCCAAAAAACACGGAGTCACGGTATTTAAATGCGACGGTGAAATAAAAGTCCGAGACCTTTTTATTTTAAGAAAACTCCATCAGAAACTGGCAGAAAAAATTAATCAGGGAGGTTTTGCCGTTTGTTTGATTCATCCGGATAAACTTACCCAAGCCCCCTTTCTTTTGAGATATTTGAGAACTCCCAGCCTTTACTGCTGTGAAGAACTTTTGCGGATTGGCTATGAGAAAGAACTTGAGTTTAAAGATGAAATCGTTTTCTTTAAAAAATGGTATGAAAATGTGACCCGGATTTTGAGAAAAAAAATTGACAAAGACAATGCGCGGGCGGCAGTAAAGATTTTTGTCGGCTCTAATTATATTAAGGAGAAAGTAAAAAAGGCCTATGGTAAAAAAGCCGAAATTTGCCCTTTCGGCGTCGACACCTCCGTTTTTTTCCCAAGAAAAACAAATAAAATTAAACAGCTTTTATTCATTGGCGGAAAAGAAAAGATCAATGGCTTTGATTTGGCAAAAGAAGTCGTCAATTTATTAAATAATCAAGTAAAACTTAAAATAATCAGCGGTTTCAAATTGACGGATGGTCAGCTGGCGGCAGAGTATTCAAGATCGTTCGCGACTCTTTGTATCTCCTATAATGAGCCCTTTGGGCTGGCGGCGCTCGAGTCAATGGCTTGTGAAACCCCGGTGTTGGCGGTTAATGCCGGCGGGTATAAGGAGACAATTTTAGATGAAAAAACAGGCTTTTTATTAAAAAGAAACCCGAAAGAATTTGCCGGGAGAGTACTTTATTTGATTAAACACCCCCAAATAAGAAAAAGGATGGGTATAATGGGGAGAAAGCATGTGATCAGGAATTTCAGTTGGCAGACTCATAATCAAAAACTGGAAAAATACTTAATCAAACTCGCTGCTTATGAAGCCTAAACTTTCCATTATTATTGTTAAGTATAAATCGGGAAAATATTTGCCTGACTGCCTTAAATCAATTGGCAAAAATCCTCCCTGGGAAGTGATCGTTGCGGACAATGATAAAGAAAATATAGGTTTCGGAGCGGGATGCAATAAAGGGGCCAAAAAGGCAAAAGGAGAGTTTTTGTTTTTCTTGAATCCGGATACGATTGTTCAGCCCGGCGCGATTGACCACCTGGCGGGTTTCCTAAAAAAACATCCGGACGCCGGCATTGCCGCCCCTCTTCTTTTAGATGAAAATAAAAATCCTTATCCTCTTCAGGGGTCAGGTAAATTAACTCCTTTGACCGCGATTTTTGCTCTTTCTTTTTTGAACAAATATTTCCCCAATAATCCTATTTCTTACCGCTACTTTCTAAAAAACCGGGATAAAACTACTGTTTGCGAGGTTGAGACCGTTCCCGGGGCGGCATTTATGATCCGCCGGGAAGTCTTTGAAAAAATCGGCGGTTTTGATGAGAATTTTTTTCTCTATTTTGAAGAAACAGATCTCTGTAAAAGAGTCAGGGAGGCGGGCTGGAAAATTTTCTTTGAGCCTAAAGCCAAGATAATTCATTTTTGGGGAAAATCTACCCCCAAGAGCGGAAAAATTAAAAAGATTTTTGGCCAAAGCAGATTTTATTATTTCAAAAAACACTATGGAATTTTTTCGGCCCTATTTTTGGAGATATTTTTGAGAATTTTTGAAAAATGAATAATATCGAGACTTTAACCTTAAAGGAGAAAAATATATCGGACTTTGCCGAGGCTCGCAACAGGCTGTTGAAGAAAGCAAAATCCGAATGGGTATTGTTTGTAGATGCCGATGAAGTTGCAACAGAAGCTTTGGCTTCGGAAATTAGGAATTATAAGTTAGAAATTAGAAATTATTCAGGCTTTTTCATAAAAAGAAAAATTATCTTTTTAGGCAAAGCCGTGGGTGAAGATAAAGTTTTAAGGCTGGCAAGAAAAAATTCCGGCAAATGGGTGCGGGCAGTCCATGAGACCTGGAATGTTGCGGGCAGTACGGCAACTTTAAAAAATTACATTGTCCATAATACCGCCGATAACTTACACGGATATCTTGAGAAAATTAATAAGTATTCAGATATTCATGCCGGAGAAAATCTAAAAGAAGGCAAACGGTCAAACATTTGTAAAATTATTTTTTATCCGATTTTAAAGTTTTGGCAAAATATGCTGTATGGAAGAGGCTTTGTCTTTAGCCTGATGCAATCATTTCATTCGTATTTGTCGTGGAGTAAGTTATGGATTATGCAAAAGCAAAAAAATTAGATATGGCGATTATTTTTATATTTTTGGCCCTTTTCCCATTCGGCCAGCTATTAAAAATGACTATTCAACCCATTGATTTGGCGGTCGGGTTGGCATTTATCTATACAATCCTTCGACTTCGCTCGGGACCTTCGGTCTTCTCCGTCAGGAAACTCAAGGCCTTCGGGGTATTAAAAAACTTTCTCTTGGCGGCTCTTTTTTCCTTTCTCTTCTCACTTTTCATCTTTAAGACAGGGCCTTTTATTATCGGTTTTTTCTACCTGCTAAGACTTACTTTTTATCTATATTTTCTGTTGTTTGTTTATAATTTTGTCCGGGGGTTTAAGGTTAAAAAAGACCTGCTGTTTAACGGATTGATTGCGGTCTCGTTTTTCTCGGCAATTTTCGGCTGGGTGCAATATTTTTGGTTTCCTGATTTTCGCCCATTTACCGTTTTTGGCTGGGACGATCATTTATATAGATTGGTCGGAACTTTCCTGGATCCGGGATTTACCTCAATCGTAGTGGTGCTGGGTATTATGGCCGCCCTTTATAAATATATTTCTTCAAAGAATAAAAAGTTGGTATTTTTACTTGCCTTTTTACTTCTCTCTTTGGCCTTTACTTACTCGAGGGCGGGGTACCTGTCTTTTTTTGCAGGGGCTGTTTATCTGGCGATTTCGGAAAAGAAAATGAAAGAAATAATGCTCATGCTGGCGGCATTTTTGTTTATTGTCTTGGCTCTGCCCAGACCGGCCGGAGAAGGAGTGAAATTGGAAAGAACGGCCAGTACCGGCGCCAGACTTATAAATTATTCCCAGGCTCTAAAAATTATTCGCAAATCCCCGGTATTCGGCATCGGGTTTAATAATCTTTGTCTGGCCAAAGAAACTTTCTTTGCAAATAACGGGCAAGGTTCTCATTCCTGTTCGGGTTTGGATTCCAGTTTGCTGTTAATCCTGGCGACAACAGGTGTCGTTGGTTTCATGATATTTATCCGCTGTCTGGTGTCTTTACTTCCCCTGATTGCGGCAAAAACCATCTATGGGAAAGTATTTTTTTCGTCCCTGATGGCCTTATTTATTCACAGTCTGTTCGTCAACAGTCTTTTTTATCCCTGGGTAATGGGTTGGATGGCGATGTTGCTGGCGGTTTCTCTTAAAGAGTAAAGCGGAGAGTCAAAGATTTTCCTTTTTCGTTGCCGGCTTTGTCGACGGCCCTGACATTAAAGATGTTTTCTCCTTCGGAAAGCGAGGCAGTGAAATTAAAAGTACCGTCACCGTTTACGAAAGTCAACCTGTCGTTTATCGTCACAACCGATCCGATTTCGGTTCGACCTTTTATTGTCACCTGGGTTTGTTTATTGCCGAAATATTCGGAACCGTCCGCGGGGGATTCGATGGCAATTTCAGGCGGTGTCTTGTCAAATATAATATTGTAAATCTTTGTGGGCTGGCTGACGTTGCCTGCTTGGTCTTTTGTGCGGGCGGAAAAACTGTTTTCTCCGTCTTTCAGACCAAACTTAAACGAAAAGGCGCCGTTTTTGTCGGAGATTAATTCTTGTTCATTGGAATTAAAGGTCACAATGACGATAGCCCCGGCTTCGGTCTTGCCCGGTATTTCCAATGCCGGCTGATTGGTGTATTCATTTTCAACAAACAGCTGTGGGGGAGCCGGAGGCGTGGTATCATTCAAAACAATCGGCTTATCACTTTTTCCCAAATTAGACATGAAGCTGGCGAATTTTGCAAACAAGGGAATGCCTAAAAAGAAAAGAAAAATAATAAAAACGAGAGAAAGAAAAGCCAAGAGCAGAGCTCTTCTCAAATTCTTTTTTTCCTCAACCTCTGCCAGTCTTGAGTAGTTTCTTCTTCTCACTTTAATCTAATATCTTTTAATCATTCTACTACAGCTTGAATTAAAATTGTGGATATATTATTATACTCAACTATGAGTGAAAAAGCTGGTATTTATCCCAGAATTATCGAAGCCTTGAGTGGTACGCCCTTATCCTGTTTCCAACTTGCTGAGTCTTTAGGTATTAACGTCGACGAATGTGGTCCCGATGGACAAACACATATCACGACTGAGTATGGAACACTTCTCGATGCCTTAGCTCAACTACAGGGAAACCGTGTTGTTGAACATGCAATAAATAGAAAGGATAATACATACCCGTTATATTTACGATCGGAATCGGATGCGCTTACACACGCAGGCGTACTTTCAAAGCCCTATACGGTTGAATCATTGTTTGAGAGTCAAGAAATAGGTTCGGAAAAGAGAACATACAGATTTACCAGGAGAGAATTAGCCAGAGCATTTCATTTATTAAAGGGTAAAGAGAGATAGTTGGAGCCGATGAGTGGATTCGAACCACTGACCTCTGCTTTACGAAAGCACTGCTCTACCGGCTGAGCTACATCGGCTTATTGTCTACGAGATTATAACACTTAAACCTAGTATCCGGTGAATTTTTCCGAACGAAGCCTGTCTGAAGTAATTCCGATTCCTCCGGCGAGAAAAATATGAGGACCGGCTTCTCCTTCATCCAAAATAAATGTGCCGCCGGGGCCGTCTCCATCAATAATAGTAGTTCCCGTTTCAAGTCCGTTCAAAGTCTTTTTAAATCCCGATTCCTGCCGTATCCGGGTCGTAATTCTTAATAAGTTTCCTTCTGTGGGTGAAGAGGAAATGGTAAAATGCCTGGTTGCTCCTCTGGAATCAGGATAATTAAGTTTGGGGAGGGGATGGAATATACTTTTTAAGAGCCGTTACTTTACCGGCCGTTTTCAGAATGAATTTTCTTCGATCCGGGTAAAGACCACAAAGTTTCTCTAATCCCTCCGTGATTCTTGATTCACCTCCATAGAGAGGAAGCACGGCCACGTTTGCAACTTTGTTTCTTAGTTCGGCTTCGACATTTGCCGGGTCTAAGCTTCCATCGGCGCCAAGGTGTCCGGGAGACACAACTCCCAAATTGCCCATTATTTCGGCAATTCTTTTGGCGTTTGTTTCTTTTTCAGAAGACAACTCCATAATGTCGATTATACAAGTGTGATATAATTTTGTCTAATGGGAAAATCTCTAAAAATATTTTTAGGTGCGGCAGTTTTAGCTTTGGCAGTTTTGGGACTGTATAGACTCAGCCGGACCGGAATTTCCGAACAGGCCCCTTCAATCGTACCCGGTGTTGGTACGGTTTTAATTGAGTATAGTGATTTCCAATGCCCGGCATGCGGAGTTTATTATCCGATAATTAAGGCGCTGCAACAGGAGTTCGGAGAAAGCATAGTATTTGTATATCGCCATTTTCCCTTGAGGCAGATTCATGCCAACGCTGACCTGGCGGCCAGGAGCGCGGAAGCGGCAGGCAAACAGGGCAAATTTTGGGAAATGCACGATATGATTTTTGAAAACCAAAAAGATTGGGCAAGTCAGTCAAATGCCAAAAAAAGCATGATTGAGTATGCACAAAGTCTGAACCTTGATGCGGAGCGGTTTAAAACCGACTTGGATTCAAAAGAGGTAAAGGAGAAAGTGAATAATGATTACCTGAGTGGTATTCAAGCCAAAGTAAATGCCGTCCCCACCTTCTTTCTGAATGGAACAAAATTGCAAAACCCCGAATCCTATGAAGAATTCAAAAAACTTCTTGAGGAGGCTATCCTCAAGGTTTAATAATAAGACGATAAAAAGTATTAAAATTGTCGCCACCTCGGCGATAATTGGGGCTGTTGTCGGAAGCATGGCTGCTTTTGTGCTTCAGAGATCTCAAAAGCCAACCACAGACGAATTAATTAAAGAGTTTTATTTGATTGAAAACGCTGTGCATATTAGCCCCCATAGTCTGAGGCGGATGATGGATAAAGGAGACCAAAGTTACGTTTTGGTTGATTTGCGCAGCCCCCAGGAATATGAAAAAGAACATATTATTGGGGCCGTAAATATCCCTGCCTATAAAGACCCTGATACTTCTGCCTATGAAGAAACAGACAGAATCATTAAGCAATTTGGAGAACTGCCCAAAGGCAAGGACATTATTGTCTACTGCTACAGCACGCCCTGTATGACCGGCAGGAAAGTGGGGCTGTTTTTGACTGAGAGGGATATTTTTGTGAAGCACTTAGGCATCGGCTGGAATGAATGGCGGCATTTTTGGACGCTGTGGAACCACGAGCATGAATGGAAAACCACCAAGCCCGAAGATTATATTATCGGCGGTAAAGAGCCGGGTACGCCGAAAATAAGAGAACTTCCCTCGCCTTGCGGCGAAGGGGAATTAAGCTGCTAGACTCAAATACCAATATTAACTGCCCTGGCTTCTGTCTCCGCCGCCAAAAATTCTTTTTCTTAGCTTTCACCTATTAGATTGTACCGCCTCAATCGCGTAAAGACAGGGCATATTAATTATGTAATTAAGGATGCTAATTCCCCTGAAGAATGGTTCGACTCCTTCGATCGAGTCAGGACTTTGCCTATTTTTATCACCTTGGAGGTGAAATACATCGAAATCCCAAAGAATCGAGATGAGCAGAAATTTCACTTTTAAGATCATTAATTTCTCCCGTGTTGTGTGCCCGGTCCTTATCGCTTTCAGTTATATTCATAACGAAAGTTTGAATCCCGTTTTGTTTGACAAATTCTTTTAACGTTCTATCTTTGTCAAATTGCTCCTTTTCATTAACTGAAGAAAATATTATTTTCCCAACATTAGCCAAATCTTGTTTCGTAACATAGTTTTGACCCTCAAGAACTCCGCCGTGCGTGGCAAAATAACCCCTATTATTTAATTCTTCGGAAATATATTTACTTCTGTCGCTTCCGGCCCAACAAATGACAAAGACAGATTTG
>CAYITS010000024.1:0-9469 GCA_964366385.1 uncultured Gammaproteobacteria bacterium
AAATGATACGGCGACCACCGATAGATAAACTCTTTCCCTACACGACGCTCTTCCGATCTAAACCCAACAATATGTTGAAGAAATGGGATTTTCTCATCGCCAACCGGATGTTTTAAGACCAAAAGGAAGAGGGGATAATCCAACCATAATGCCGAGTAAAGAGTCTGTGGTTCAATACGGCTTAATGACCTCACCAAACTTTGTTGCAGACAGAAATACTCTTTCCAGATGTCTTTCCGGTCACAGCTGTTTATTGGGTAAAATAACAATTACCGATAACGGAGACATTTTGCCCTGTATTTTTTCAAGAAATTTGGCGGTGGGAAATTTATTTTCAAACTTGCTGCAGGAAATTGTAGTCGGGCAGAAACTAGAAACTATTTGGAGAAGCACGAAAGATAATGTTTTGGTTTGCCAGGATTGTGAATATAGATATGTTTGTTTTGACTGTCGTCCGCTTTCTGAAGGAGTCAATCAGGGTAAAGGAGAATATCTTACGGCCCCTTATCCGAGATGTACTTACAATCCTTACAACGGGGAATGGGCAAAAGGAGTATGGAGAGTGGATGAAAATGGAAAACCGTATTATGATGAAACTCTAAGACCAATTATTGAAGAAGTTGTAGCTTTAGGCAAGAATGAATCGATTTAAGTAATCGGACATTGAGAGGGGGTGAAAATTTATGAGTGCTGAAATTAAGGTAGAAGATCCTGAAATAGTTTTGGTCTCGCCAGGAGGGAAAGCGGAGTTGGGAGCTTGTCAACCAGATTATCCAGATGGACCATGTCAACCGATGCAGAGGCCTTGCAATCCTCAATGTGCACCAGCTTGTTTACCGTCGGTGATTCCCAAGGACTGCGGACCGACAAGAGGTGATCCAAGACCACCGTCTTCACCGCCAGGACTTAATTAAGTATTACTTTAAATTACCTTAGAGCGGGGTTATTGGTGAGCAGGCTTGGCCACTTTGTTGGATAAAGGGAGAGGGCAATTTTTCCGAAAACGAAGGCGAGATTGTGGGGAAAACGAGAGGGTTCTAGAACCGAGTCCTCGGTGATGAGGTCTTTTTTAGATTCTTCTTTAATTAATTTTAAAATTTCTCTGTGGGAAAATTTATCCAAATTTTGTTTGTGGTTGGACCAGAAAAGCGTACTGGCGTAATATTCGGTGCAGAAGGCGAAGATCTCCCCTACAGCAGAAGATTGCGGGAAGTTTATTTCAACCTTGGGTCTTCGGGTTTTATTCCCGTATAGACTTCCCGCCAGTTTAAGATAATCAATATTTATTCTCTTATTTGAAGGCCACCACAATTTAAATTGGCTCCAGTAGACATGACCAAATTCGTGAATAATTGTAGCCAGATATGATTCCCGAGTAGTGTACGGCCAGTATTTAGAAATTCTCTTCTTTTTCTGTAAAGCAATGAAAGGTGTTAAGAGACCGCCCGATATGCAAGGGACAGCAAATCGATTAGCATTTCTTATTTTATGGGGCAGAGATTTTTCTATTTCTTTGATCCATAAGCCTGCTTTCCAACCTTTATGCCAATTTTCGTCAATTTTTAATTTGTGTGGAATCTTCACAAGATTGTACTTTTCCTTCTGTCTTGACTTGGGTTGCCAGAGATATACATATTCATTATCAAAAGAAATGACAGACGTTTTTGATATTTTGGCTCGATTTTTAAAAACGAAATCCATTTTGGGGTGCCAAACATATTTTAACGCTTCCTCGATGGCTAAGAGATCTTCTCGTGATGCTGAATAATCAGTTAACATTGCAGGTAAGATTGATATATTCTATCATGGGTTCTGCGCCAGGACGTAGAAGCGAACTTATAAAAGATGCTTTGATGGCTTATTTGAGAGATAGAATTGCTTGGGATCAAATTTTCACTGCTGGGGCCGGGGCTGCTAAAAAGTTAGGTATCAAAAATGAGAAAGATGTGTATAAAATAGTAGAAGAATATAAACATGGCGAAAACTCCACTGCGGGTAGTTCTTGATACAAATGTTCTGGTTTCATTTTTTTTGTTTGGTGGAAAGCTTTATTGATCATGAAACTTGTAATAATTTCGGATTCGCATGGAAATATTGCCAACTTAAAGCACGTTTTGGGATTTGCGAAGAAAATAAAAACAAAGGCTGTAATTCATTGCGGCGATTGGGATAACTTGCGGGCAGTTAAAATAGTTTATTCTTATAAAATTCCAGTCTATGGAGTTTTAGGCAACGCAGATATAGATCCGAGAATTGCAAAAATAGTTAATGGTCAATGGTTAAATATTAAATTAGGAAAAAGGAAAGTTGGAATAGTACACAACTTAGCCATTAGTCCTCAGCCATTAGCCATTGATTGCGACGTAGTTTTCTGTGGTCATAGGCATTTCAAGGGCGAAAAAATAATTAATGGGGTAAAAATTGTTCATTCCGGAGCGCTTCATTCGAATGAACCGTCATTTGCGGTTTACGACACGGTTGCAAATAAGGTAGAATTTATTGATCTTCTCTAAAAATGACAAAAATAAAGGAAATTTTTGAATCTCTGATAAATAAAGCAAAAATTATTCCGGACGAGAGTTTATTTATCGACGATATGGAAAAAAATATTAAACCTGCTCAAGAACTTGGCTTTCAAACAATTCTTTTTGAGAATAAGAGGCAACTTGTTGAGCAAATGAAAAAATTGGGAGTAAAAATATGAGAGGTTTTAACAGAAATAGATTGAAATATAAAGTGAACGAGAAGTTTTTTGATAAATGGACTTCTCAAATGGCATATGTTTTGGGTTTTACTTATGCTGATGGAAATATTTATAAAACTTCTTTGAGTTGGGATATCCAAAAAAGAGATCTTGATATTCTTCAGAAAATTGGACAAACAATGGGTTCGACATATCAAATTAAAGAACTGAGGAGATCTTCATATAGATTAAGAATGAACAATCAAAAGCTAATAGAAGGAGCAATAAAAAAAGGGTTGTTGCCCAAAAAGAGTTTTCGTATGGTTTTTCCAAAAGTGCCAGAAACCTTAACAAGACATTTTGTTAGAGGTTATTTAGACGGAGATGGCTGGATTGCTAACAGAAGTGGAAGAAACGAAGTCGATTTAGGTTTCGTTTGTGGAAACAAAAAATTTTTGTCTACTTTACTCAATATTTTTGAAAAAACATTGAAAGTTACAGGAAGGGTACGTACAAAAATTAAGATTACTCCAAAAGGTTTTAAGTCGACTACTTATCTTCTAGAGTATTATTCCTCAAGTGCAGTTGAAATTGCCGACTGGTTATATAAGGATATGGAAGCCGAGGATCTTTATTTGGAAAGAAAACATCATAAGTACCTTGAGGCAAAAATAATTTATAACAAAATTTTTGGGAAAATGAAAACAAAGAAACAAATTCAGAGGGAGTTTAGAAAACCTATGAATGGGATGCAAATCTCAAAGGTTTTAGGAACTTCCAAGTCATCTGTCTATCGTTGGCTGGAGTCCATGGGCGTATAATATTCAAATTAGTTTATGGATAAAGCAAAAGAACTTCAAAAAATTAAAGAGGACATGGAGAATGATAAAAATTTGCCTCTTGTTTCGAAACCTGAAGATATAATTCCGGGAGATGGAAATCCTGATGCAGAAATTGTGTTTATAGGTGAGGCTGGGGGTTATCATGAGTCCATACAAAGAAAGCCTTTTGTTGGGAATGCCGGGACGCTTCTTAACCAGCTTCTTAAATCTATTAATATCAAGCGGGAAAAAGTTTATATAACAAATATGGTTAAAACAAGACCTCCTAATAATAAAGACCCACTCCCCGAAGAGTTGAGCGCCTATGCAAGATATTTAGATAGAGAATTGGAAGTTATCCAACCGAAGGTAATTGTTACTTTGGGACGTTTTTCCATGGCCAAGTTTTTACCCGGTGCAAGGATTACCGGTGTTCACGGAAAGAAATTTGATGTAAACTGGAAGGGAAAAGAGGCGGTGATTGTTCCGATGTACCATCCGGCTGCGGCACTGAGGAATGGGGAGGTTATGAGGCAAATCAGGGAGGATTTTTTGAAACTACCGGGTATTTTGGAGGAATTGAAAAACAAAGAAGAATCTGCCGAAATAGAGATAGAACAAATGAATTTATGTTAAAGTTTACTGCATTGTCGGGTACGACCGGGGTTACCGAAAACCTTTATGTTTATGAATATGGCAACGAAATGATTGTCGTTGATTGCGGCGTGGGGTTCCCCGATCAGGATATGTTGGGGGTTGACTTGGTTATTCCCGACTTTACCTATATTAAAAAAAATGCCGGAAAACTGAAAGGAATTTTGATTTCACACGGTCATGAAGATCACTTGGGTGCCCTTCCTTTTTTACTTCGAGATGTCAATGTTCCTGTTTATTCGACCAAATTAGTTGCCGGGTTTATTGAAGATAAACTTGCCGATTACAAAATCCGTGGTGTAAAAATTAATATTTTTGATCCGGAAAGAGACGTTTTTTCTGTGGGAAGTTTTAAAATAATCCCTTTCAGAGTTTCTCATTCTGTCCCGGACGGAGTGGGTTTTGCAATAGATACGCCTGAAGGAAGAGTTTTACATGTATCTGATTACAAATTTGATTGGACTCCTGTTGACGGAAGGCCTTTTGACGTGGCCAAGCTCGCCATACTTGCCTCTGAAGGAGTCCTGATGCTTGCTTCGGATTCTTTAGGCTCGACAACTCAGGGCTACACCGAAAGTGAGAGGGAAATAGAGGAAAAGATTGAAAAGATAGCCAGGTTGGCAACGGGTCAAATCTTTTTTACTACGATATCTTCAAACATATCAAGGATGAAACAAGCCTTAAATGTTGCCGACAAACTTGGAAGAAAAGCCGTTTTTATCGGCCGCTCAATTGATAAAAAGGCGGGAATAGCGAGGGACCTGGATTATTTAAGTTATCCCCGAGATTTAGTAATCGAACCCAAACATGCCGGTAAACTCAACAATGATCAGGTGTTATATATCATTTCCGGGAGCTATGGCCAGCCGGGAAGCGCTCTTTACAGACTGGCCATAAAAGAGCATGACTTTTTGAAAATTGAACAGGGGGATACTGTAATATTTTCCGGAGATCCTGCGCCTCCGGGATCAAAATCAAACGTTGATTTTGTTGTGGATAAACTTATCGAGGCCAATGTTGACGTCCACTACTATGATCTTCAGGAGGATTTGCACGTTTCCGGGCACGGAAGTCAGAAAGATATCGAAATGCTCTTTGCTCTTTCCAAACCAAAATATTTTATCCCTATAGGGGGAACAATCAGACACATGAGAGCCTATAACCTTATTGCTCAAAAAATGGGTGCCTTATCCGGGAACGTATTTGAATTGACACCGGGAGAGTCGGTAGAATTTAGCAATAATACGGCAAAACCCGGTGCAAAAATTGAGGTAAAAGATGTTTTGGTTGACGGACTGGGAATTGGGGACGTTGGCAATGTAGTCTTGAGGGACAGAAAATCACTTGCTAAAGAGGGCATAGTTATAGCGATTTTTCAAATAGACAGACAAAAGGAATCCCTCATCGCCGAACCGGAGATAGTCAGCCGCGGATTTGTTTTTGAGAGCAGAAACAAGAGCCTGCTTAATCAAGCCGGTGCGATGGTAAAAAAGACAATTATAGGTAAAAAGGCTCTTGGTGATCCGAAAGTGGTCAGGAATATTGCCATAGATTTTCTTGAGAGGTTTTTCTTTGAACAAACAGGCAGAAGGCCGATGATTTTACCGGTTGTTATAGAGCTGTAGAAAGCCAAACATGTTATGGCCAGAAATAAGAAAGTAAGAAGAATAAACAAAAGATCGTTTCACCTAAGACTTAAAAGAGCAACTGTTTTTTCTATCGTTCAGATTATCTTTTTTTCTTTAGCGGGACTTGTTTTGATTTCTTTCTCCAGACAGGGCTTAATTTTAATAAAGTTTAACGATTTTTTACTTTCTTTATTTTCTTGGACTACCTTTTTTCTTCCTTTCATTTTCCTTTCTTTTGCTTTTTTAATTTCAAAAATTAAAGGACCGTTGGGTCAGCCGAATGTAATTGTCGGTGTTCTGCTTTTTTTTGTTTCGGTCATGAGTCTGTCGAAAGCCGGCCTTGCAGGAAGGAATGCCTGGGAGGGAATTTCAGCTTTAGTCACCGTTGCCGGCGCTTTTATTATTCTTTTGGGAACGACTACGGTTGGCTTAATTATTCTTTTTAATACATCTTTTGAGCAGGTATTCAAAATTGCGAATACTTTCTTCAATCAGATAAAGGGGTATGTTTTTTCGGATAAAGAGAAGTCTTACAGGTTCGGAAAAAAACAAATGAAAGTTTCGGGAGGTAATTTTCCTCCAAAAGACGGCAAACAGGAACTTGCCGCAAAATTGGTAAGCAATGTCCCCGGAGAGGACAGGGTTTGGAAATATCCATCGGTGGATTTATTTGTAGACACTCAGACAGGAAAGGCGGATAGAGGGGATATTAAGGGAAATGCCGCAATTATTGAAAAAACCTTGGAATCGTTCGGAATAACCGCGAGGGTTGTAGAAGTTAATTTGGGCCCTGCCGTTACCCAATATGCTTTAGAGGTTGCTTTGGGAACGAAACTTTCGAAAATTACCGCGTTGGAGCGTGATTTGGCGCTGGCTCTTGCCGCCCCGACCGGGACGATAAGAATTGAGGCTCCTATTCCCGGCAGGTCTTTAGTGGGGATTGAGCTTCCGAACATCAGTCCCGAACTTGTTCCTTTAAGAAAAATGCTTGAGAGCGACGTTATGAAAGGAAACGATTCGAAACTTGCGGTGTCTCTGGGTTTGGATGTTTCCGGCAAGCCATTTATTGCCGAAATTGGCCGTATGCCGCATGTTCTTATTGCCGGACAAACGGGCTCCGGCAAATCGGTTTGTATAAACGCTTTTCTGTCAACACTTCTTTTTAGAGCTACCCCTTCCGAAGTCAAACTTATTTTGGTAGATCCAAAAAGAGTTGAGTTAACTGCCTATAATGGAATTCCTCATCTTTTAACGCCGGTTATCGTTGAGCCGGAAAAAGTAATTTCTGCTTTAAGGTGGATTTTAAGTGAAATGGACAGGCGTTATAAACTTTTTGCTCAAGCGGGAGTAAGGAATATTGACGGTTATAATGAGATGTCCGGATTTCAAGCTCTTCCTTATATAATATTGGTGATTGATGAATTGGCCGATATCATGCTTTATTCCCCCGTCGAGGTTGAAGATGCAATTACTCGAATTGCCCAGATGAGCCGGGCGACGGGAATCCACATGGTTTTGGCAACGCAAAGGCCTTCGGTTGACGTTATAACGGGGTTAATCAAAGCAAACATTCCTTGTCGGATTGCTTTTGCCGTGTCTTCGCAGGTGGATTCCCGGGTAATCTTGGATACTCAAGGAGCAGAAAAGCTGTTGGGTCGAGGGGATATGCTATACCTCCCTCCGGAGCAGGCAAAACCGATTAGAATTCAAGGAGCCTTTGTTTCCGATAAAGAGACGGCGGGACTTGTAACTTTTCTGAAGAATCAAGGGGTTTCGCCGCAGTATACCGAAGAGGTGACGTTGATGACCAAATCCGGCGCGCCGGCGGTTCCGGGAATTGAAGGGGATGTTGATGACCATTTCCGGGAAGCCGTAAGGCTTGTTTGTCAATATGATCGGGCTTCCTCTTCACTTTTGCAAAGAAGGTTGTCGGTGGGTTATGCCAGGGCGGCCAGAATAATTGATCAACTTGAGGCGGCCGGTGTAGTGGGTCCGGCAGATGGTTCAAAACCGAGAGAAGTGCTGGTTCAAAATGCAGAAGAGTTTTTGTCTTCTTCTAAATGAAATCTATCGGAAAAATACTAAAAGATGCCCGTTTGAAAAAACGTTACTCTTTTGCTTTTCTTGAGAAGAAAACCAAAATAAAAAAGGAGTTTATTCAAGCGATTGAAAAAGAGGATTGGAAAATTTTGCCGGAATTTCCCGTAGTTTCCGGTTTTATCAAAAGTCTGGCTTCTTATTTAAAGCTGGATATTAAATGGGTAAGTGCTCTTCTTAAAAGAGATTATTCGCTGAAAGCTTTGCCGATTAGTCCAAAGCCGGACGTTGAGAGCAAATTTTACTGGACGCCAAAATATACTTTCTTGGTCGGTGTATCCGTAGCAATGATTACGGTTGGAAGCTACTTGGGTTTTCAATATTTCAAATTTCTAAGTCCTCCGCGATTGGAAGTTTTTGAACCAAAAGATAATTCAGTAATTACCGGTCGAGAAGTTTTAGTCTATGGAAAAACCGACCCCGACACCGTTATTAGGATTAACAATCAACCGATATTGATAAATGAAGATGGAGAGTTTACTGCCAAGATTGAAATATTTGCGGGAAGTGATGAAATAAGCGTGGTTGCTAAAGCCCGCTCCGGAAAAGAAACTGTGATTTCGCGTAGAATAATACCGGAGTTAGATAAATAAATTTTCATGGACTCTGTACAAAAATTGTTGGTAGTTGTCGTCATCTCTCTAACAACACTCCTTCTTGTTGTCGGAGTCCAAGTATTTTTAATTATTTTGGATTTGAGGAAAGCGATAAAAAGGTTAAACAGTATTTTGGAGGACGCAATTTTGGGCGGAGGACTTATAAGACCGGATAAATTAACGGGAGTGTTGGAAATTTTAAGGAAAAACAAAAAACTTGAGACTCACGGAGAAGGATAAATCGTTGTAAGGGGATTGACGTAGAGTAAGGTATATGATATAAAGTAAGGTATGAATGTACTTATGACCGTAACCAGCAAAGGACAGGTTACTCTTCCTCTACTTATTCGTAGAGTCCTTGGAGTTAATAAGGGAGATAGAGTTGTAGCTGTAGTTAGTCCGACAAGAGTTTTTCTTGAGCCTGCAGGCAGGGGTGTTCTCGATTTTGTTGGTAAAATGGGCAAGCTCAAAATTCCGAGAGGAAAAACAGTCAATGATTTAATACAGGAAGCAACCTTGGAATATGCAGAAAAAAGTCTTCGTTGATACAAATATATTTATTTATTCACTTTATAATATTGATCAGGTCAAGCATACATCTTGTATCAATCTTCTAGAAAAAGCCCTTAATGGAAAAATTTATTTTTGGACGACTGAATGGGTGATTGCTGAACTGGTTTGGTTCCTTTTGAGGAAAGGGACGGATTGGGCCAAAATAAAAAAGTTTCTGGTTTTTGGAGTATTTGCATCGAAGGGTTTGGATGTAAGAGGTGGAAAGTGGCTGTTGCCTGTAATAAGCTCATGTGATAAAGGAGAAGAATTTGTTGATATGATAAATAAACACTTAGTATCGGAAGAAAAGATTAAGACAGGCTATTCTTATGATAAAGCCCTTGATAATTGGATAGGTTTCAAAAGACTGGAACCATAAAATTTTTTTGCATGTATGGAATAACATCTTCTTTGAAGGTATAATTTAGCCATGACTTC
>CAYITS010000025.1:0-9252 GCA_964366385.1 uncultured Gammaproteobacteria bacterium
ATCGCTTGCTCCCGTTTCTTCGATCCAAATTGCCATTACAAATGCCGGATTGTATCCGGCTAAAGTAGATCGATTAACTACCGTGTCGTAGTATTTTGCTATCTGGTTTCCGGGGAAGCGGCTTTTAATAAGATTAATGACCTCTTCTTTGGGTTTGGGAAGGATACTCGTATTTCTGTAATCTATGTCGTAAGCAAGAGGGGAACATTGGCCGGTTCCGGTCGGTGGAGGACTAGGAGGAATTTGATCACTAAAGCCTTTTGGGCGAAGAGCCTTTTGGATCCCCTTCAGGAAATACTCTTGTATTCCACCCAAGTGGGGGATGTAGAACTCGGCTTTGTCTCCGGGCCTTTGTTTTGCCGGGTCTCCGGCCAGGGTTTTGTCGGCGGTTGAAGTGTATTTTGCGGACGTAACCCCGGGTAAATCTAAAATTTCGCGGGGCAAGGTAAAAAATTCCGCGGGATAGATTCTTTTAAAAATTGCCATATCGCCGGCGACGAGTCTGTCCCATAGCTCATCCCCTTTCGGCGTGCGGTTATATATTGACAGAGCAACGGGAACTTCCTTTTCGCACGAGATGTCTAAAGGTCCAAATGTGCATGAGAACGCGGCCTTATAAGAAAGCGTTCCGGAAATAGGGGTTGAGTCTGATTCTCCGAAGAGATCGTCTCCGGAATTCCAGCGCACATTTGTCAGATCGCAGCGCTTGGTGTCGTATAAAGTGTCCGGATTTTTGAAACCCGAATATCCGCTTTCTCCCTCCGGGAGGTACGTTTTCTGCAGCAGGTCTGCGGTTTCATTGGTTTCCAGCATGTGGGCAAAATAAAGAAGGTTGTCCCCGCTGAAAAAGTCGGGTCGATATTCAACGTCGGTTACGTTGACGTCGTTTGCCGACGGTTGCGAGGTTTGTGACAGGTCGGCAAAGGCATCGCCCTTTCTGTCCTCGGTGGAGGAAAATGGTATGTAAGAAAAAAGGTTTCCCCAATAGTCGGGCTTAAGAGGATTGTTGAAACATATGTCCACGCCCAATATTCTTATGCAAGTTTGCCCTCTCCATTCTGTATATGCCAGCCAATAATCCCGAAACGAGGCAAATTCTTCTTCTTTTGGAGGCAGTCTTGATTCCCAATCGGATAATCTGACGGAAGAAACACCAGTTCTTCGGGGGTAACAGGGAGTTATTCCCCCCAACAGGTTTACACAACCGATTATTTGATCGTGCCTCGTGTCTTTTGCCGCTTGAATGGTTTCTTCTCTTTTGTTTTGCTGAACCCTTTGGGGGAGAAGCTTTTTTAAAGGGCCGGAAAAATCGATAATTTTTCGCAGGTCTTCTTCTTTTTCCGGATCCAGATATTCATCTTCCGCCCGTCCGGTGGTTCCGTTTAAATACCAGCTGACATATTCGTTTGTTTTTTGGGCATCGTCTAATTCAAACTGGGGAGATTGATTTTGACTGTTTGGAACCAATTGGGTGTTTCCGACAATGGGAAGTTCGGCATCGGGCAGAGAAACATCAATATTCACCGTGTTTTGAACGTTAAACCGGCAGGTGGTGGTTTCGTCCGCGTTTGCAGAGCACGATGTTGCCTGGTCGGGGAATACTCTGAACTTGTCCATGGCGATTAGATCGTTTCCGCAGGCGAGGACCGTTTCTTTTATTTCCTTTTCGCAGGGACTTGCTTGATATGGCCTGAGGGAATGAAACTCTTCCTGAAATGGGTGCCAAAAGTCCGGTCTGGTCTGGTCACAAGGTACATACGGATCGGGAACTTGGGCGGCGGCTTTGGCAGCAAGCAGTAAGTAGAAAGCAGAAAGAAAGAAAAAAAGAAAAAATGCTGTTTTTGGCAGAGATTTCATTTAAAGAGTGATTTTGAATTGGGTCACCTCAACTCCGGTCAGGGTTTTAATTAATACTAAAACTATAAAGGAAAGAACGACGACCAAAAGCCCGCCGATTGCGTAGGTAATGGTTTTTTTTGCTCCCTCGACTGCCTTGGGGTCACCTCCTGAAGTTATATATTTAATTCCCCCAATCAAAAGAAGCACAAAGAAAGCAATTCCGGCAAAACCCAAGATAACATTGACGGTGTTTTTAAAAACAACCTCAAGATCACTAAGGCGCGGGGGAGTATTCCCGGTAGGGTCGGTCCAGATTTGTGTCAGTTTCATTTTTTGCGTCGTATTTACAAGAATAAGTTTATCCCAACAAACAAGCCGGGGCAAGCGGGAACGATAACAAAGAAGCCTTATTTAAAGTTCGGGAAGAGTAAGCGAGAAAATATCTACATCGAAAAAAGTCTTAATAAGGGCAAGAATTGCCCAAGCGGAAAAGACGATCACCAGACCCACCAAGGCGGCCGTAATCCGGTTTCTGGCGGCTTCCGTTTGAGTCTTGTCACCGCCGGAAGCAATCCATTGAATGCCGCCGATGACCAAGATAAAGAAAAAGACAAGTGCGGCCACAACGAGGGTCAATTTTATAAGACCCGAGACGAGGGTGGGGACGGTTATCTCTCCCAAATCGGCAAAGTCACCTTTTGGTTTGAGGTCTATTTTTTCTGCCGGCAAAGTCAATGCTTTCATACGTTCAAATTATTATCTTATCTCAAAGACACCTTTGTCAAGTACTACTTTATTTCCAAAATTCCAAGGTCGAGGGAAAGAATATTTATCCCGAAAAAGTCCTCGATTAGTTTCAGTAAAGCAAACAGGGAAAACAGGATAATTATTCCCACAATGGCGTTGGTGATTTTCCCCCTCGCTGATTCGATTGCCGTCTTATCTCCACCGGAAATAGTCCATTGTATTGCTCCAATGGCGACAACAAAGAGAAAAATAACAACGCCGATTACAAAAGAAAGACCGACAATATTTGGAAGAATAATGGCAAAAAACTCAGTTGGGTTTCTGTTTACAAGAATGTCTTGAAGTTTCTCGTTGAGAACAGGGTTATTAAGCGACGGGTTACCGACTGGAGATGCGTCTGCCAATTGAGGTTGTTTTAACAGTTCTATCATGGTTAACTCATAATTTTAACTATTTGGTTATGTTATAAAGCAAACCCGGAATATTAAGAATGTTCGGTATCCCTATTAAATATCCAATAAATTTAATGACAAATATTCCAAAAATGGTTACAACGAGTCCGATAAGCCCGTTGACAATTTTTTTTCTCGAAGCCTCTATTTGAGCTTTGTCGGTCCCTGAGGTCATAAAGCCAATACCGCCCGAAATCAAAAGGAAAACAAACCAAATGATCGCTATTATACTTAATAATCCGATGACCGAAGAAAGAAATTTACCGAAAACAAAGTCTGCTTCAAAAGCTGTCTTGCCCTCGAGCCCCAAAGGTCCCCAACCTCTAAAACCGCCCGGAGGGGAGAGCGGAACGTCTGCCAGTGTCATTAAATGGCTTATCATATGGTCGGAATTTTTGGTGTCAGTAAGAAATTGTAATCTCCAAAGATTAATTTTCCAAAGATTGCGGCCAGAACAAAGGCGCCCGCAACAAAGGCCAGCCCCAAGAGGCTTTGCCAGATTTTTGCCCAAGCGCCGGCAACTTTTTTAGGATCATCCCCGGCGGACATAAAAGCGTAGCCCGCGAAAATTAAATTAAAAAGAGTATAAACCCCCGCCCCGACAATAAGTGTCAGAATAATAATATTTAAAAATTTTCCAAGAGCTCCCCCTTGGATGCCGCCCGGATACTTTGTCTCTATTTCGGTAGGCAGTTTGATGTTCCCGAAAGGATTCAGAGCTTGTGTGAGTAGGTTTTTCACTAGAGTATGATTATTCCCGTCCAGAGTTCGATTAATTGTACTATCCAATAAGCGACAAATACAACTACAAAGCCGATTAAAGCTGAAGTGGCGCTTTGTTTGCCTTTTTCTATTTGTTCCGGATTGTTATTCCCGGCTCCGGTTATCATTGATATTCCTCCGAGGATGAAAAAAAACAAGATTGCGACCCCCGCAATAACAAAAACGATTTTTATAAATAAAGACACAAGGCTTCCTATATCAGCAAGTTGTTCGTATCTCTTTCCTCCTGCAATAAAAAATTCATTGACAATATCTATGGCTAAATGTTTCATAGCATGTTTATATTACTGAAAAATGTCTTTAATTATTTGAACATTAAGTATTTCACCAAAAAGTTGGGTTATCCAGTAGGCTAAAAATACAACAACAAAGCCAATAACGGCGTTGGTAATTTTTCCCCACGCGGCCTGGACTGCTTTTGGATCGCCTTTGGCAAACATCAGCTGGAGGCCTCCGGCAAGAAGATAAATCAGAAGCATTATTCCGGCGAAGGTGAAAATATAACGCATTTGCCGGCTAAAAATATCCCCGATACTTGTAAAGGTAAAATTAGGCGAGGCAGTGGCTTGTATATCATCCAGCTTTAAACTAAGTACAGACATAATTTTTTATACTCCAAAACCGGGCAATCCCAATATTTGGACTCCAATTAATTTTAGCAGAAATATAGAGAAAATAAGCAAGATTATTCCGGCAATTGCCGAGGTTAATAATTCTTTCCCGGCCTGAAGCCTTTCCGGGTTTCCGGATGATGTCATAATCATAAAACCGGCATAGACAATCAAAAGAAAAGCAATTCCTCCGCCGATACCGATTGCCCATTGAAGTATCCAACCCAGCAAAGTATTTTCATCGGTTAATATCGGAATACAGCCGATTGCAGAGTTTAGAAGTTTTTTAGTCGAAGGGTCGCACCACTTTTCAACACCGGCGGCATAAACCGTAATGGGGAAAAATTTGAACGTGAGCATTATCGAAAGTTTAGCATAAAAGAAACATTAAGTTAATGGTTGCTATAATGAAACAAAATGAGATTTACGATTTACGATTTAAGATTTAAGATTTTTATCTTTGTCTTGCTTGGAGTTTTGGTATTTTTGAGTTTTGCCCGCCTGCCGGTCGGGCAGGGAGTTTTTGTTTATGCTCAAGACTGCGGAAGCGACCTTCAGTGTCAAATAGACCAAATTCAAAGGGAAATTGACGCCTTGTCTCCCGCCCATGAGAAAAATAAACAAGACCTGAGCTCTCTAAGAAATCAACTTTCGTCGTTGTCTAAAAAAATATCGACAATTTCCCTTCAACTCCAAAAGACCGAGGCAGATATAGAAGGCAGAGAAGAAGATCTGGCCTATGCAAAGGAAATTTTTGAAAGAAAAGTCAGGAATCAATATATCGAGATGAGAAACTTTGATCCGGCGATTCTTGCTTTCCTTTCTTCCGAAAGTGCCTCTGATGCTTTTCGTGAGATAAGTTATCGGCAAAAAGCTTCAGATGAAGATAGAAAGTTAATGGAGAAATATGCGCAGGACCTTTTTAAACTCAAAAACGATAAAGAAGCTCTGGAAAAAAATAAGGGCAACCTAGCCTCTTTGCAAAAGCAAGTTGGTGAACGGGAAAAGTTCTTGGCGGGAGAAGTTGGCAAGGTTGAAAGTTACCTCTCGACTTTGAGCTCGAGGCAAAATGAACTGGCGGCCTTAAAAGCGGGGGGATTTCAAACTTCGATTGGAGATACTCCTCCAACCTTAGAGCCGTGTTCGGGGACTCCCGGCTCCTCCAATTTTTGCGACCCCGGGTTTCGTCCCGCCTTTGCGGCATTTTCTTTTGGAGCACCGCACAGAACCGGTATGAGTCAATACGGTGCTTATGGCCGAGCTAAGCTCGGTCAGTCCGCCGAGACGATTCTTTCTGCTTACTACCAGGGGTCCGAGTTAAAGAAAGATTACGTTTCCCCCGCCACAATTGGGGTTACGGGTTACGGAAGAATCGCTTTTGAAGATAACTATCTGCTTGGTATATATGAAGTTCCGGAATCTTGGGGTAACAACGGAGGATTTGAAGCTTTAAAAGCCCAGGCTGTTGCCGCCAGAAGCTATGCATTGTATGCCACCAATAACGGAGTAGGAAGCATTTGTGCAACCGAATCGTGTCAAGTCTATAAATCAAGCCTCAAAAGCGGGAAATGGAAAGAAGCGGTTGTGGCAACCCGGGGCTGGGTTTTATTAAAAGGGGGTTCCCCGGCACCGGCTTATTATTCGGCAAGTACGGGAGGGTTTACTGTTTCCCAATGGGGGTGGAGCGGGATAAAAGACACATCCGGCGATTGGCCCGATACGGCATATGAAAAAGTCGCCGGGTCACCCTGGTTTTATAAAGGCTGGTATAAATCCAGGGGTGGTTCCGCTTGCGGGAGAAGTAACCCTTGGATGGCTTCTGAGGAGATGGCGGACGTACTTAACGCCTGGAAAGTTATCTACCAAGGAGGGGGTGATATCTCGCGGGTATCCCCCGTCGGCTCCTGTTGGGGAGGAAACCCTTATTCGGTGTCTGAGTTAAAGTCAATCGGCGGGTATTCCTCGGTTTCCTCGGTCTCGGTAATTTATTCCAATTCCGGTTCTACCCAAACGGTTTCTTTTGGAACTGATAAAGGAGGAGTAAACATCTCGGGGGAGGAACTTAAAAAAGCCTTTAACTTAAGAGCCCCGGGATACATCGGCCTCAAATCAAGTTTGTTTAATATCGAAAAACTCTGATATAATCATCCTGCAATGCCGGATATCTTTGTCGCCGAAGGAAAAGAAGAAAAAGAACATCCCCATAGCCCGTTTTCTTCATTTTGTTATTTTCCATCAGGGGTAAAGTTTGCTTCCAAAGATTCTCAGGAGGAAATAGTTCTCTTTTTAAGAAGGCATTGGATTACCAACATTCCCTGGATTGCAATTTCCTTAATTTTGCTTTTTGCGCCCGCCGTTTTAGGCAGCTTTCCCATTCTTTCTTTTCTTCCCGATAACTTTCAATTTATCGCCGTAGCCATTTGGTACATGGTGGTCACTGCCTATATCTTAGAGTCTTTTTTGGATTGGTTTTTCAATGTTTGCATTGTCACCGACGAGAGGATTTTTGATGTTGACTTTGTGAATTTGATATACAGGGAAATTACCGATGCGAATTTGGACCAAATTCAAGACGTGACGGTAAGAATGGGTGGAGCAATCAGGACGATCTTTAATTACGGAGACGTCATAATTCAAACCGCGGGGGAAGTTCCCAGGATTGAATTTACTGCCGTTCCCAATCCGGACAAAGTGGCAAAGATTTTAAGGGAGCTGAGAGTTGAGGAAGAAGTGGAAAAAATGGAAGGACGGGTAAGGTAACAATATGGAAACGATTCCTTTAATTGGCATCTCCGTTTGGCTCGTTGCCAAAATATTTGTTTTGATTGCTTTGGCGATTTATATCGTTTTTGCGGCGGTGATTGTCAAACAGGTTAGTTTGATGATCAAGACGGTCGAGGTAGGTTTTGAGGCCCCGATAAAATTTGTTGCTTGGGGACATTTGCTTTTTGCACTTGGGATTTTTGTTCTGGCAATAATTATATTGTGAGGCTCGATATTTCTTCGGTAAAATTGACCGGCAACCCCGGACCTTCGGGTTGGACTCAAATTCACGAATTTACTTCGGAAAATGAAGAAAAAATTGCAAAAAGAGGAAGATTTTTCGCCGTCGTTTCAACCAAACTAAAAAAAGAGGGGGTGGACAGTGTTTCGGCGGGGAGGGAATTGTTGTCCAGGTTGCATGAAGAATACTTCGGCAATTTGGAGACTTCTCCTTTTATTGCTCTCAAGAGTTCCCTGGAAAAAGTAATTAATGAATTTTCCCAAGAGTGGGAAGAGGATGTTGAGATTGCGGCGGCGGCAATCCTCGATAATGTTGTTTATACCGCCGCCGGGGGCGGATCAAGGATAGACATTTTCAGGAAAGGGAGCTTGGCAAAAATACTGACAAGCGAAGGGAAGGAAGTTGTTTCGGCTTCAGGATATCCCGAAGAAGGAGATTTTCTAATATTAGGGACAAGTTCTTTTTTTAAAGCATTTCAGGAGGGAACCTTAAAAGCATCTTTGCAGGGGGCCGGCCTAGAGTCTTTCGTCGAATCATTGGCCCCGGCTGCTCACGCAAGAGAAGATGAGGGATCAATCGGGACGATTGTTGTAAAGTTTTCTGCGCAGATAAAAAAAGATATTTGGGGAGGATTAAAAGAGAAAATAAAAAGATTTGGAGTTGGGTTTCCCGAAAGAAAAATTTACGTTCGTGAGGGTTTTAAAGAAGACGTGGTTGACGGCAGTAATAAAACCACTTTTACAGTTGGGTTTTTGCTTTTAATTCTTCTTTTGGTCAGTATCGGTTTCGGAATAAGGCAGAAAAATATCAAAAAAATAAAAGCTCAATACGAACCAAAGCTCAATCAGGCACAGCAGGAATTTGATGAGTCTCAAGGCCTTGTTAATATTGACAAAAAAAGATCCCGTGAGCTTTTTTTGGCCAGTCAGACTAAAGTTAACGAACTTTTGGGTGAAAAGATAACAGATAAAAGGCTGACATCTCTTGAGGAAAAAATAAAAGAAACCGAAGAAGCATTTTTGGGAATTTATAAGGGGGAAGCGGAGCTGTTTATGGATCTCTCTTTAATTTCGAGTGGATTTAAAGGAGGCTTGCTTGTATCTTCCGGAGGGAATTTATATGTCTTTGACAAGGGGGGAGGGAAAATTGCCAGAGTTAAGGCGGACACTAAAAAAACGGAGATTGCAGCCGGACCCGAACAGCTTAAGGGTATTTCGATGGTTGCGGCCTATGAAGACAGTGTCTACGGCCTATCTTCTGACGGGATATATCTTTTAACGGGGCAAAGAAAAAAAGTCATTGAAAAAGATTGGGAGGGCGATACGGCACTTTTTGCCTATGCGGGAAACATCTATCTGCTGAATAAAACGGAATCGACGATTGCAAGGTTCCCCGGAGTAGAAGAAGGATTTGCCAAAGGACAAAGCTGGCTTGCGCCGGGAATCAATTTAAGCTTTGCAAATATTGTTTCAACTGCGATTGATGGAAATATCTGGTTTCTTTTTGAACCCCTTAAGGTTTTAAAACTTACCCAAGGGAGTCCGCAAAGATTTAAGATAGATGAGGTGCCCGGGGGGTTGACTAAGGCAGATGTCATTTACTCCAACGAAACGACAAAAGGGATATATTTGTTAGATAAAAACAATAAAAGAATCATAGCTCTTTCAAAGGAAGGAAATTATCAAGCCCTCTATTCTTCGGAAAAAATAGGAGAGGCAATAGATTTTGTAGTTTCGGAAGAAGAAAAAATAATTATTTTCCTGACGGGAGATAAACTTTATTCGATTGAACTAAGACATCTCTAGTGGAGACGGAG
>CAYITS010000026.1:0-9224 GCA_964366385.1 uncultured Gammaproteobacteria bacterium
AAAAAACAAATTTTGAAGAATGGACGAACCGTTTCAAAGATATTCTGGATGTACAGATTTACGCAACTAAAATGGAAGACGAAAGGAGAAATATCGTTTTCGTAAAGTTCTCGACAAGTAATTGGGTAAACGGGGAGAGGCAAGAGCATTACTACGAAGGCACCTGGCAGACGGTTTTGGAGGAAGGAATTTATAAGATGTATAGAAGCAATATCAAAGAAGTCGATAATCCAGGGTGGGATTGGTTTTACGAAATTTAGTTCCTAGCTTGGAAAAGTGGTAAAATTGGGCAGGATGCCTGGAAGCAAATCTTTTCCTCGGTGGAACCTGGAATTAAAACTTCAGAAGGGTCTTTTACTTTTCAACCAAAAAACTAAATTAGACGACGGCTCAATTAGGCCAAAGTTTTTTGTTTTGATGGAGGAACTACGGCCTAGATGTAAATCGCTTCTCATTTTCATGACTACTTCAAAAAAAATAGCTGCACTAAAGCGTAGAAAAAACAGAGGCGTGCTGATTGAAGAACCTCTTTTGAATAGACCAAAAGTATTGGTATTGCTACGAAAATATCTAGATGTTTCTGTTGAAGAGCTAAATAAAAGTTACCGAAAAAGGGCATTGCTTTCCCAATCCCAAATCGAGATCGTTGAAAAAGCTGTTAAGACAGCTAAATTCTTGTCGAATGAAATAAAAAGAAGAATTTTTTATAAGCAACAAGTCAAGCCTAAAGTTGTGGCCACTTATAAACCATTCAACAAAGAAGAAGCAAAATTTATCAAGAAAAAACTGGGCATAAAATAGGCCGAAAATCCTGGCTGGGACTGGTTTTACGAAATCTAGCACCATCACCCCGACCCTGAAAAGGTGGTAAAATAGGCCAGAATGGCGAAAATTAAAGATCTTCCTAAAATTGAACGACCAAGAGAAAAACATATAGGGGCTGGTCATAGAAAACGACTAAGAGACAGATTTTTGCAGTCAGGGCTTGATGGCTTTCTTGATTATGAAATAGTGGAATTACTTTTGACCCTTGGTACTCCGCAAATAGATTGCAAACAAATGGCAAAGGAGACGATTAAGATGTTTGGGGGACTGCGCAGTGTTCTTGATGCTTCGCTTGACGAGTTACAAAAAATTAAAGGTATTGGACCGTCTAACGCGTTTGGCATAAAACTTTTTCAGACAATTTCAGAAAGATACGCACGAGAGAAAATGCCTAAAAAAATTTCCCTTTCTTCACCCCAAGCAGTAGTAAACTATCTCAAAGAAAAAATCGGTAGGGAAAAGAAAGAACATTTTGTAATTCTTGCGTTAGATTCCCGAGACAACTTAAACAGCATCAGTGAAGTTTCAATCGGAACGCTCAACGCATCGCTTGTTCACCCTCGTGAGGTCTTCGGGCCGGCCATTAGTCATTCAGCGTCTCAAATCATACTAGCACATAACCACCCATCAGGTGATCCAGAGCCATCAGAAGATGATTTAGTGATTACAAAAAGATTAGTAGAAGCGGGTAAAATTCTTGGCATCGAAGTAACTGAACACGTTGTTATCTCTAAAAAAGATTTTTTTAGTTTTAAAGATAAAGGTTTAATGTAGAATTAAGGACATATGATGGATATAAAGACAGATAAAGAGAAATTGTTATTTGAAATAGAAAGGCTCAAGAAAGAATTGAAAAAGAAAAAGAAGTACGGCTTGGTTTGGGAAGAAAAGCCCGAAGAAGTTGTTGAGATGTGCAAAGAAAAATTGCCGGTACTTAAAGAAGTAAAAAACAAAGAAATAATCACTGATAAAGATAAGCCAGTAAATTTACTAATTGAAGGCGACAATTATCACGCGCTTTCAGTTTTGAATTACACCCACGCTAAAAAAATTGATGTCATTTATATTGATCCTCCTTATAACACTGGCAACAAGGATTTTATTTTCAACGACCGCTATGTTGATAGAGAAGATGCCTACCGCCACTCAAAATGGCTTGCCTTTATGGGGAAAAGATTAAAGCTGGCAAAGAATTTATTGAAAGATACGGGTGTGATTTTCATTTCAATTGATGATAACGAAATGGCTCAATTGAAATTGTTAATGGACCATTCGGATTTGTTTGGAGAGAATAATTTTATAAATATTTTTGTATGGAATAAAAAGAATGTTGTTCAAAATGATGCAAAATTTGCTTCAGTAAATCACGAATATGTGGTTGCCTACGCTAGAAATATCTCAAAGCTCGGAAGTTTCAATCTATTACCAAGAACCGATGAGTTAAACGCAAGATATAATAATCCAGATAATGATCTGAGAGGACCATGGACAAGTGTAGCCTTGCAAGCAAAGAGTGGAACAGAAAGCAATATTTATGAGATTACTTTTTCTAGCGGGGTTAAATGGAAACCGGTGCCCGGCACCTATCCAAGGCTAACTAAAGAAAGTCTGATAAAAGCTTATCAAGAAGGGCGTCTATGGTTTGGTAAAAGCGGTAAAAATGTTCCGAGACTAAAGAAATATTTGAGCGAAGTTAAGAAAGGTGTCGTGTCTAACTCTATCTTATTACCACAAGAAGTTGGGTCCACCCAAATGGCGAAAGAGTTATTAAAAAAAATATTGTGCAAAAATATTTTTGAGACACCAAAGCCGTTAGGACTTATAGAGAAACTAATAATGCTTGCGGCTCGGGAAAATGCTCTCGTTTTGGATTTTATGGCTGGATCTGGCACAACGGGCCATGCAGTTTTAGACCTTAACAAAGAAGATAGTGGTGGTCGTCAGTTTATTCTTTGTACAAATAATCAAGATGAAAATGGTGGACACAAGATTTGTACAGATATTTGCTATCCACGAATTAAAAATGTGATTTTTGGATATGGAAATAAGGAAGGATTAGGCGGAAACATCAAATACTTTAAAACTGATTTTGTTGTTTATGATGAACCGACAGACAAAAATAAAATAAAACTCACAGATCAGGCTACCGAAATGCTTTGTGTAAAAGAAGGAACTTTTGAATTAGTCCGAGATGGTGAAGATTTTAAAATTTTCAAAAATTCTAATCATTATACTGGTATAATTTTCGATCATATGGCAATTCCAGCTTTTAAAAAAGCAACTAGAGATATTAAGGGAAAATTCAGCATTTATATTTTCTCGTTAGGCGATGAAACTTTTGACGATGAGTTTAAAGATATTAAGCAAAAGGTCCAATTATCCCCCATACCTGAAGCAATTTTGAGAGTGTATAGGAAGATTTTTAGGTAATTCTTATGAAGATAAAAACAATAACGATTCATAATTTTCGCTCTATTAAACATCAAACTTTTAATTTACTTGATTACTCTTTATTAGTTGGCGCAAATGATTCTGGTAAATCAAATATAATTGATGTATTAAGAATTTTTTATGATGATACGAAATTTAATGAAGAAAAAGATTGGCCCAAATTTCCTGTCGATGACGATGAAAGCTGGATTGAAATTAACTTTTCGCTTACTAATGATGAGTTTAAAAATTTAAAAAAGGAATATCAACAAGAAAATGGTAGTGAAGAATTTTTTGTTGTAAGGAGATATTTAAAACACGCAACTAAGGTTCAAGGTGGATCAAGTAATATCTATGGATATGAGGGTGGCAAATTATCAGACAATTTCTTTTATGGCTGGAAAAATGTTGCCAAGGGGAAATTGGGCGATATTTTATATATTCCCGCCGTAAGTCAGATCTCCGAATATACGAAACTCAGTGGCCCTTCTTATCTGCGCGATATTTTAGATTTCATTTCTAAAAAAATTATTAGTGGTAGCGAGTCATTTGGTACTTTAAACAAAGTTTTTGATAATTTTACTAAAAAATTTAAGCAAGAAAAAACAAAAGATGGTTTTTCTCTCGACGGATTTATTAGCGATATAAATAAAGATATAAGTGATAGAAAAATTAAAATGGATTTTGATATACGCCATTTGGATGTGGCTGATATAACGAAAAATTTGATAGAGCCCTATATTAAGGATGAAGTTCTAGGTGATAATAAATTAGCTATAGAATCGTATGGAGAAGGTTTCCAGCGGCGTTTGGTATATACTTTAATAAAATTATCAACAAAATACCAGGAGAAAAAAGTTATAAAAGATAAGAAAGAATTTTTCTCTAATTTTTTAATAATTTTATTTGAAGAACCAGAGGCGTTTTTGCATTCTTCTCAGCAAGAGATTTTAAATCAGAGCTTGAAAAAACTTTCAGATGAAGAAAGTCAACAAATTTTAATTTCTACCCATTCGACTCATTTTGTTAGTAGAAATATTGACAATTTACCGTCAATTCTAAAACTCTACAAAGATAAAGGCGAAACGAAAGTCTATCAACTTACTGAGCCTAAATTAAAATATATTCTAACGGTTAATGAGGAGTTAAAAGAAATTCAGGGAGAGAAAATAGAAGACAAAGATTTGGATTTAGAGGCTATAAGGTATTCTTTGTGGCTAGACCCGGATAGATGTTGTGCTTTTTTTGCCGATTTTGTGCTAGTTTGCGAAGGGGCTTCAGAGAAGTTTTTAATAGATTATTTGATTAAAAATGGAGAAATTCCATTATCTAATAAAGAAATTTACATCTTAAATGCGATGGGGAAAGAAAATATCCATAGATATATGAATTTATTTAAGGAATTGGGTATAAAACATTCGGTATTATATGACGCTGATAATAATACTAGTAAACAGAAAAGGACCAATGATTTTCTTCAAAAGAATAAAAATGATTTTACTTTGAAAATAGATTTTTTTGATAATAATCTAGAAGATTTTTTAGGCATTCCCGAGGAAACAAGACCGGACAAAAAACCGTTAAGTGTTATGTGGCATTATCAGAATAATAAAATAAGTGATGAAAAAATCAAAAATTTCAAAGAAAAAGTAGCCAATTTATTAGGATAATCTGTGCAACTAAAAATTTACCAGGAAAACGCAGTAGATGATTTACTGACCAAGACCAAAAGACTTTTGGGTTATTCGGGCAGTAAAAAATTAGTTTTTAAGTCGCCGACTGGTTCGGGAAAAACAATAATGATGGCAGAATTTTTGAAGCAGTTGGTTGATGATAGAGAAATAAGACAATCCTTCGGTTTTATTTGGACTGCTCCAAGACAACTCCATATTCAAAGCCTAGACAAGCTAGAAAATTATTTTGAAACAAGTAGGGCGCTAACGTGTTCCTATTTTGAGGATTTAGACGACAGGAAAATCAGCAAAAACGAGATTTTGTTTTTCAATTGGGAAAGCATTAACAGGGCGGATAATATTTACATTCGCGACAACGAGCAGGAATTTAATTTATCAAAAGTATTAGAGAGAGCTAAAGAAGAAGGACGGGAACTAATTTTAGTGATTGACGAAGCTCATCATCACGCCACAAGCGAAATTTCGCAGGGTTTAATTCAGATGATTGGGCCAAAATTGACAATTGAGGTTACGGCAACGCCGGCAACAATTACCAATGAAGACGAAAAAGTATTTGTCCAGTTAGACGATGTAAAAAAAGAAGGAATGGTTAAAAAAGCCGTTATCTTGAACGACGATTTTGATAATTTTATCCGTGAAGGAAAAATAAAAACGCAAAAATTAAGCGGCGGTAGCGAAGAATTGGTTTTAGATGCCGCTCTGAAAAAAAGACAGGAATTGGTAAGGGAATTTCAAAAAGAAGGAGTTAATATTAATCCTTTAGTTTTAATTCAATTACCCGATAGAAAAACAAGTTTAGAGGACAGAATAAGAGAACGAGTGGAAAGTATATTGAAGAATAAATACGAAATCTCAACCGAAAAAGACAATAACAAACTGGCCATTTGGCTATCCGGCGAACACGTCAACAAAGAAAATGTTGAGAGGCAGGACAGCGAGGTTGAAGTTTTGATTTTCAAGCAGGCAATCGCTTTAGGCTGGGACTGCCCGAGAGCGCACCTTTTAGTTTTGTTTAGGCAGTGGCACAGCCCGATTTTTTCAATTCAAACAGTCGGCAGAATTATGAGAATGCCAGAGCCGGACAAAGGACATTATGAAAGCGAATTTTTGAATTACGGCTATGTTTATACCAATTTGGACAATATAGAAATTCAGGAAGATATTGCCAAGGATTACATCACTATTTATACAAGCAAAAGACGCACCGATTATAAACCGATAAATTTACTTTCTTGTTATCCAAAAAGACGCCGCGAAAAAACGAGATTGTCGCCGATATTCATAGAGATATTTTTGAAGCAAGCCAAAGAATACGATTTAAGGAAACATACAGATACTAAAGCGAGAAAATTTGACCTAAAAATTATTTCTGACTACAAAGCTGAAGATGTTGACGCTTTGGCTGGAGCAAAAATTGTCGGCGACAAAGAAATAAAGGCAAGCGGTTTTGATTTACAAAAATTATTTGACTTTTTTGTGCGTAATAATTTAACCCCCTTCTATCCCGAAGATAGATCGGTTGGCAGGGTTAAAGAATCAATTTATAAATTTTTTGAGCAGGAATTAAAAATGTGGTATGGCGATGTGTGGGAAGAAATTGTCCAGATTGTTTTGAGTGATAAAAATTCTCGGCATTTTGTTAATGTTTTAGACAAAGCAAAAGAAAAGTATCAAGAGGAAATCGTAAAAAGAGAAAGCGAAATGGTTGATGTGGAAAATTGGAATGTGCCGGAAACTTTATCTTATGGCAGAGAATATGTAAAAGTGAGCGTCGGAAAATCAGTTATGCAACCCTTTTTCAGCGATGGAAAATGGAAACCGGAAGAGGCTTTTATTGATTTTTTGGGGAAGTCCCCAAATGTCGAATGGTGGTTTAAAAACGGAGACCGAGACGCAACATTTTTTGCTGTTCGTTATTATAATGGGGAGGAAAAACCTTTTTATGTTGACTTTATCGTGAAGTTGAAAGACGGACGCATTGGGCTTTTTGATACGAAAGCCGGATTGACTAAACAAGTTGCCGGTCCAAAATTTGACGGATTATATAAGTATATTCAGGGTGAGAATAAAAAAAGTAAAAAACTTTTTGGGGGAATAGTCGTCAACACAGACCGTAATTATCGCGGACGATGGGTTTATTTTAACAAAACCAATAAAGATTTCAAAGATAACTCTTTAAATAATTGGGTAGATCTTGATTTAGGTTGAAATTGTAGAGAAAAGTTGATGAAATATATTTGTAATCCAGTAAGAACACCAAGAGCGAAAATCAGGGTATAATGAAAAAAATATATGGAACCACAACTCATTTTAAATTGGGTAAAAAATTCAAATAACAATCAATGGTTCGATCTTTTAAGATTGAATCTAGAATCTTCATATTTTAACAATAAAGAAGGCGTTTACATTATATGGTACGCAGGGCCAATAGAGGCCAAGGTAATACGTCTGGGACAGGGAAATATAGGAGATCGGTTGCGAGAACACAGAACAAACCCCGAAATAGTTAGGTATTCACATTATGGACAATTAAAAGTCACATGGGCGATCGTTCCAAGCCAGTATAGAGATGGTGTTGAAGCTTATCTTTTTGAAAGTTACAATCCGTTGATTGGTGAAAAATCGCCCGCTGCCCAACCAATATCAGTTAACCTTATATGATAAGTTGGGAAAATATAATTATGGGTAATATTTTTGGAGGATTGGCTGGCCCTCTTGTTGTAGGTCTTGTTATATGGTGGTTGGGTAAAAACGAAATAGACAAGAGAATAAAAAATGAGGCGATAAGAGATCTAATGACTTTCAGGGGTGATTATGCTTCGCCTGAGTTTCGACGTTCTTTGAATAAGGTTTCTATCACTTTTCACAAAGATAAAGAAATACGGCAACAAATACGTGACTTGTATGAGGAAATAAATAATGCAAATACGCCGGAAACAACGATTAATAGAAAAATCGTAGGATTGATATATAACCTGTGTCAAAAGAATGGTTTTTCTGGAGTAACTGAATACGATATCGACCAATCTTTTCCGGAGCAGAAGCAAACACCAACGTCAGTTTTGCCTTCTCAATCGCTGTCTCAAAGTCTACCAAAGCTACAAACAGTTAAGAGAAGAAAAACTAAGTAGCTATAATAGAAAGGTTTTCCCCCATTCCCGAAGTGGAATACTACTCTCGCGTCGGTATTTTTTAAATTTGACCCCTAAGTTTGAATTTTTGCCCCCTTTATACTAAGCTTCAGCTTGATGCAAATATTCCGAATTAAAACCAACTTTAAGCTGGAAAGAATGAGCAACAAAGACTTTCCAGACGAAGAGTATCTTCAAAGATTGGTAGAGAGTAATTTACAAGAACTATTTGGTCTTGAGTTTATTAGTGGAGCCTCAAACAAAGAGTTTGTTGTAAAAGGGCAACATCAGAATTTTTATATAGACACTCTGGCATTTGATCCACAAACACGTTCTTTCGTTATTATTGAATACAAGAAAGACAAAAGCTTCTCGGTGATTGACCAAGGATATTCGTATCTTTCAGCGATGCTTAATAATAAAGCGGACTTTGTTCTAGAATATTTCGAGAAATTGGGTAAACCGTTGAAAAGAGAGCAGGTAGATTGGTCCCAACCAAAAATTATTTTTGTCGCAAGAGAATTTACCCCATATCAAAAAGGGTCAATTGGATTTCAGGATCTACCCATAGAGCTTTGGGAAGCTGAATTATCGAATACAGCTCTCATAACCTTTAACCAAATCAAACCTCCGGAAACCCAAGAATCAATAACTGCGATCACCCGAGGGGAGGGAATTAGAAAACTCTCTAAGGAGATTAAGTCATATACCGAAAAGGATGTTGTAGGTAAAGATCCTGGTCTGTGGGCTCTATACCTATCATTGAAAGAGCAAATAAATCTACTTGCAGATGATATCGACAGCTACGCAACAAAATATTATGTCGGTTTTAAATTTAAGAATGACTGGAGAGTCCCGATAACCGTCAATATTAGGGTTAAAAAATTAGAAATACATCTCGCTCGAAGCCAACCGAAGGACTTCAAAGATCCTAAATCACAAGTTCAATACCTAAAAAATAGCTTTAAATATTTCAATCAGCATATTTCCTATTTAACCATTTCGCACGACAAAGAATTGAAATACGCCATTTTTATTATCAAACAAGCTCTAGAAAAACATAATAAAATTTGACCCCATCATCCCAGATTTAGTTCCAATACCGTTGCCATTACCCTATAGTCAATTTGATTTCCTGTATGAG
>CAYITS010000027.1:0-9060 GCA_964366385.1 uncultured Gammaproteobacteria bacterium
CCGGGTTTTTATAAATTGCTGTGTTTGCGCTTTGGCCGCAGCGTTTGATTCCTCTTCCTGCGCCTTGCGCTTTTCGCTCTCGTCGCCCAATTCCTCCAGGTTTTCGGGCGTGGGTTGGCTTGGCTGTTCAATGTCGGGCGCGACAGCAAACCAATCGGTTAATGCCGCAAGGACTTGATTAATGTCTTCTTGTGCGGTTAGTTTTTTGAGATATTCAAGAAATTTGATATCTTCTTCGGATTGAATTTCTTTTTTTAATACGTTGTTGAGAGAAACCATAAGCCATTCAATGTCGGCTTTGGTTAAGTTTTGTGGAAGCGGGGGAAAGTTTGCCATGTTATTTAGTCTGTCCTGCAATTAAATCCTGCGGCTTTGTTGTTATCAGTTGATATTCGTCGTTTGAGGCAATTACTCTGATGGGCGCGCGGTGGGGGCCGGCAAAAAAAATTCCCTCGCCGATATTTGCTCCCATTAAGAGTTGCTTTTCGCCCTGGGAGAGATAAAACACTTCACCCACCTTATCTATTGCGGCAGGCGATTGCTTCAAAAGAACCTGTAAAGCGGAGTTGGTGACAATTGCCTTGCCGATATCCTGAGACAGGAAATCTTCGACGTCCTGAGTGATTGTAGTCAACCCTAAGTAGTACTTCCTCGCTCTTTTGACTACCGACCACAAGAACTGAGCCGTGTCGGGGAACTTCATCATGTGCCAGGCCTCTTCAACGATGAGAATTCTTTTCTTGATGTCTTTTTTCACCCTGGTCCAGATATAGTCAAGAATGACAAACATGGCGATCGGCCGCAGGACATCTTGGAGGTCTTTGACCGAAAAAACAGTAAACGGGTTATTCAAATTTATATTGGTTTGTTTGTCAAAAATACCCACGAAACTTCCTTTTACAAATTTTTCGATTCTTGCGGCCAAATCCAAAGCATCGGGGGTTTCCATTCCCATTAAAACTTTGTAAACGTCTTCCATTAAAGGGGGTTCGTTTTTCTGGGTGGCGGGGTCTTGGGTAATACCCTTGCCTTTATAGGCCATAATAATTGCCCTATCCAACAGAGCTTCTTGAGTCGGGGTAATAGCCCCCATGATCACTTTAAACAGGGAATGAAGAGACAGGACCTTAAGACCCAGTTGGTTTTCTCCCTCTTCATAGACCTGGGCAAGGTCAAAGGGATTAATTTTAGAAGGCGAGTTAAAAGAAAAAGAGATAAACTCTCCGCCGACGGCTTTTGCCAAAGATTTGTATTCCGATTCCGGATCGATAACAATGACTTCCGTTCCCAGCATTAACGATCTCAGGGCCTCCAGTTTAACAAAAAAACTTTTACCTGAACCCGAACTGGCTATGACCGTCATGTTTGAATTCTCTAAAGAGAACCTATCGAAAATGATGAAAGATTCGTTTTTGGAGTTAATCCCATATAAAACGCCCTTGTCGCCTGATAGTTCCGCCGAAGTTAAAGGAAAGGTGGTGGCCAAAGAAGACGTGTCCATGTTTCTGGTAATTGAAAGCCTGTCCATGCCGAAAGGAGCCGTGGTGATAAACCCGTTTTCCATATCCAGGGTGGCATGTCTGGCCACAATCATCAAGGACCCCAAAGTTGACTCGACCTGTTTGGTGAGATAATTGAGCTCTTCCAGGCTTGGGGCCGGGATGGTGATATAAAAAGCGAATTCGTAAAAACGCTCTGCCCCCCTGACCAGTTGTGCTTGCAGCATTCTTGCGTCTTCAAGTTTGGCTTCAGTTGCCGGATCGGCAATTTTTCCTCTTTGAAAGTCGGTCGAAAGCTCGGCCTCCATTTCGGCAATCTTTCTTCTCAGGTCGTCCAAGACGCTTTTCCCTTCGATGGGGTAGATATAAAAGGAAATATCCAAAGAGTTGTTAAAATTTATAATTCCTTCCAACCAACCGGCAGACACAGCCCGGGGGTATCCGGTGACAAAAATGGTTCTAAAAAAAACGTCGTTTATTTTTAGATAGTCAAAATCAATCTCAATTTTTTGCGGCGCAATAATGTCCAATACGCCAAGCTCTTCTTGCGCAAGAGCGTAGGCCGTGTTCGGAATGGAAGGCTTTATTTGCGTATTCATACGATTTCTTCTTTTTTAATCACGGGCATTTCCGGGTTATAGATATCATGGTAGAGCTCGATAAGTTGGGCCGTGTTTAGTTGTCTGAGTTTAATTCCCAGGCGTGAGGACTGCCTGATTAGATGGTCTCTTTTGGGATATAAAATCACCTTGGCTTTTTTAATAACATAGCTTTTGGGAAAAGGCAGGGGCTTGTCTCCTTTGGTGATTGAAAGAACGGATCTGGCCACACCCAATTCAAGGGGGCTAAAAGGAATTACGATATAGAATTTTTTACCCAAGACGTTTTTCTTTTTTACCGACTCCAAGACGAAACGCTTATAACTTTGCAGAAGTCTGACCAAACCCGGGTTGGTCAGGTTCCGTGAAGCTTCGGTCAGGTAATTCATATAGCTGGAAATGTCTTTTCTTTTGGTTCTGACCACAATTTGTATCGTAAAGGAAAGAGAATTAATCAGCGCCGCATAGGCGGCAATGACCGCCTCTTGCTCTATTTCGGAAAGCAGACTGAAGTTTAAAGAGGTTGATTCCATAACAACCGCCGCTCCGCCGTCTTTGAAGAGGACGACGTCTTCACACACGTCGGCAATGGGTAAATGTTTTTGCGTTGTCGAAACAAGCGGAGTATCGGGAATTCCCATAAGGGGGAGTTTCCCCAAATGTTTAATCATTTTCTTTCCCTTCTATTGCGATTGGGGGAATTATTCCGCCAATGGCTTCAAAAGTGACCGGTTTAAATTCATAATTGTCTTTCTCGGTGGTTATTTCGTATCTTCCGTTCTGAAGGGGAGTGACCACGATAAAGTGCCCGAGCTTGTTGCTTTTAAGAGCCCTTAGCGGTCTTCCTTCCGTGTCTTTAACTTCTAAAATTGCTCCTTCAATAATTTTTCCTTGTGTGCTCAAGGCTTGGCCGACAATGGTATTGGGTGTGGTGGGGGGGTTGGGAGGAGCAGCCTCGGCAGAGAATTTGGCGGTCATTGAACCTTCGCTGCTTTTTGAAACAGAAATAGGAGAAACAGAATAAGTCGAAACCCCGCTTGCTTTTTGCCCATCTTCTTCGACGACCAATCTTGGTACATTTTGCTGTCTGGGTATTACCGGGGCGGGTGTTTGGGGAATTAATATCTGTTTTTGTAACTCGGGCGCAGAGGTAATCGGGGCAGAGGCGCTCGGGGGCGGTGTTGCCGGTTTTTGGATAAAACCAAAAAGGTCGGCAAGGCGGGAAAGAAAAGACGCCTCGTTAATTTCAAGAGTTTGAGCCGATTTTCCGGTGGTGGCGGCGGTATTGGACAAATATTCTTGCAGTTTAGCCTCTCCTTCGGGGTAGACAATATTTTCATTTGGGGCGGCGGCTTCTTCCTGGAAAAACGATATTTGTTTGACGGGTTTATTCCAACCAAAAAGAGTCGGAGCATAAACCGATTTAAAAAAAGCCAGGATCCAGGTTTCAAGAGGCCTTTCTTGGAAAGGAAGAAAGGCTAAGGCTACGCCCAGCAGGGCAAAGAAAAGAATGAGCGGCCCCTTAATGAGTACGTTTAAACCGGTCGAGTAGATAAGTAAAGAAACCAAAGCCCCGCCGGCAATTTGGAAAAACTGCTTCAAGGTCATATCCCCGACCAGCCTGAATTGATACGATGATATGTTTTGCGGTATCGGATGGGTTTCCATAGCTCTTTTTTTATAATACGTCGTGAACAAAGTAATTCAACGACCAGCCTTTTTCACAATCAAGTCCATGGTATAATTAAGTCATGATTAACTGGTCGACTGATGAAAAAAGATTTAAAAAAGAAAACCCAAAAGAATACAAACTTTGGAGGTTAACCCAGCTTATTAATTATGGCTTGGATGGAGAAAAGATCGATAAAGATGAGCTTGTAAAAGCTTGGCCAAAGATAGAAGACAAGCTTGATTATAATTCAAAAATTTATTTGGAGTATTTAATATGGGGAAAGATACCATCCTCACACCAGTTCAAAGAAGATTTTTGGACATTGTCCTGAAAGAACCGTACCTGTTGAGAAAATACTATTGGACGGGGGGAACTGTTCTTTCCGAAATCTATCTTAAACACAGAGAATCGCAAGATGTTGACCTTTTTACGGAAAAAGACGAGATACATCTGCCAAGTATAAAAAAGTTCGTGGGAATTGCAGGTACACTTCTTAAGTCTAAAAGTATTTTGCACAAAAAGTTTTTGGGGCTTCACACCTTTATGTTTAAATTTCCCAATGATGAATTAAAAGTGGATTTTAACTATTACCCGTTTCTAAGGATTAATAAGGGGGGTAAATGGAAAGGTTTAGAAATCGATAGTCTTGAAGATATTGCTGCCAACAAGATTCATACAATTTCGGTGAACCCAAGGGGTAGGGATTATATCGATATTTTCTATATCCTTAGAAAGGAAAAGTACTCACTGGATTGGCTTGTAAAACTTGCTAAAGCGAAATTTGATTGGGATATAGATCCAATACAGTTAGGAATAAATTTTACCAAAGTGGTGGAATTTAAAGATTATCCTAGGATGCTGGTTCCTTTTAACCCAAAGGAGATGGAGAAATTCTTTTTAAATCTTGCCAAAAGTTTGGAGAAAGATATTTTTAAGTAAACCCTTTCAACCTTCACCCTTTTTCACAACAACAATTATTTATATTTTGTGTTAAAACCCCTCCTGTGTTAATATTGGATATGGCCAGTCCTGAAACACCAGATCCAAATATTGAAAGGGAAGCGTACGAGGAAGCAAGTAAATCTCTAAGAAACGGTGGGGAGTATGACGCGGGAAGAGCAGTGGAGGCTGTTTTGGCTCGTCATCCCGATCCTGAAACGGCACTGGGTTTATTAAGGGACCATGAGTTAAAAAATGAGACTTTTGCAACTAATGGGGAACAACGGAAAGAATGGAGGGTTTCTCACTTGTCAGATATACTTCAGGATCGTGAAGAGGCATTTGAGAGGCCTTTTGAATATCTTGTCGAAAGAGGACTTGTGCAGCCACTTGACCCCAAGACCCAAGAAGAAGTGCGCAGCCAAAGGGGCGGAAAGTTGCCAATTGGATGGCATGAACAATATATGGGTATTGCAACGGAAACAGGAGGACATTCTCTTCAAGACTTTACAATAGACAGATTTGTTCCTGATAGTTATTCTTTAGTAAAAGGTGAAGACGGCGAACCAAGTTATAAACCAGATGGGTTTATAAAAGTTGAATTTCCTATTTCATATTTCGGGACACCAGAGCAGAGAAAAGAAACAAGCGAAAAATTCGCCGATATGCGGCATGAGCTTCTTGTCCGTAATTTGGTAATGAGCAACTGGGGCGTCTATACAACCTATTCTTATGCACTAAACAAATTAGCAGAAGGCATGTATTTCGGTTCAGTTCCTTCAAACGAAGGATTGGGGAGGATTTTTAATCTCAAAAGCGCCGAAGGGGCAGCTAAAAAAACGGCAACCGGAGTTGAGCTTAGGAGCCTTGGTGACAAAATTGAAACGGCAATGAGGCTTTATTATGTTGCCGCTCTTTGTGAAAAACCAACCAGATTTGTGGAATTAATGGAGACGCCGGGATGGAAACAATTTTTGTTTCCTGAGGGTTCTACCGCAGCAACTATTGAAGAATGGGTTGGACGACCCAGAGCGTGGGGAAGAGAAGCGGACTTGGGTGGTGATAGGGTAAAGGATGACAAAGCGAAAGGGATAAAAGGCACTCTCGAGTCGGAGAGGGAAAATGGTCTGAGAGGTAAACTGACAAAAAAGAACGTTTTTGCAGAAAGTAATACATATTTTGAAAATAGACTACACGAAGCAATCCGTGAATTTATTGGAGGGGGAAAAGACACAGGCCATGTTGATAAAGTTGAAGCTGATGCGGCACAAAAAATGGCCTACCGACAATTTAGACTAATGCTTTTGGCTGACAAAGAAGGTTTCGAATTGTATAAAACACCCAAAAATGAGGATGTGTTTGATCCATATAATGGTTTAAAAATTTCGTACGAAAATGCACCGGCTGCTTCTGATTACGGAAAATTGCTCCACCCCGACTTATATATTGGAAAAAGTTATCGAAAAAACAGAGACTCTTGCCCGATACTGGGATATAAATATTCACGCGGTTTCTACCCAAGATTTATGGTTGATTTTTTAAGATATACCGCCATTCCTACAGTCGTTGATGTGGTAGAAGACGGTACCGTCAAGAGTATTATTGAGGAAAGATCTTTAATGGAAATGTGGTGGGGATATAAAGGAAAATTAACAGTTGGGAAAAGGGAATACGAAGAAGAATCCGCAACCAGACTGGGGGATTTGCCCTGGGAGGAGATGAATTTGGAAGGGTATGGTTTGACTCCGGATCAGGCTGTCGAATTTGATCTTCCGGTGGGAGGGCTCCACAATGAAATTCTAAAAAGTTTATACCTTTCTGGGTTTATGGCAGGGGGAGAGAGAAGGGTTTTTGATTTTGTAACTAGTACAAGCCACAACCCCAGAGATTTAAATGATGAAGGTTGGTGGGGAAAGTTCAATAAAATGTTAGACGTGGGAATTAGACCAGGAGTAGCATTGGACGGTAAATTTAGAGGGGTTTCTCAGGAGCTAAAGGACGAGAGAGTAAAAGAAATGAGAATTAAAGTGATAACAGGTTTCCTGCATGGAATCCTTTCTTTACCGATAACGAAAGAGTGGGATACTGAACCAACATTGTTGGGTACTCCCAAGAGTTTCGTGACGAGAATAGGCAAGGAAGGTGACCAAGAAAAGCAATACTATGTTGCCACGGAGAGGATTATTGAAACGGTAAACAAAGCAATCCCCGGTTTGAATTATAAATACACAAGGATTGGTATTCAAAGGTATCTAAAGAAATAACCCCCGTTACAACCCTTCTTCGATAAACTGCTAACAATCCTGTTAACAGATGCAGGAATTATTAAGAATTATCTGACAACAGTTCGAATGATTTTTCCCAACGCTTTTACTGTTCCGGCATCAGGTATTTTCTGCATCTCGTGGCCGACTCCTTCTACTATTGATCCTACCACTTGACCACCTTGCTTTATGGGTTCCGAAATAGCACTGCCGTAATCAAACGGCCGGCCGGCAAAGGCGGATTCAATGGCTTTTGCTACCTTTGGAATCATCAAAATAATTCCAAGAGCGACCAGTATAAAAGCAATGGAAGTAGCCGTTTCGGGATTACCAAGCATCGGCGGACCCCAGAGGTTGTCCGGATTAATCCCAAAGAGTTCCGATGGGAATGATATACCGAGCTTTTCGGAGAGAAATCGAAACGCGTCAGCGATGATACTTCCGACGCCTAAAAATGCAAGAGAAACCCCGATTGCTTTAAATAGAAATAAAAAAGAGAGATAAAACAAAATGCCGGTAGCGGGGAAAACAGCCAATTTTGAAATCATACTTTTGATCCACGAACTAAACGCATTCTGCGTTTGAGGGAGAGCTCCCAAAGACAGCCGTAACGGCCCCAAGATTACGGCCACATAAAAACCGGCCAAAGCTTTAAATAAAGCAAAAATTATCAGAAAAAAATTGATGATTAGAATGATAAACAAAATAATACTAAAAAAAAGTAAAATAATCGCAAACAACCCACCCGTAAGATTGAGCGATAATATTGCCGCTAACAAGGCCATCATAACGGCAACCAAATAAAGAACAAGGAAAATAAACATGCTTCCGAATATGGCAAAGCCCCCAAAACCCCTACCGTCTATAAGATTATAAACTGACTTAGGGTCCCCGGCAAAAACGGGAAAGGTAAAGAAGAGAGAAAATATTCCCATAACCACGTACATCAAATCAAGCAAGAACCCCGCGATGGCAAAGGAAAAGGTGATCAAAATAAGGGTAAGGAATATCTTCGGCAAAGCCGATTGGATAGAAATAACCGCCTGAGGCGAGATTTTAACTTTAAACATGATCATAAAGGAAACGATTATTAGTACCAGAGTAAACAAAAAATAGGCAATGTTTCTGGACATCGCCCAAAAGTCTTTAATTACCGTTAACCTGCTGTATCCGAAAGTGCTGGCGGCTTTAGCCTCAGGAACGAGCCTTAGTTTTCTGCCGATATTTCTTATATAGGAAATTCCGGAAACAGGCCGGTCTTCCGTAAAAATCTTTTTGATGAAGGAATTCGAATTGCCGGATTGCGCCAGAGCGTCGGATTTTTGCCCGGGGTTGTAGGACAGCTTATCTCCCGCGGCGCGAATGAGATCGGCTACCGCTTGGATGCAATCTTTAGCCTCAATAACGCCCGATAAGGCTCTTGTTAAGCAGACGTTTACGCCAATGGGCAGACCCAGTATGGTGTAAGGGAGGTTAAGGAGAGCAGAAAAAAACCCCCAAAGAACCCACTGAACCTGGGCCGCTGTATACCGCTCACCAAAGATATCGGTAGAAGGGGAAATCTCTTCATCATATACTTTCAAATAGAACTCCAGAGGATTGCTGTTATACCAAGTTTGAGCTTTGGCTGCGGAGTAGGGAGCAAAGGACATAAAAATTGTCAAGAAGACAAGAATGGACAGTGTAAACTTTTTCAACATGGCATTAGTTCATTTTAAACAGACCGGGGCTATGGCGCAACGACCATATTATAAAACCCCCGGAACTTTGTCGGAAAATTAGAGTGAGAGCCGCAAAACTGACGATTCTGCTTTTCAATTGTCGTACAGATTCCCTCGGCAAAATAAAGCATGAAGTCTTCAAAGTTGGGATGATCTCCTCCTTCTCTACACGAAGAGAAAAGCGAATTGTCAGGACTTCCTGCGCTCCAATAATCATAAAGCCCCAAAAAACAATCAAGCTGGGCGCTGAAGTTTCCTTTGGGAGCGGCTCCGCAGCCGAAATCGTAGATGTCTGTTCCGAATTGCCCATAATCGCTTGCTCCCGTTTCTTCGATCCAAATTGCCATTACAAATGCCGGATTGTAT
>CAYITS010000028.1:0-9037 GCA_964366385.1 uncultured Gammaproteobacteria bacterium
TCAGAAAGAAAACCTGGAAAGAAGGCTTTGAAAAAATTCTCTCCGGAGAAAAAACTTTTGACGCCAGACTGGCAAATTTTGACTGCAAAACGGGTGACGTCTTAGTTTTGGAAGAATATGACCCCAAAACTAAAAAATATACCGGTAGAAAAATTGAAAAGAAAATTACTTTTGTCCTAAATACCAATAAACAAAAATACTGGAGTAAATCGGATATTAATAAATACGGTCTTCAAATAATTGCTTTTAAGAAATAACGTAGACTAACACCGCAAATTGAAGTATTACTTCACAAATCGGCCAATATTTTCTGAGGATTCATACTCTCTTCCTTTTTCTTCCTCTCCTGCTCTCGGGATATATTTTTCTCCTGCGATTGCACAAATGCCGTTTTCAGATCCTCACGCTCACCTGCACTCAATAAATCAATCTTACGAACGCCAACTTTTTCCCCCTCCTCCATTATTTCTTTTCTTCTAGATCCAGGCATTAAAACTTGGGAGGGTTCCAGACTTTCCCACCCGCCATGTCTCCTCCCAAACTCAGAACCTTTCTCAGCAACGGCATCAATCGTTCCCGCAAAATTAATTTCTTGATCTTGCGGATGGAATCCACTACTACCCATACCAATTATGCCCTCTTGACTAATCAACAACTTGTTCGTCCCTAATCTTGTTACTGGATTTCCCCAAACATCAAGTGTTAGCACTTTTCTTCCCTTATCGTCAATTATTTCATTAAAAGCCTTTGGATATTTTTCCTGCAGTCCTTCCAAAATTGCAATATTACCTTCTTGTTCTTTGGTTAAACCCGTTTGTTCCTGTCTTTTAAGTCCAGCTTCTCTGTCACGGGCCGGTTTTTCCAAATATGCTAACTCCTGAGCATTTTCAGAATCTTTTATTATGTCGCCGATTAAGCGATTCTGTCAACTATCAACTCTGCAAAATAGGGAATATTCACAACCACTTTGGCAAAACATGTGACCGGAACAGGCAAAATCCGATTTCTCTATTTCCTCTCTTACTTTGTATATTTCCTCTACGGCCTTTTTTAAATCTTCCTCTGTTCTTGTTGTTGATATTTTTTCTTGATTATCTAAAAAATATAAAGACAGTTTTATCTTGTCAGGTTTTTTCCCAAATGGAGGTTGGGGAATGTTTGCCGCCGCTAAAGCGTAAAAAGAAAGCTGAAGGTTTTTGTCAACCTCGCTCTGCGAGGGAATTGTTGCCCCGGTTTTATAATCGATTATTTCTATTGATCCGTCCGCAAGCTGATCAACGCGGTCTATCTTTCCTCCAGCCTTTAATGGCTGATGACTAATGGCTAATGACTTAAGAGGAACCACGAAGGGTTGCTCCAAGGCGAGAGGAATTACCTTCGGGCTATAACCTTCCTTCAAAAATCCGGATAAATATAATTTTCCCTTTTCAAAAAAATCTTTTTCGTGCTTTTTATCTTGGTATCCCTCCTTAATCCAACTCCTCTCAAAAATTTCAAATATTGTCTTTTCGTTTGCTTTCTTTCCTTCCTTTACTGCAAGATAGAAATCTTTCAATGTCGCATGCATTGAGGCTCCAAAACTTTGAGAAGCAGATTGGGGAGTCGGAACCTTGTAGATATACTTTAGTTTGTAATGCAGAGGGCAGATTTTAAAAGTTTCGATTTGACTGTAAGAAAGATAATCAACATGCAATGGCTGACCCACCTTCGCCGGGGCTTTGGCGGGCTTCGCCTGCGGCTCGTAATCAAGAAAAGATAATTGACTAACATTGGCCGTCAATTGTTCATTGGCAATAACTTTCTCCCCCAAGGACTCAAAAATAAAAGGGGAAAGCCTTTTTTCTCTTTTCCCTTCTCCGTAATAGTCGGCGGCTGTTAGATAGAGAATTTCTTTTGCCCTGGTCATCCCCACATAAAAAAGCCTGCGCTCTTCTTCAAGGTGATAATCTCCAACAGGCAGTATCTCTTTTATCAGTTTGTCGGGAATCGGAATTTGTTCCTTTCTTTCGTTTGTCGGAAATCTCTGGGAAACCAAATTCACCAAGAAAACGACCGGAAACTCCAACCCTTTTGCCGAGTGAGCCGTCAGGATGTTTACCGCATTTACATCACTCCAGTCGGTATCGGCGGCCAAGGGAGACTCACCCAATTCACTTGATAATTCCAACCAGTCAACCACGGCGGACACCGTGGCGTCTTCATGGTCGACTTCATAAGTTTTTAACTTATCAAAAAATTTAGAAATATTTGCGGCTCTTTTTTCTGCTTCGGATGATTCGGGAGAGAGCATTTTAACCAAAAGTCCCGTACTCTCCAAAAAGTAATATAAAAGCTGACCCGCAGTTTCTTTTCTTGCCAACCCTAAGTGTTTTTTAATTATTTCTAATAGTTTTTTTATTTTTTCGTCCCCGATTTTTCTTGCTGCTTCAAATAAAGAGAGATTATATTTTCTGGCATAATTTCCAATCGAGGCCAAATGAAATGACGAAATATCAAAATAATCCATCGATAATATCCTGTATAAGGCAACCGAATCTTCAAAGTTATATAAAACTTTAAGATAGGAAATTAGGTCGATAATCTCCGGCTGTTTAAAAAGCCTCCCCGGGCCCAAAAACTGATAGGGAATACCCTTTCTGGCAAAAGCCCTCATAATCGGCTCGGCGTGGTTATTCGCTCTTACGAGTATCGCCACATCTTTAAATTTATACATCTTGGAGGTGGCCTTGGACTCCTCCGAGGTGAGCCTTTTAATTTCTTTGGCAATCTCATCCCCTTCGTTTTCTACCCGGTCGGTATGGATAAATTTTATCTCCTCGCCACCCTTGGTAACTTGAGAAGTAAGCTTTTTATTTATTTTTTCGATAACCTCTAGACGGTCTGGGTTGTTAAACTGGATTAGGTCGTAAGCCCGATCAAGTATCTCTTGGGTAGATCGATAATTTTTAGTTAAACTGACAACTTTTGCTTTCGGAAAGTTTTTTCCGAAGTACAAAGCATTAGAAACAGCAGCGCCCCTGAACCTGTAAATTGACTGGTCATCATCCAAAACAACTGTAAGATTTCCCTTTTTCCCAGCTAATAACTTAACCAATTCATTCTGGGCATAGTTGGTATCCTGAAACTCATCAACCAATACATACTTAAATTGTTCACGGTACTGCTTAAGGATATTGGGGCGCCTTCGGAAAAGCTCCAGAGTTTTAATAATTAAATCGCCAAAATCCATCACACCCTCTTTTACTTTCAACTCTTCATAGACCTTAAAAGTATTAACCAGTTCAAGTGTCTTTTTGATTTCCAATTTTTCATCCTCCTTGAGTTCACCTTCTTTGTGTTTTTTTAGCTTACCGACGTAGAGTAAATAATCCTTAACACTTACGTCTTCATCCTGCAATCTTGAAAAGTGCTGCAGCATTCCTGTGACAAATTTGGTGGGATTTCCCAAAGGCCGAAAATAGTCAAGGTCAAATTTAAAAATATTATTGCGGATAAACTGAACCGTTTCGGATTGAGTCATCAGCTTATACCTGGGATCAAGACCGATATGTAAGGCAGAGTCGCGTAAGACGCGATCGCAAAAAGAGTGAAAAGTGGAAATCCACATTTGCGTATAACCATAGGGCATAGAAATATCCACTCTCTCTTCCATCTCTTTAGCCGCTTTTTCGGTAAAAGTCAGGGCCAAAATTTCATCTGGCTTTGCGGCTTTTGAAAGAATTAAATACTTTATCCTTTCGGTTATTACGGTTGTTTTACCCGTTCCCGCCCCGGCGATAATCAAAAGCGGTCCACCTTTGTGCCTTATTGCCTCAAGTTGTTCTTTGTTCAATTTCTTTTCAGAAGAATTCATAAACGAATTGTAACACGATCTTGACAAAATCTCTACAATCATGTACAGTAACGTACATATATGCAGCAAATAAACATTACCAACGCGAGAGACAGATTGCCCGAGCTTATGAACATGGTTTATTTTGACAAAAAAACATTTATAGTAACGAGAAGGGGTATCCCCATGATAAAAATTATTAAAGCCGATTTGGGAGAAAAAACCAAAAGGGTCGTAAAAGCAGATATTGCCAAAGCTGTTAAATTGGCTTCTGGAATATGGAAAAATAGATGGAAAGGAAAAACAACAAACGAGGTGGTCGAAACATTAAGAGAAAAGGCTTGGTATTCTCATGCTTCTTGATACGAACGTTATTGTTGATTTATTCAGGGGCTATAAACCGGCGGAGTTGGCTTTTCAAAAACTCCTTTTTGGCCAAAAAACAAGCACAATAACTAAACTTGAGCTTATTATTGGAGAAAGGAGTAAGCAAAAGATAAAAGGAACACTTAAAAAATTAGAGGTTTTGGGAATTGAATTCCTGCCCATAACTCCTGAGATAGGCGATCTCACAGAAAAAATTCTTAGTAATTATTATCACTCACACGGAATAGGAATAATGGACGCAATCATTGCCTCAACCGCAATCGTTTATGATGAGGAACTGGTGACCCAAAACACCAAGCACTTCTCTTTTATCCCCAACCTAAAACTCTTAAAACCTTATTAAAACTAATTATTCTTCCAACTCCTTTTCCTTTTTTACACCATCCCCCAAACTTTGGGTAGAGGAGATTTTGCGGCCAAGTTGGGCAAATGAGGAGAAAACGGAGCTCATCATGTTGTAGGCATTGGTTAGATGTTTCTGTAAAACCGACATGTTATCTTCGACTTTCGAGTAGTCTTTTTGTATTGCCCGCAAAGAAGCAAGAATTTCCTTGGCTTTCGCTTCTATTTTTTGCCCCTCAAAGCTCATCAAGATTGCCTTAAGGTATGCATAAAAAGTTGTGGGGGAAACAGGAAGAACCCTTTTATCTTGGGCATAATCAAATAAAGAGATGCTGTTTACAACTTCATAATAAATCGACTCGGAAGGAATATACATCAAGGCATAATCTATAGTTCCTTCTTCGGTTAAGATATATTTTTTAGAGATGGCATCAATATGCTTTTTAACATCTGACTCAAACTCTTTGTCATAAAGTTTTTTCTCTTTATCGTCTTTTGCCGACAGCATCTTTCTAAAATTCTCCAGCGGGAATTTTGAATCAACCGGAATAATGCCGGCCGCGGTTTTGATGGCGGCATCAACTTTATCCCCGGATTTAAAGGTATATTGGAGATGAAATGACTGCTTGGGAAGCATTTGCCCCAAAAGCTCTTTTAGAACCTGCTCTCCTATGTTCCCTCTTAGTTTCGGACTTCTTAAAAACTCCTGCAGGTCCTTCATACTTCTTCCAATTTCACTAAACTCTCCAATATTTTTTTGAACATCCCCTATTACTTTAGCTGCATTATCAAGCCTTTCATTAAAAGATTTATTTTGAAATTCCAGTCTATTGCCTGTATTTTTAAGCCATTCCACAAGTTCATTTGAAGGTTTTTGACGAGATATCAAAATTCCTAAAACAACAATAGCAATTAATACTATAATGAGAAGAACAATTTCCATAGGCTAATTATATGCCATGAAAAAGGATTTAAGACATAAGCAGATTTTAAAAAGAAAAAACTTCTTTCCAACACTGCTTTTTACAACCATTCTCTGGCTTCTTTTGGCGGGACTTATCTACTTTTCCGATCCGGAGGCATTCTTCGCGGTGCCAACATTCTTTTTTGTCTCTTTTCTTGCCCTTCTTTTTTCTTTTTCAATTATTTTTTCAAACACCAGAAGAGGATTTGTTGCCGCCCTGGGCTTAACTTTCTTTTTGATCCTTCGCTTCTTCGGGGTCGGAAATATGTTAAATTTCCTGCTTATCTCTGGACTTTTAGCAACGGTCGAAATATACTTCAAACGATTAAACTAAGATGCGGATATCAGAACGCAAATTAAATCCTTCTTTAAAAAAACAGCTTGTTGGCGTCTTTGCGCAAGTTGTTGCGGATACGAAAAACCTCCAAGAAGCAGAATCCTTCTTAACATCTTTTTTTAACGACGCGGAAATGGAAACTTATTCAAAACGACTGGCTGTCTCCTACTGGCTAAAAAAGAAAAGAAGCTATGAAAACATAAAAGAGAATTTAAAAGTCTCTTCCGCAACAATAGCAACCATCCAATCGTTGACGGAAAAGCCGGGAATCAGGCTCGCCATGAAAAAAATCGAAGCAGAAGAATGGGCAAACCAATGGGCCGAGAAAATTAAGAAGTTTATTAAAAAATAATATGACCGCCGAACAAAAATTAAAACCATTAATAAAGGCCGAAACAGCAAGTTTAGAAAGTTTTCTTCTGGCCTTGCTAGATTCTCATCCATTACATCCCCCTATCTTCGGGAGATTGAGTCCGGATGGCAAGATAGTCGTCACCAAAAGAGGGTCTTTCCAGGTAGATAACGTCCAGGCTAAACCTGGAGACAGGGTGGTTGTACATGAAACATAAGTAGCTTCAAACCCAACTCCGAGGTAGAATAATTCTAACTATGGACAGTGGTTGGTGTTTTGCAAAAGTGAACAACAAGCTGGCAGAAATCTTCTTCGAAAGACGAAGGGGAAAACTTGTGTTCTTTGGCCACTGCTATATAAAAAGTACTGATTATAAAACCAAGCGGGATAAAAAATGGCTAGATTCAGACACTCAAAAATACGATTTTATTTATAAGAACAAAGAGTACACAGATAGAAATACAGGTAAAAAATTTAAATTAATCTCCCCTTAAAACAGGCATTGACTTCGGGTATTATTGGGGTAATAATTAATTAATGCCCCACTTCTCAAAAAGATTCTCTATTAAGTCGGAATTTCTTGCTAATCTTTATTGGGAAAAGGGATTGGCTCTTCCAGAAATCGGAAAACGTTTAGGTCTGGCTTCAAGAACCGTAAACATCAGAATGAAAGAGTGTGGAATTCCTTTGAGAAAACCCGGTGTTTTGGGTCCAAATATTACCATGAATGAGTTAAAAAAACTTTACATTGACAAACGAATGTCTAGCAGAAAAATAGCTAAAATCTATAAATGTGCTTATTCAACAATAGATAGAAAAATTAGGGAATTTAGCTTTCCTATAAAAACATTGGCCGCTGCACACATTTTTAGTCACAGAGCAGATTTCTCAGGTAATTTGAAAGAGAAAGCATATCTTATAGGTTTTAGTATCGGAGATCTTCGGGTCAGAAAAGTTTATAAAAACAGTGAAACAATACACGCTGATTGCGCTTCCACCAAACCAGAGCAAATTTTTTTGATAAAGAGTCTTTTTAAAAAATATGGAAAGATTTGGATAAGCAAACCGTCGAAAACAAACAAAATTCAGATTGAATGCAGCTTGAATGATTCATTCGCATTTCTTCTTAAAAAACATAAGAGGTTTCCGATCTGGACGATGAAAAAGAAACCTCTTTTTTTATCAATATTGGCAGGCTTCATCGACGCAGAAGGATGCTTCTTTGTACCACAAGATAAAAGCTGCGCAACTTTCTCATTGGGAAATTACAATAGGCCACTTCTTAAGCAGATAAATAAGATGCTACAAAAGAAAAACTTCCATACTAGATTATTTAAGGGAGTTAAAAAGGGATACACTGGGAAGGACGGATACTCACACAATCAAGATTATTGGATTCTAACGATTGCCAGGAAATTGGATGTTTACAAATTCGCAGGCGAAATAATACCATTTCTCAAACATAAAGATCGCATTCTTTGTGCAAAAAAAGTACTGAAAAATATTGACTACAGAAATAAAAAATTTGGCTTCAAAGGCAAAGGGGTGCTAAACTTCACTCATGATCAATAAATCGGTTTATTTAACCACGACTCTGCCTTACGTAAATGATAAGCCGCATCTGGGTTTTGCTCTTGAAATTGTTCAAGCGGATGTGATTGCAAGATATCATCACCTTTTAGGTGAAGATGTATTTTTTAATTTCGGCACAGACGAACATGGTCTTAAGATTTACAGAAAAGCTTTAGAAGAAAAAAAAGATCCTAAAGAATATTGCGATGAATATGCAAAAAAGTTTGATGCCCTTAAAACGGCCATTAATCTCAGTTATGACAATTTCATAAGAACAACAGATCCAAATCACATTGCCGCGGCTCAGGAATTTTGGAAAAGATGCGACAAAAATGGAGATATATACAAAAAGAATTATAAAACAAAATACTGCGTCGGCTGCGAGTTAGAAAAGACAGATTCGGAGCTTGAAAATGGTAAATGCCCCCTACATCCCGACAATGAATTAGAGATCATAGAAGAGGAAAATTATTTCTTTAAATTTTCCAAATACCAAAAACCGCTTTTGGATTTCTATGAGAAGAATTCAAGTTTTGTTATCCCCGAATCAAAATTTAATGAGATTAAAACTTTTGTTAAAAACGGCCTACAAGACTTCAGTATCTCGAGACTTAAAAGCAAAATGCCTTGGGGAATAAACGTACCAGGAGACCTCGAACACGTTATGTTCGTTTGGTTCGATGCTTTAGTGAATTATGTTTCGGCAATTGGCTGGCCTGATGACAAGAAGAAATTTGAAAATTGGTGGCCAGTGATTCAGTTCGCAGGTAAGGACAACTTGCGTCAACAAACCGCTATTTGGCAAGCAATGCTTATGAGCGCAGGACTTACCAACTCTAAACAAATATTTATTCACGGCTTTATCACCATTAACGGACAAAAAATCAGTAAAAGCTTAGGTAATACTATAAATCCAATAGAAGTTGCCAAAAAATATGGAGTGGACGCCTTAAGATATTATCTTTTGGCAAAAATTAATCCCTACGATGATTCTGATTTCTCATATCAGAAATTCGAGAATACTTACAATGCCGACCTTGCCAATGGACTTGGAAATTTAGTTTCGAGGGTAGCTAAATTGTGCGAATCTTCCAACAAAGAATTTAAAATCTCAAAACCATCTTTATATAAAAAAGTCGAGGACTCAATTAACGATTACCGATTCGATCTTGCTCTCTATGCAATTTGGGCAAAAATCTCTGAACTTGACCAAGAAATTAACATTAAAAAACCTTGGGAAAAAGAAGGCGA
>CAYITS010000029.1:0-3508 GCA_964366385.1 uncultured Gammaproteobacteria bacterium
ACTCTCCCCTTTTACCAAAGAATATCTTTCAATTTCCATATTAATAAAAAATTGAAGAGTGATCCCCAAGACCGCTCCCCAGATTATTCCCATCCCGTAGTTTGCAGTCAGATACGGCCAAAGGATCAACTCCCCGCTTCCCAAACCTAGTCCCAAAAGAATAAATGAAGGCCCAAGAAGCTTTCTAAACTTTGGAGCCTCAGGCATATTTTTCACCTCATGCCTTTCAAAACCCATACAATTATACTATCAGATTAGCATATTAGGAAAAAGGATACTATTGACAAATACAAAATATCGGATAAAATGTATTTATTAACTAAAAACAACTAAAAATATGGCCATTATTAGGAATATAACATTGCAAGCTCAAAAATATTTTAAAGATCCGGAAACCTTAATTTTTACTGGTCCAAGACAAGCGGGAAAAACTACTATTTTGAAACAGCTTCAAGATCTGCTTCATAAAGAAAACAAAAAAACTTATTTTTTAAATTTAGAAGACCCTGATTATTTAACACTGCTTAATGAATCGCCAAAAAACCTTTTTAAAATTTTCCCATTGGATCTAAAAAAGAAAAGTTTTGTTTTTATAGATGAAATTCAATATCTCAACAATCCTTCAAATTTTTTAAAATATTTTTATGATGAATATCAGGGCAAGATAAAGCTTTTGGTTTCCGGTTCATCCGCTTTTTATTTGGACAAAAGATTCAAAGATTCATTGGTTGGCAGGAAAAAGATATTCAATGTTTTTACGATTTCTTTCAGAGAATTTCTACGTTTTAAGAACGAGGAAGAATTATCTGTAAAAGATTTTGAGGGGGTCACTTTATCTGAAAAAGAAAAAATTAATTTATACTACAGGGAGTACATTATTTATGGCGGTTATCCGCGGGTAGTTTTAGCTCCTTTGGCGGAAAAATCGGATATTTTGAGAGATATCGCTTATTCTTATATTAAAAAGGATGTTTTTGAAGCCAATATTCGTCAAGAAGAAATTTTTTACAAATTGTTTAAAATTCTCGCTGCTCAAATTGGCGGGCTTGTTAATGCTTCTGAATTAGCTAATACCTTGGGTGTTTCTAAAAGTTCAATAGACAATTATTTATATGTAATGCAAAAATCATTTCATATAAAATTGATAAATCCTTTTTACAAAAATGTAAGAAAAGAATTAACTAAAATGCCAAAAATTTATTTTTTGGATCCGGGACTGAGAAATTTTCTAATTGATAATTTTTCTCCTTATGATTTGAGGGGGGATAAAGGTCTGCTTTTGGAAAACGCCGTTTTTCGCCAGCTTGTTGAAAGATATGATTTAAACGAGATAAAATTTTGGCGGACAGTTCAAAAAAACGAAATTGATTTTATCGTCAAAGAAAAAGAAGCGCTTGAGGTCAAGGCTCAACCGCTTCAAATTAGAGAAAAGAATTACAAGGTTTTTATGAAAAACTATAAAAATTTTGACTTTAAAGTAATTTCTTTGGGCGCCAAAGCTAAAACAACGGGAAAATATAAAGTTCTCGAAGCGTGGAAAATATAAAGGACCGGGTAGTCCGTGTTTATGCAGCCTTTTGCATCTCAAAAAGTTTTTGGAGTTCTTTGAGGGTGGTTGCCTGTTCCGGGGTTTTGTCATCCCTAAAATTAATAAGCCTGGGGAATCTTAAGGCCAAGCCGGCAGTGTGAGTTGGACTTTTGGTTATCTCGTCCGCCGCAATCTCAACTACCAACGAAGGCATAACCCAAAAGTCGGGGGTGTAGTTTTTATGCGCCTCGTATTCTTTCGGCTTTTCTTTAATTTCAAGCTTGGTTAATCTTTTTTTCAATTCCCGAAACTGGTCATCGGTTAACCCCGTACCGATTTTAGAAGTAGTCAGAAAATTATTATTATTTTTAACTCCGACTAAAAACTGTCCAACTCCGAATCCCGATCTTTTTCCTTTTCCAAAAGAGTACCCCATCACTACGGCATCAATTGTGTCGGCCAATTTACTTTCCTCTTTTTCTCCCTGCTTCATCTTTACCCATCTCCAACCCGTTCTTCCGGGAACGTAGGAAGCATCGGCTTTTTTGACCATTACTCCCTCATAGCCTGCTCTGACCTCTTTTTTGTAAAGCTCATCGATCCTTTTAGGATCTTTAGTCAATTCATACTCCACAATTTTGAAAATTTTTCCGTCCTTAACCGTACTTTCCAATACCTTTCTTCTTTCAAGGTAAGGTTTTTCCATTAGGTTTTTTTTGTTGCAAGACAAAATATCGAAAATAAAAAAGGTTATTCCCACTTTTTTGAGAGCTTCCCCTATCTCGTGCTTTCTTCTTCTGGTCATGGTGGCCTGAAAGTTGGCAAGCTGTTTTGTTTCTTCGTTCAACCCCACCGCCTCACAGTCCAGTATTGCTTCATCCGCGTTTACAAAATCTCCTGTTTGGGTAAGCTCGGGAAACATCCATGAATTGTCGTTTAAGTTTCTGGTAAAAGCTTTTACAAATTTTCCCTTTTTAAAATGCAGCGAGAGCCTAAGCCCGTCAAGCTTGGGTTCAACCGCTACCTGGCCCATCTTTTTTATCATCTCCTCGGGGCTTTTTATTCTTTGGGCAAGCATGGGAAGGACCGGGGCTCCGATAATTGGTTTCACTCCTTTTGCGGCCTTTTTAATCCCACCAATTTTTACTCTTTTTACCAGCCTTCCGACATCGGGGAAAACCTGATATGCTTTCTCCAGCTTTGTTTTTAGGCTTTTGTCTCCTTTAAGCATCCAGGAAAGGGCATCAAGTACCGTCTTGTCCGAAAACCCGAGTCTCAGCTTTCCTAACGGAATTCTGGCCACAAACCTGATACTCAGGGGATCGAGAAGGGAAAAAAGTTTGGCCAGCTTTTCAACTTTTCTCTCCTGGCTTCTTTTCCCCTCGTCGGCGGCGATGGCAAACAGTTCTTTATAAACATCGGAAACGGTAAACGGTAAACGGTAAACGGTAAACGGTAAATTTTTAGCCAAAGATTCCGCAACCATCCCCAAATCTCCAACTCTTTTATACAAATCATTAACCGTCTTGTTGTCCTGTCCATATGCCGCCGCTATCGCTTTGATCACCATCTTGTCCGCCATATTAAAAACTATTCCTCGGAAACTCGGGGCAAGTTCCCCCAATACTAAATAGATAACTTTATCGATTTCCTTTGACGCAGTTTTTTTTAAAAGCTCGGCCAAAATAGAGATCATTTCATTTCTCGAAGGGGTTTTCTCCAATTTCTCCAGATACAAAGCAAGTTCACTAAACAGCATCCCTATATTATACCTTCTGTCCCAGGTAATTCGAGAAGAAAAAGTAGGCAAAGACCACCATTCCCACAAAAGCAAAGCCTAAGATAAGACTGATTATTCCACCCGTTTCCTCATGAACTACTTTATTTAGACCTTCTCCGATTAGAGTAAGCCCAAAAAGTGTGGGCAGCACTAAGATCATATACAAAAATTGCGGATCGGATGTTGTCATTTTGCAATTA
>CAYITS010000029.1:3608-8764 GCA_964366385.1 uncultured Gammaproteobacteria bacterium
TTTACCTTTTCTTTTATTTTATTTAATTCAATGGCTACAACCCCGGTAAAATACTCAAGCCAGAACGTTAAATCCCTGGCTGCGATATTTTTAGATTGTCTGTCTACTTGGGCAAAAGCATCGTAGTAAGAAGCGGGGTCGAAATCGAAATGCTCCTCGAGGGCAAAAAAGCGTTTAATATCATAGCCTTCGCGAATTAATACCAAAGTTGCAAACGCCCTAACCACCCTGCCGTTTCCTTCAACAAAGGGATGAATCGCAACCAAAATATAATGCGCAATGCCCGCTTTTATTATCGGGTGGATATCGATAGATTCGGGAGAATTTAACCAAGCAAAAAAATCCTCGATAAGATAAGAAACTTCAACAAAGGGCGGCGGTTGGAATATTATCTCGCCCGAGGCTTCGTCTTTGACAACAACTTGAGTGGTTCTAAATACCCCGACCTTTTCGGGAGAGACGATTTTATCAACCGTAAGTTTGTGAATATCCAAAAGAACTTCGGGCTCGTACCCTCCCCTTTTAAATGCCAATTCATCCAAAAGCTGGGTTACGTTTCTGTAATTAATTACTTCCTGGATATCCCTGGAGCGGCCGTATACTTCCTGACCTTCCAAAACCCTTTTTGTTTGAATCAAGGTCAAATCGTTCCCTTCAATATGGGTTCCGTGGTAAATCGTTCTGACTATTGCATCCGATTGAAACTGTTTTTGAAAGGAGGGAATTAAAGGAGCGGATTCGATTACCTCCTTTGATCCTTCAACGGCACCGATATTTTTTAAAATCTTATTGGAAATCACAAATCTGGGCTGATACATGTACTCTTATATTACCGCATCTCCTGCGGAAAATACAAGCTCTTATTCACATGACTTACCGAGGCTTCTCCTTCCGGGCTTCTTACAAAGTTTTCTGTCATTCTTTTGAGCATGAGAACAGTCCAGGCTTTTGTTACATCGGGAATTTGTGATCCTTCACCTTCAGTCATGCTACTTTATATCAATTTTATCCACTTTTTTAAATCCTTGCAAAAAATGTTTATCTACCGTAGTTATTATTGTCTGCTGATTCTCTGATACTTTTATTACCACTTTTCTATGCTCGCGGTCAAGTTCCGAAAGTATATCATCCAATAAAAGAGTCGGTCTTTCCCCCGTTTTAGCTTCAACAAAAGCCAGTTCCGCAAGTTTAAGCCAAAGCACCCCCATTCTCTGCTCCCCCCTCGAGCCGTAGGTTCCCAAATTCCTTTTAATTTGTAATACTTCGTCCGCTTCGCGGGTGAAATTTGTAATTTGAAATTGCATGTCATCCCTATGCGGTCCGACCAAGGTTGTCGCTGCCGCCACCTCCTCTCGGGCATATCGTTCAAGTCTTCCTTCCGAAATCGCTGAGCTATCATATTCTAATTGGTAATTTGTATTTATTTGAAATTTGAAATTGGTATTATTTACAGAGTTTATAAACTCCTCTCTTTTGGCAGAAATATAGTCGCCGTTTTTAATCAAAAGCTGGTCCCAAAAAGTGAGATTGCCCCTAGGAATCCCTTCCTCTTTTATGCGAAGAAGAAGCCTGTTTCTTTGCCTTAGCCCTTTTTCGTAAGACAAAGATGCCCGGTGGTATTCCCTGTCAACTTGAGACAAAACGAAATCTAAAAACCTTCGGCGCAAAGACGGAGGTCCGGTCACCAAATCCAAATCCCGGGGACCAAAAAGAGTTACCTTAAATAATCCCGCAAAGTCAACCAGGCGTTTGGGCACTCCATTAACAAGCAGCTTTTTCCTCGGCCAGCCGTTCTCACCCCTTGTTAACTTAATTTCCAATCTTGCACTACTTGTTACACCTGTAATACCTGTAATACTTGAGTTGTAATTAACCATCTCTTCTTCTATTGCGGCTTTAAAGCTTTTGCCTGAAGAGAGTAAAAACAAACCTTCCAAAATATTGGTTTTCCCTGAAGCGTTGGGACCCGTAATCACCGTTATTCCTTCCGAAAACTTAAGTTCCTTTTTTTTAAAATTCCTGAAGTCGGTAAGTAAAATATTTTTAATTGCCATATATCTATTTCTGGCTTGCCAAATCAGACTTGGCAATTAGGGCAAAAATAAGTACCCCGTCCGCCCAGCTTAATTTTTTCAATAACTGCACCTACCTGCCGGCAGGCAGGATTAAAACATTTTTTACCCTGACGGCCGTAAACCAAAAAATGTTCCTGATAATGACCTTTCTTCCCGAGAGCATCAAGATAGTGCTGATCTGAAGCACCGCGATATTTAATTCCGGCTTTTAAGACTGTATTAATTGCCTTATACAGTTTTTCTTGTTCTTCGGTTCTTAATTTCTTACTTTCTTTAGTCGGGCTAATGCCCGCAAGCCATAATGCATCATTTGCATAGATATTACCAATTCCGGAGATTTCTTTCTGATCCATAAGAAGCACTTTAACCGGCCGGCGGGAACCGGCAAGAATTTTTTGAAAAACCCCAAATGTCAATCCATCAAGAGCTTCGGGGCCAAACTCTTTGGTTAATTTTTCGAGTTCTTTTTGATCTTTAATTAATTTTAACCAGCCGAATTTCCTTAAATCACAAAAACGGAGCTCCTTTTCTCCCGAGAGGGAGATTATAATCCGTTGCCAGTCGTCTTCGAGGTCAGAGTTTTTCCGGACCAAAAGTCTGCCGGTCAGTTTTAAATGGAAAACCAAAAAACCGCCATCGTCAAGAAAAATTTCGACCAATTTTGCCCGACGGCCAACCTTAGTAATTTTTCTACCGACAATGGCTTTTTGAACCACCTCAAAAGAGGGTTCAATCATCTTGGCGGTATTGCTTTTAATTCCCAAAATCCGCCTACCGACAATCAATTTTTCTAAATCTTTTTTTATTGTTTCAACCTCTGGTAGCTCAGGCATATTTTTTAATAAACAATTTTATTTCTCTAACAAATCTTTCTTTTGCAAATTTTTTGGCCTGGGCAATACAATCTTCCGGTTTGATATTCATCATCTCAAATTTTTTAATTGCCGCAATCAAAGAATCAACTGTCGACTCGGTAAAAAAAACACCCGTTTTTCCATCTACGACTGACTCTAAATATCCTCCGCCTTTAAAAGCTATCACCGGAGTACCAACCAACATCGACTCAACCGGCGTTATTCCAAAATCTTCATCAGTTGAGAGAGCAAGAGATGCCCTTGCCTTTTGATAAAGTTCAACCAGCTCTTCGTCTGATACGTAACCCAAAAAGTCAATATTTCCCCCAGACAACTTTTGTAATTCCTTATATTCAGTATAATAACCAGCCGGTTTCCCGGCAATCTTTAAACTAATACCCAATTTAAGTGCAGCCTTTACCGCCAAACCCAAACTCTTCCCTCCAACGATCCTTGAAATTACTAAAAAATAGTCTCCCTTTTTTACCCCCGATATTTGAGGCAGTTCAACCGGAGGATAAATTACTTTGGAATCTCTCCTGTAAAACTTTTTAATTCTCTCCGCAACATTTTTCGAATTGGCTATGAAGTAATCAACTCTTTGGGCAGCCTTAAAATCATACATTCTCATAAAATGTCCAATAATCGCGGCGTAGATGCGGACAGGCCAGTATTTTTGGAATTCAATCGAGGTTTTATACCCATAAAGCCACCTCGGTGGGGTGTGACAATAGCAAATCTCAATACTTTTTTCACTTTTTCGCTTAAACCCTTTAGTAACATACCAACCTGAAGAGCCAATAATTACATCAAATTTTGTAAAATCAAAACTATTCCAAATAAGGGGGGCCAAAAACCTTAAGGGACTGTGAAGATACTTTGAAAAAAAAGGAATTTTATGAACCCAAGACGTAATTATCTTTTTATTTTTAAACCGCACGTATGCCGGAGAATCACTTCTATAGAAAGCGGTATATATTGGGGCATCAGGCCAAATCTCGGAGAGAGCAAGCAACACCCTCTCTGCCCCCCCAAATTCATTCAAGTAATCGTGAACCAGTGCAATTTTTAACTTTTTCATAAATCTTAAATCGTAAATCCTAGATCAAACTCATCTGTTTCTCCCGATCGTGTTCCAGTCCTGCTTTTTTTACTCTTTCCGTCAAGGTCTTGAAACCATACTCTTTGAATAATTCCAATACTTTCTTGTTGTCAACATCCCACTTGCCCGCCGATTCCAAGTCCAATTTTACAGGAACATTCCTGACAATGGTTGCCAATTTATAGGACAAAGCGGCGTTTTTCTTATCATTTTCCAATTTTTCTCTCGTCTTTTGTGGAATTTCTTTTAAGTGCTTATACACTCCATCCACACTGCCGTATTTCTGAAGAAGACCAATGGCTGTTTTGGGCCCGATCCCCGCTACCCCTTTATAATTATCCGAGGGATCCCCAACCAAAGCTTTATAGTCGGGAATTAATTCCGGAACAACTCCCATTCTTTCTTGAGTCTCGGCCCTCCCATAAATTTTTGCCGTGGAAAGTCCCAACAAGGGCATATATAACTTAACTTTATCGTTCACAAGCTGCAGTAAATCCCGATCGCCGGTAATGATCACTACTTCGTCTATTTTCGAATTTTCAGTTGCTCGCAAAGCGAGCGTACCGATGAGATCGTCCGCTTCGTAACCGGCTTTTTCGTAAATAGGAATGCCGAACGCTTTAACCACGCGTTTTGCTTTTTCAAATTGGGAGGAAAGGTCGTCATGGGTCGGAGGTCTTTGGCTTTGGTATTCTTTAAATATTTTGTGTCTAAAAGTCGGAGCTTTAACGTCAAAACAAACGGCAATATGGGTTGGATTTAAATCGGTAATTACCCTTAAAAGCATAGAAATAAGTCCATACACGGCATTTATCGATTCCCCGCGTTTGGTTGTTAGGAAAGGAAGTGCATGGAAAGCCCGATGCAATATTGCATTGCCGTCAATTAAAACGAGTTTCTTCATAATGAAGACTTTTTACCGACAATACTTTCAAATTCTGCCTTATCTAAGGTTTCTTTTATAAGAAGTTTTTCGACGATTTTGTCCAAAGTTTTGCGGTGTTTTTTGACTACTCCCAGCGCCTCCGCATAAGATGCATCCATTATTTTCTTCACTTCATTATCAACTCTTTCCTGCATTGCCGGAGATACCTGGGTCGGTTCATACCACTCGGGTTGGCCAAA
>CAYITS010000030.1:0-8734 GCA_964366385.1 uncultured Gammaproteobacteria bacterium
ACAACATGCAATTACAAAATTACCAACCCCTGAATTATTTTAACATTTCCAGCTGATTTTTCTTGACTTCTTCAAAAATCTTTTTCTTCGCTTTCTCCCAGGAAAAGTTTTTGTCAAATACTCTTACCGGTCTTTTTTTCTCCCGCTCCCCGATGTCCTCAAAATATGCCAAGGCTCTAAAAGCAAAGTACCGATTAAAATTCGGATATTTCCTGCTAACGAAAGAAAACATATCTTTAAGGCTAAACTTTTCAAGTAAATAATAGACATCTATATAATCTCTTTTGACCGGGCGATGGCTGATTGCTACAAGCTTCATCGCGGCAATATCCTGGCAACTCGCAACCCGGACACCCATTATGTCCTCTGCCTTTTTGATAAGCGGATACTGATACCAAAAAAACGAGCAATCGACACCGGAAATATTGACAAAAAGTGTGTCTTTTTCCTTCAAGGTTTCTCTGGCGCTATCACCAAATACTTTATTAACTTCGTCCGCGAGTAAATGCACATTGAAGTGTTTTTGAATAAAAAAATCAAAATCAATCGAGGTGCGATGACCGATCTGTAAAGCAAGTGCAGTCCCGCCAGCCAAATAAAACCCCTCCTCAGTCAAAAAACCGAGTCTTGAAAAGACCTCCTTTTGGTTCTTATTCAAAATCTTCGGATGATGTCTTGCCATTTTTAGGGATTCAAATCCAAAACTGCCTGCTTAAATTTTTCGCGAGGAAGGTTAACATCCAAGATCTTAGTCCAATAATCAAGAACACTCCTCATCCATAAACCCCTGGTCGGTGAAGAAACCACTTTTTTTATTTCTTTTTTGGAATAAGTTTTACTCAACCACAAAAGTGCTTTATCATCGCCTCTATTGAGGACTTCGGTAACAATCAAATCCCTATCCCTTTTTACATTAAGGGATGAAAGTTCATACGAAGCAAGATACGGCTGTAAAAACTTGGGTACGGACATAGTCTATTATATCAAATTTTTTGAGGCGATTTTAGTGTATAGTGAAATAGAGCATGAAAAGTCCTGCCTTTACCCTGATTGAAGTATTGATAGCAATTTCTATAGTGGCTTTAATTCTGGGTTTCGGTTTTGCCGGTTTCAGGGAATATTCTCAACGTCAAGTATTATTTGCCGTTGCCAGAGATGTTAAAAGTGATTTGAGATCACTGCAGCAAAAAGCTCTCTCAGCGGAAAAACCGGCTGCCTGCGCCGGAAAATTTCTTGACGGCTATAGATTTGATATCGTCTCGGCTGCCCGGTATAACATATCTGCGTTGTGTTCGGGGGTCGGGGTTAATATTGAAGACAAGAGTCTTGATTCGGGTTTTACGATATCTGCGACGATAGATCCGATTTTATTTAAGGTCTTGGGTCAAGGAACAAATATTCCTTCAGGGTCTTCTTCGGTGATTACCCTTAGCCAAACGGCAATATCAAAAAGTATAACCATTAGCGTCAGCGCCGAGGGTTCGATGAAATGAAAAAGACACAAAAAGGTTTACCCCGAGCGAAGTCGAGGGGGCAATCGTTGTTTGAAGTCATTCTGGCCATTGCCGTGTTAACTTTGGTTTTAGTGGGAATTGTTTCTTTAGCGACAAGCTCGGTCAGAAATTCCACCTTTTCGAGAAATAAGACTTTAGGGTCAAAATATGCGCAGGAGGTTTCGGAGTGGTTAAGATCTGAAAGAGATCGCGATCGAGATGTTTTTATTAATAGGGCGGATGCGATAGGTGTAGAAAAGAAATATTGTTTACAGGCCTTGGTTTGGACCAATCTTGGCGAATGTTCGGATAACGAGTTAATTGCAAATACTCCTCTTAAGCGTAATTTGACTTTGATAAAGAGAGATAAATCGGGAAAGGCCGTCATCGAGGCGAAGGTTGTCGTTTCCTGGCAAGATGCCCAAGGAGAGCACGAAGCCAGGTCATATACCTATTTCAGCGATTGGAGGGAAAGATGAAAAATGGTTTTACTCTTATCGAGATATTGGTGGTGATTAGTATTTTTGCCGTTATCGGCGTTTTATCAACCAGAGCCATTATGCTTTCGATTCAAGGTTCAAAAAAAGGCAGTTCGTCGGTAACCGCGAGAGAGAACCTTGGTTATTCTCTCGCTGTCATTGAACGGCTATTAAGAAATGCCAATCAAATTTCCTCGTGCACTTCATCTAAAATCACCTACCTTGATGAAGGGGGCGTATCTGGGTCCTTTTCCTGCGTTGCTCCGGGTGGCAGCGGCTATATCGCCTCGGGATCGGCACGCCTGACTTCAACCGAAGTTGCCGTAACTTCATGTTTAATCAGCTGTGATTTGACGAGTGAACCCCCTTCGGCAACTATCGATACGACCGTTAAAGATGTCGATACGGCCGGTACCAAGGAAGGCACTCAAATAAGCGTTTCCTCAAAAATTTTATTGAGGACTTATTGACTGTAGGGAGTCGGAATTGCTAGACTGTAAATATATGGTTAAACTGCCGAAGAATCAATCGGGACAAGCGCTTTTAATGGTTCTTCTCTCCATGGCTGTGGCTTTGACGCTGGTTCTTTCTGTTCTATCCCGGACGATTTCCGATGTCAATATTTCTTCTCAGGACGAAAGCTCTTTAAGGGCATTCTCTGCGGCCGAGGCAGGTGTTGAACAGGCATTAGTTGTTGGTTCGTCAACCGGTACGGTAGCGATTGGGGACGCATCTTTTTCGGCAAACGTGTCCGGTTTCGCCGAGGGAAAGTATACCCTTGTTTTTCCAAATAATTTTGTTTCCGGAGAACCGGCGGTCGTTTGGTTTGTTTCGCATGACGCAAACGGAAACCTGACCTGCAGCGGACAGCCTTGTTTTAGAGGCAAGAAGGCTAAAGTTTGTTGGGGTGATTCTTTGGCAAATCCTGTCCCGGCCCTGGAAGCGACTATTTTTTATCTAACCCCACCCGGCGACTATTCAACCGTAAGAATTGCCAGGGCAGTATATGATCCAAATTCAGAGAGACGCGCCGCAAATAATTTCAGTGATCCCGCTTCGGCGGGTAATTGCGTCATCGACGGAATAAATTTTGCCTATGATGCGATCGTTGATTTCAGTTCTCTTGGGGTTGCTCAATGGAATACTCCTAATGTTCTTCAGTTTATGGTTCTCAAGTTACTCTATAACAACATATCCCACCGTATTGGGGTTGATGTCAATACTTCGCTTCATCCGCAAAATACAACCCTGCCGGCACAGGGGCAATTGATTGAATCCGGCGGGACATCGGGAAATACAAGCCGGCGTATTGAAGTTTTTCAGGGTTATGGCGAGTTGCCCATGGCTTTTTATTCTGCTATATATAGTAAAGGAGGTTTAACAAAATGAGCGTTGGACTGGATATCGGTTCTCAATCGATAAAAATTGCCGAAGTAAAAAAAGAGGGAAATGCTTTATGGCTGAACGCATCGGGAATTATCGGCTACAACGGTAAAGAAGTTACTGCCCTTTCTCAGGCAATTAAAAAACTCCACCGGGAAACGAAAGTCACGTCAAAGGATGTCTATATTTCACTTCCGGAGTCGCTCATTTTCACCAGAACGATAAAATTTCCCATGTTGACGGATCAGGAGATTGACTCGGCGATTAAGTGGGAGTCCGAGCAGTATATTCCGATACCGATTTCGGAAGCGATAATTCAATACCAAATAATCGAAAGGCGGGAGAATGCCAGTCCGCCCGAAGTCAGGATTTTACTGGTTGCGGTTAAAAAAGAGCTGGTCGAAAAGTATGTAAAACTGGTGCAAATGGCAGGCCTTAACGTTGTCGGGGTGGAAACGGAGCTTTTGGCTTTGGTCAGAGCCTTGGCGCCGCCGGATAAAAGCGCCGTGATATTGGATTTCGGCTCAACCTCGACGGATATCGCCATATCGAATAAGAAGGGACAGCTGGGGTTTTCCCGTTCGATTCTCACGGCGGGCGATGCCCTTACCAGGGTGCTTGAAAAAGGCTTGGGAATGCAGGCACAGCAGGCCGAGCAGTATAAAAAAACGTATGGCCTTTCGCCAACGCAGCTGGAGGGGAAAGTCAAACAAATGCTGGACCCGGCCGTTAAATTGGTTGCCGATGAAATTAAAAAAGCAATTCAGTTTTATCAAAGCGAAGAAAAGAGCGACCCCCCCACCAGTTTGATCGTTACCGGCGGTTCTTCGGGAATGCCCGAATTGATACCTGCGTTGACCGAAATGTTGGGGATGGAGATTGTCATGGGCAACCCGTTTGCCAAGCTCAGCTTGGATGCGGCGACCGCCAAGAAATTGCAGGGCTTTGCCCCGCTTTACTCTATTGCCGTTGGGTTAGCTCTTAAGGATTTTAGTTAAATTTATTTACGATATGCCTACTATTAATCTTTTACCGAAAGAGTTTTCATCAAAAGGTATTGTTAAAGTCGCCCGATTAATTAAAAAGATCTTAATTCCGGTATTTGCCGTATTTTTTGTGTCGATAGCGGTCATGCTGGGAATTGTTATTATTTTGAATAGTAATATAAAAAGAATTCGCAGCCGCCAGGAAATTTTGACAACTTCTATTAAAAATCTGGAAAAGACGGAAAGAGGAACGTTGCTTTTGCAGGAAAGGCTGGCAAAGATCAAACTGATTCTGCCGGATGGCTCTTTAAGAGATAAATTTACGCAAAACGTTCAAGATATTCTGGGGCGGTCTCCGGGAGTAAATATTTCGGAGATAAAACTGGTCTCCGATAAAATCAATTTGACGGCCGAGGTGTTAACTTCGGATCAGATAGAAGAATTTTTGTCACAAATACTTGAAAACCCTCTTTTTAAAGCAGTTAAATTGACCGGATTTTCTTTCGCGCCGATAGGCGGATACCGTCTCGGCTTGGATCTGACGACAAAATGAAAAGAATATCAATTCCTTTTGGAAACTGGCAGATTATCTATTTTCCGGCGTTGTTGTTAATCGTCCTTTTGTTTCTTTTTGTTTTCAGTCTAAAAATAGGAATTTCAAAGATATCCGAATTGCAGGATGGCGTAAATTCTCAAAAGGAAAATGAAACCATTTTAAAACAAAAAGAAGAACTGTTAAAAAGTGTCGAGGAGAATGTCTTGGATCAGGCAAATATCGCCAACATTGCTTTACCCGAGAAAAATCCGGTACTTTTATCTCTGTATTGGATAAAGTATTTGGGAAAAGACGGTCTTGTCGAATTATCCAATATTAAAGTAGGATCAGGCAGTACGGACCAAGCGGGAATAAATAAAATCTCGATTTCTTTCAACCTCGCGGGTCAAATAGCGGATGTTATTAATGGCATCAGCCAATTGAAAAATGTCCTGCCTTTGATTGTGGTGGATAAAGTAGACTTTCAAATTGAAGGGCCATTGGCAAACGCAAGCGTTGGCGTCAGCTCTTTTTGGTCGCCCTTTCCGGACAAGATCCCCTCTCTAACCCAGCCTTTGAGAGATCTTACGCCCGAGGAAAAGGAGATACTGGAATCTTTACTTTCTCTTACCCGGCCCCCATTTGCTCAACTTTTACCGCAGGAACCGACAGAAAATGAGGACCCCTTTAGGGAATGAATCTATTGGTGGTCGACTTTGGCGAAACCGGAACTCCCGGCTGGATTCCCGCATTAGTGGGGAATTTTGGAAAGTACAAATTGACACAAACAGCGAATTAGTATATAATCGTCCTAATTATGGAAACATACTCTACCCCCGATATTATCAGAATTCTGCAGAAAAAGCAGGTTTCTTTTTTTTCCCTAGCTGATTTTGGCCGGTTGTTTAATATTGGCAATCAGCAAACATTATATAAAAAAATCCAAAGGCTGGAAGAAAAAAATATTATCCAAAGGCTTATTAAAGGAAAATATCGTTTTCTGCTTTCTCCGGGTAATGATTTTACGCTGGCGAATTTTCTCTATCAACCCTCCTATATTTCTCTGGAATCGGCACTCTCCTTTTACGGGATAATTACCGGCTTTTCTTATCAAATCACCTCTGTTTTGACCAACAAAACCCGTTTTGTAAATATTGACGGCAAGGATTTTCAATATTGCCAAATCTCATCTGACCTATTTTGGGGATATGAGAAAAAAGATGAATTTTTAATCGCCGATAAAGAAAAGGCCCTGCTGGACTATATTTACTTTTCTCTTAAAGGGCTGCGGAGTCTTGATTGGGAGGAAATTGACCTCTCAGAAATTGATAAATCTAAAATGGCAATTTATCTTAAAAAAGTTAATAAGAGAAAGATGACGGAAGTTTTTGCCGAAAAAATTATTTTATGATTACCAAAGAACAAACAGAAATATTGGCTAAAGAATATCAAATTGACGGCTTTACCATTATGCGCGAACATCTCCAGCTGATGTTTTTGAGCCGTCTCTATCGGAATAAGGAAGCGGGTAAAATCTATTTCAAGGGAGGAACGGCAATAAGATTATTATTCGGTTCACCGAGGTTTTCCGAAGATTTGGATTTTTCCACCCTTTACAATAAAGAGCAATTAAGAGGAATAATGAAAAAACTGGAGAAACTTATTCAAAAGGAACTGCCGGGACTTAGAATTTTGCTTTTATATTCCGGCAAAAACAATATCCGTTTCCGGATAAAATATCAGCCGGCCGATTTTAAGTACCCTTTAGTTATCCGCTTGGATTTTACCGAAATAAAAAAAGTTGAGAAAATAACAGTTTCTCCGCTTGTTACCAAATTTCCCATCGCCATTTTTCCGTTGGTCGTTCATCTTTCGGTTGAAGAAATTTTAACGGAAAAGGTTCATGCCCTTTTGGCTCGGGAAAAAGGAAGAGATCTTTTTGATCTCTGGTTTTTGCTGGAAAAAGGCATTCCGCTTAAAAAACGTTTGGCTGGAAAAAAATTATTAAAAAGGGTGGAATTATTTCCGCAGGATAAATTGAATAAGGACCTGGCAAGATTTTTACCCAAATCCCAGCGAAAAATAACGGAAATGCTCAAAGAAAAACTGAAAGAAAAACTTACGCTGGCAGGGAATTTTGGAAGAGTTTTGTAGTATAGCATTTGTTTTCTAAGAATCAATTGAAACGGAGACGCCCTTTCTTTCCAGGGTAGCCCTCACCTTGAGAAGATTTCTGATGGCTTTTATTGTTCTGCCTTCTTTTCCGATAATCAGACCGGTGTCTTCGCCGGGTACCTTAATGCCAAGATTTACAAAATCGCCTTCCACCGACTCGGTAACCGTAAAATCCTTTTTTCCCAAGATTCCTTTAATAATGAACTCAAGCAGTTTTTTCATATAATTTTGTAACCGCAGGAGAGATCTGTGCTCCAAGTTTCAGCCACTTCTCGATCTTGCTTTTGTCAATTTTTACAAGACCTTTTGATGGCTGCCAATGTCCGAGAAGTTCCAGATACCTGCCCTTATTTTTACTTCTTGAATCGGATGCCACAATTTTGTAAAAAGGTTTGTTTCTTACTCCCCCCCTTGATAATCTGATTTTTACCATACCCAATTATACTTGATTATACTTCAATCATTCTGATTGCAGCATTTTTTGCCGCTTCCTGTTCGGCCAGGCTTTTGCTTTTTCCTTCACCTTTGGCCCAAGAATCGTTTTTGACGAAAACCTCAATAATGAATTTTTTGTTATGGTCGGGACCCGACTCCTCAATGACTTTATATTTTGGGGCCGGGAATCCTTGGGATTGGACATATTCCTGCAACCTGCTTTTGGGGTCTTTGAGAGGCCCGGACACTTTGTCCGGAATTTCAGCAACTAAGTGTTCTTTGATAAACCTGCTGACAGTACTCAACCCGCCGTCAATAAATAAAGCTCCAATGATCGCTTCAATCGTGTCTGCCAAGAGTGACGGATTTTCCCTGCCTCTCCCCTCTTCCTCTCCTTTGGATAAATAAAGAGCTTCTCCGATCCCTAACTTTAGCGCCAAGTTTGCCAGGTTTTGGGTGTTGACGAGGTTGGATCGCAGCGCAGTTAAATACCCCTCCTGGTGTTGGGGAAATTTTTTATATAAAGTCTCGGTAATCACGAATTCCAAGATTGCGTCCCCCAAAAACTCAAGCCTTTCGTTCGATTCTCTTTTATTGGGGTGTTCGTTAACCCAGGATTTATGGGTCAGAGCCTGATTTAACAAGTCCTTGTTTTTAAATAAATTTTTTTTCATTTTTGTAATTTGTAAATGGTACCCAACACTCCGTTAATAAAAGAGGCTGAGTTTTCTCCACCGAATTCTTTTGCCAGTTCAACCGCTTCATCAATAACTACCTTTGGCGGCGTCTCCTCTTCACTAAGTTCATAAACAGCCAGTCTGAGAATAGCCAGGTCAATTTTGTTTAGTTTGTTAATTGGCCAGGTCGGGGCGGCAGATTCTATTTTTTGATCAATTTCCTTGAGTTGTGAAAGAATTTTTTTGGTTAAATTGTCAAATCCCGCCTGCTTTGTAAAAGATTCCGCAAACAGGTTTATTATAATCTCGCGTCTTTTTTGATGCCGGGGATCATGGGCTGTTTTCATTATTTCGATTCTTTGTAGTGACCGCAGTGAGGGCACACCCGATGGGAAAACCTGAGTTTCTTGCAAGATTGACAGGCGATAAGGTTGGGTAAGGTTAGAACTTTGTTTCCCCGTCTCTTGCCGCTTCTGCTTCTGGTATGTTTTTTCTTTGGTAAAGGCGTCATACGGACAATTTTAACTTACCGGCTCACCTGTGCGCAAGAGAGAAAATAATTCGGGGTGTT
>CAYITS010000031.1:0-8664 GCA_964366385.1 uncultured Gammaproteobacteria bacterium
GTTAAAATGATTTGGGTGGACAAAACTTTTGTGGGTAAGCATTATAAAGATGATGTCAATTACCACAAAACCGTTGGTGAAAAAACGCTTGAGAATTACCAAAAATACGGTATGGACCCTGCGGAAAATCTTGGCACGAAAAATCCTGTTGAAATAGGGAGAATGGTGAGGAAGTGGAATATGGAATTTCTAAGCTCGGGGCCGGTTATGGCCATGCTTCTGGAGGGGCCGGGATCGGTTTCTTTGGTTCGTAAAATTGTAGGGAATACTTTTCCCGCGGAGGCTCTTCCGGGAACGGTTAGGGGGGATTTTGCTTTGGATTCGGCGTTTTTATCAAATCTGCAAAAGAGAACCACTCAAAATATAGTTCACGCTTCGGGAAGTGTCGAAGAAGCCGGGTTTGAAAGAAAATTGTGGTTTAAAGAAAGCGAAATTTGTTCGTGGTAAAATTCAATGGTTCGTCCCTGTAGTTCAACGGATAGAACGGAGGTTTCCTAAACCTTAAATGGAAGTTCGATTCTCCCCGGGGACACTTCACTGCGTTCAGAATGTGAGACGGGGTGTGGCTTAGTGGTAAAGCGCGTCGTTCGGGACGACGAGATCGACGGTTCGAGTCCGTCCACCCCGACCAAAAGAGAGAAAGAGTCCAACGTCCCAGCCATTATACCTAGATTACCCTGCAATTTCGTCTTGACAAGATGAATTTGCAGGGTGATAATAGTAATATGAAGCCCAGAACTCTTTCTCAAACAATTGAAAAAGCCAGAAAAACTTTCCCTGCAATAGTGATCACGGGCCCGCGGCAGTCAGGGAAAACGACACTGCTTCATATGCTCTTCGAAAAAAATTACTCCTACGTTAATTTGGAAAACCCCGATGTAAGAATGAGGGCGAACGCCGACCCAAACGGTTTCCTTTCGCAATATAAACCTCCCCTAATAATAGATGAGATTCAATATGTCCCCACTTTGCTTTCTTACATTAAAACGGCAATAGATAAAGACAGAAAACCGGGTCAATGGCTAATTACAGGCTCGCAGAACTTTGCCCTGATGCAGAATGTAAGCCAATCCCTTTCGGGACGCGCCGCTGTTTTTTCATTGCTGCCGTTTTCTCTGATGGAAAGGTGTGGTTTGGGGGACAAGGCTGTTTCGATAGATTCTCTTGTCAGCAAGGGGATAGGTATACAAAAAGAGACTGAATTGCCGGATTTGGCTGAGATAATTTTAAGAGGCAATTATCCCGAGATTGCTTCAAATAAAAAAGTTGACAGGCAGATTTGGTGTGGGTCCTATATTACTACGTATCTGGAAAGGGATATTCGCAACTTGAAACAAGTAGGGGATTTATCCCAATTTGAAATCTTTTTGCGCGCCTGCGCAGTAAGAACCGGACAAATTCTTAATTTATCCGGAATTTCGAGAGATATAGGTGTTTCATTTTCAACCGCCAAACGTTGGCTTTCTTTATTGGAAACAGGTTATCAGGTTTATCTTCTTTATCCTTACTATCGGAATATTGGAAAAAGAACAATAAAAAGCCCGAAGTTGTATTTTACCGATACGGGTTTGGCCTCATATCTTTTGGGATTACATAAAAAAGAGTCTTTAATCGGAAGTCCCCATTATGGGAATTTGTTTGAAACGTTGGTGGTGACGGACTTTCTGAAAAGGTCTCTTAATTTTGGTCAAATACCATCTCTATATTATTTGAAGACGAGAGATGGTTTGGAGGTGGATTTGGTGATAGAAGTGGCCGGGAAGTTATGCCTTTTTGAAGTAAAAAGTTCAAGTACTATAACAGAAAAACATGCCGTATCTCTGATACAGGCGGCAAAGGATGTAAAAGAAGTAGAAAAGACCGCAATAATTTCCACTTCAGAGGATAGTTTTGTCCTGGGTAAAGGAGTGCGGAATTATAAGTGGCAAGATATCCTCGTTACTTGATATTCAGCGAATAGAGATTGGGGGTAGAGGCGGCTCCGAGGTTGGTAAGAATCAAAAGTTTTGCAGAGTTGATATAGGAATAGGCATGCGGGGTAATGAAAGATCCGGAATAGACCGCCTGCCGGTTGGTTCCGTCATAGTCCAAGACGGTGATTTTCCCTTCTTCCGCCAGGACTAAATTGAGTGAATTGGAAAGCCAAAACATTCTTCTTTTTGCCCCGTTGGCATTGCCGCCGCTAATTGTCAGGGAACCGGCACCGTCATCAACCGGGAAATTGCGATCTTCTTTTATATCGTAAACATAGGTGTGATCTATTACGATAGCTCTCTCTTGCTTTTGCGTAGATGAACCGGGAAGCTGGGGAATAAGCTTTTCTGCGATGGTCCCGGAGGCAGAGGCGGTATAGAGAATCTTATTTTCATCGGGTGAAAAAACAAAGGAAGATGTTTTTCTTTTGAGTATTTCCTGAAACTCGAGCGGGAGATTTTTGACTTTAGCCTCAAGTTTGATTGTTTTTTCCTTATTAAATGAAGCCAAGACGGAAATCTTCTTTGAGGCTATATTGACGCTTTGGTTTTGGGGTGTGAAGGAGCCGGCATCCAAAAGGAATACGCCCGAAGAAGTTTCGAGTAAAATATCTCCGGCCGTGGGTGAAAACTGCCAGGATGCTCCGGTTAAGTCGCCATCGGTTATTCTTTTCGGATCACGGTTGAATCCCAACGGAAGCGGGCTGGTATCCATTATCCAAAGCCCGACTTTACCTGTCTGCGCAGGCAGGTCTTTTTCCACTTCTTCGGAGGGAAGAACGGCAAAGGCAATTCTGGAAAAGTCATTTGACGCTGTCGGAGCGGTTGCACCCGAGAAGGTTAGGGGAGAAAGAGCCGGGGTGGGTTTAAAAAGGGATGGATTTACCTCCGTAACGATCTCTTTTTCGATCGTTATCCGTTTATACCAGGAGAGATAACCCTCTTTGTTGATTTTCAGGTCGTATGTGTCCGGGGCAAGGGAAATATTTGAATCGGTAGCTCCTTTAAGGTCCCCATTAATGAAAATTTGTGCACCGGTAGGATCCGATTTGATAACTAAAATACCATTCGGATTGAATTTAAAAGTTTTGCTGTTGAAGCGGTAGCCGCGGGCCAATAGAATGGCAAAATAGCCCAAAACTCCGACGACTATAAATGTCGACAGCAATATCAAAATCCGCTGTTTTGTCATGGTATAATCATACCATTAATCATGTTAAGAAAGAATATTGCCATAGATTTAGGAACCGCAAATACGGTTGTCTGGGTGGCGGGAGAAGGAATTGTGGCTAATGAGCCGACGGTGGTGGCAATTTCTTCCGACGATAATAAGGTTGTGGCCGTCGGCGAGGATGCGAAAAGAATGCTGGGCCGGACCCCCGAAAGCCTGACGGCTTCCCGTCCGATGCGTGAGGGAGTGATTGCCGATTATCAGGTAACCGAGGCAATGCTCCGGTATTTTATCGGCAAGGTAACCGGCAGATTTCAATTTATCAAGCCTGACGTGATGGTTTGTGTGCCGGCCGGCTGTACCCAGGTTGAGCGCCGGGCGGCCTTGGATGCGACCTTATCGGCCGGAGCCAGACATGCTTATTTAATAGATGAGCCTTTGGCCGCCGCAATCGGTGCGGGAATTCCCGTATCGGCGCCTTCCGGCCATATGATAGTCGATATCGGGGGAGGGGCGGCTGAAGCGGCTGTGCTTTCTTTGGGCGGCGTCGTGGTCCATAAAAGCGTCCGGGTTGCCGGAACCAAGATCGATGAAGCAGTTCAGGCTCATTTGAAGAAAAAACACAATTTAATCATTGGTGATCAAACGGCGGAGGACGTAAAAATAAAGATCGGCTCGGCTTTGCCTCTTGCCAAAGACGAGAAATTGGAGATATCGGGCAGGGATTTGGTTTTTGGTCTTCCCAGAAGCGTAATCGTAACCTCCTCAGACATAACAGAGGCGATTCAAGGCCCTCTTATGCAGATTATAGGAGCGGTAAAGGCGGTTCTGGAGGATACGCCGCCGGAATTGGCCGCGGATATTATCGATAAAGGGATTGTTATGAGCGGCGGAACAAGTTTGCTTCGTAATTTTGACAAATTAATGACTCAGGAAACAGGAGTGCCGGCTCATATTGCCGACGAGCCTTTACTTTGCGTCGTCAGGGGAACGGGTTTGGTGATGGATAATATAGAACTTTGGAGAAGAAGTGTAATAACTAGAGGATAGCAAAAAATTTCTAATTTCTACGATTTTTTAAATCGAATATATTTCTAATTTCTAAATAGTAAATAGTTATAGGTAAACAGAGAAGTACTATAGTAGTGGGTGTTTTTGGTTGTATTTAATGAGGATAGAATGAGGATAAGTTGCGACATTTCATACACATTATTTGAGGGTATTTTTTGTACAATATGTGTATTAAGCATTACTCAAAATATTCTTATTCTTAGCCTGTAGTAATTTTATATTGGAAAGGAGGTAATATCATGCATCTGTCGAGAATGATGAACCTTGAAATGCTGTTTAAACTTACTATAAGATAATAAAATATGGAAAAACTGGGAAAATTTTTGTCGGAATTGTTGCTTGAATAGGCAGATATTGGTTATATGTTAAGAAAAAACGATTTATTACCACCTAATATAGACCGAAAAATAGGCAATATTTTAAATGTTGGTGTAAATAGCACTCCGAAGGCTAAACTGCTAGCTCATTTTCGCAGGCTCGAGGGAAAAACTTTCCTGGTCAGCTTTAATCCCGAGCTCGCCGTAGCCTCAACTGAGGATCAACAACTTTATAATATTTTGGCAAACAACAGCCGCAATCTTGCCGATGGGGTGGGGATATCCAAAGCGATGAAATTTCTGTACGGACAAGGTTGTCCTCTGATAAAAGGCAGAGAGTTTTTTTGGGACTTGGTTTCTTTGGCGAATAAAAAGGGTTGGAAGGTTTATCTTTTGGGAGGAGAAGCGGGAGTTGCCAAAAAAACCCGGGAAACTCTTAAACTGAATTTTAGGAAAGTTGGCTTTTTGTCCAATTCGGGGCCGAAATTGGATAATCAAGCCAATCCTGTATCAGAAGTTGATAGAAAGATAACTACTGATGTAGTTTCCGAAATCAATCAATTTAAACCTCATCTGCTTTTCGTGGCTTTCGGCGCCCCAAAGCAGGAAAAATGGATTTATAAAAACTTGCCTAAATTAAATGTAAATTTGGCCATGGGGGTGGGGGGAACTTTTGATTACATTACGGGTAAAAGAAAGCTTCCTCCCAAATGGATGGAAAAGCATGGGCTTGAATGGGTTTGGAGACTGATAACTCAACCAAAAAGAATAAGAAGGGTTATAAATGCCGCGCTTATTTTTCCTTTAAAGATATTTTTATACAAAATAAAGCTCGAATAACTAAATAGTTAATCTGATTTTTTCTTCGGCGTATTGGTGAAGAAGTGCACCAATCAATACTTATTTAGATTGTTATCTGACATTTGATATGATATAATCTTTTCATGGCTGAAGCAAAGATTGCTCTTCCCTCCGATATTAAAGTTCCGGATCATATTGCCATAATTCTTGACGGCAACAGACGTTGGGCGCGTTCCCGCGGGCTTCATACTTTAGAGGGCCACAAGGCCGGTTTTGAAGCCGGAATGAAAATTGCTCAAGCGGCGCGGGATTGGGGAGTAAACACTTTTACCGTTTGGGGATTTTCAACTGAAAATTGGGACAGATCTTCAAAAGAAATAAAATATTTGATGACCTTATACCGCAAAATGCTTGATGAAATAAAGAAAAAAGCCGGCGAAGAGGGAATTAAATTTGTGCATTTGGGGAGAAAAGACAGATTTCCCAAAAAGCTTGTTTCCTATATTAGAGAGTTGGAGAATGATACTGAAAGATATACTAAACATGTTTTTAATATTGCTTTGGATTATGGGGGACGTGACGAGATTGTTCGAGCCACTCAAAAGATAATCAAAGATGGCGTAAAGGCAGAAAATGTAAATGAAAAACTTTTTGCCTCATATTTGGACACCGGAGATCAACCCTATCCGAATGTGGATTTGTTTATTCGCACTTCCGGTGAACAAAGAACCAGCGGATTTTTGCCCTGGCAGTTAAATTATGCGGAATATTGCTGGGAACTTGATCACCTTCCCGATATGACCCCCAAAAAGCTTGGGAATATAATTATTGATTATTCCCGCCGCAGACGCAGGTTTGGGGGGAACGACAAAGTCAAACACTTCACCTTTAATCCCGAAGTTACGGCAAGACTGGAGATTGCCTGGTGGAGGTTAAAAAACATTCCCGAGGGAATGCGGTTAAGGGATTACGCGATGCTGCATTTAAAAGAGCAGTTCGGTTTGTCCAAAAGCCTTGCTAAAGACGCCGCCAAACTCATGGCCCAGGCTTTATTGGAGGAGAAGAAAAGCAAGTGGGACAAAGCAAATATTAAAATGAAGAAATTTTATAAGCTGGTAAAAGATGAGCTCAAACTGGCTTTTGAACCCAAAATTGTGGCCTCTCTGGAAGTCAAGATGCGCCGGGAATTGGGAGAAAAGGAAGACATCAAAGAGGCGCATGAAGCGGAGGAAACAGCCAGAGAGTTATATGCGGAGGTTTATCGGATTTCATTGTTTCAAGCCGCCAAAGCGGCCCATTTGAGAGTCTTGGCAAATGTGGAAAGGAATAAAGGCAATTGGGCCAAAGCCGAAGATTATCTTCAGAAATTCTACCGGGCGCTCAAGGAACGCGTAGCCTAGCCAAAATCCCTGAAATTTGCTGATTTTAAACACTCCGACTCCCCGAAACTTGACAATGGGGATAATATATCCGTTTTCGAAATTCTTTCCTCGAGAGATTTAAGTAAAATTCAAAATTATGCGGCAGGATATGAACTTGTTGTCATTGACGAGGCTCAAAGAATACCCGATGTCGGTTTAGGTCTAAAAATTATGGTCGATAACAATCCTGATTTGAAGGTGCTGATTACGGGGTCCTCAACTCTGAGCCTTTCATATAAAGTGGGCGAGCCTTTGGTTGGTAGAATGTTTGACTATATACTGTACCCCATATCTCAAAAGGAACTGTTGCCAAGCTGCAATCGTTTTGAATTGGAACAAAAAAAGGAGGAATTCTTGATATTTGGTTCCTATCCGGCGGTAATTGAGGCAAAAAATCGGGAAGAAAAAATGCAAATTTTGACAAAGATTGCCGATTCATATCTTTTTAGGGATATTGTTGAACTTGAAAGAGTGTCTGACAGCAAAATTCTTCTCGATCTATTAAGACTTATTGCCTTTCAAGTGGGAAATGAAGTCTCTTTAACCGAACTGGGGTCTAATTTGGGGATAGACAGAAAAACGGCTGCAAGATATCTTTGGCTTTTTGAGCAATCCTTTGTTTTATACAATTTACGGGGGTATAGCAGGAATTTAAGAAAAGAGATTACCAAAAAGAGCAAATATTATTTTTATGATAACGGAATAAGAAATGCGGTTATCAATAATTTTAACGATTTAAAAACCAGAGATGATGCAGGACCGCTTTGGGAAAACTTTTTAGTAATTGAACGGCTCAAACAACAGGAATACACCCACATGGGTTTCAAAAATAATAACTATTTTTGGAGAACTTGGGATAAAAAAGAGGTTGATTGGCTTCTTTAACTTCCTTACCATAAAGCCATCCAGTTAAACCGCTCTTCTTTGCTCGGCTTTGTATTAAAATGAACGGTAAATCCGTCTTTACTTTCATCGGTTATCCAAAAGCCGGTATCAAAACTCGGGGTGACAACAATGCTGGCCGGTTCTTTCTCCCATTCTTTTTTGACTATGACCGATGTTTCACCGTTTGCAATCGCCACTTTTCCCCTGATTTGATCACTGCCGATAATCACTCCTTTTTTGATGATTAAGTTTCCCTTTTGATCCATTTCGATTGCGTCGTTTAAGAACTCAATGCCGGCAAGGGCAAGAGGCTGGATTTTTAGAGTCCCGATGGCGTCAATCGAACCTTCCGGACCGTTGATGTTAAGAATGCCGGCATTTAGAGAGCCGGTGATAGTCGTGTCTCCCAAATTAGTCGGTCCCAGAACGCTAAGATCGGCTAAAGAAGCGCTTGAGGAGGCGGAGGCCGTCAGGTTCATGGTCATATCTCCCAAGACTTGGGATGATTTGAGAAGTTCAATCTCGGTCTCAAGCAAGGCAATTTTGGCGTCCAGTTCCTGGACAGACTTAATCACCGGCACCACCAAAGCCGCGTAATCTATGCCTTTGTAATCGTCGTAGACGTCGGCTACCAGTTCAGGGAACAAATCCTGCATTTCCTGGGCCACCAGACCAAGGTGATTATCTTGAGCCTTGTTTGGGTCGGCCCAAGTGAAGTTGACCGGACGCAGCCGCAAGATTTTGTCCAAGGTCGATCCCAGATTGGAGATATTAGATTTCAGTCTGACGTCGGAAGTGCAGTTGGTGGCTCCGGTGCCGGAACCGATGACGCAGGTGGTCCCGGAACCCACGATGGTCACGTTGCCGGAGTTGGCAATGGTGAATTTGGTGACTCCGGACACTGAAGCGGTAAACGGGGCTTGATCCCCGGTTTCATTGAGAATGGTTAAGGCTTTACCCACCACTGCCCCGGAGACTTCCAGTTTCCCGACCGGTGAGGTCGTCCCGATGCCGACGTTGCCAGT
>CAYITS010000032.1:0-892 GCA_964366385.1 uncultured Gammaproteobacteria bacterium
CAGGGGGTAAACTCTTCACCGCTTTCATTGTCATTGTATTTAAGCGAGTGATTTTTAAGATCAAAATCTCCCCGGTGGTGAATTCCTTCAAACTCGCTCCACCCGAAAGGCGCTTGGTATTCTATATCTGCAGCAAAACGAGCATAATGCGCCCTTTCATCTTCTTTTTGCTCCCTAAACCTCAACTTTTTTGAAGTTAACCCCAAACTTATATACCAATTCATCCTTTGCTCTTTCCAATATTCAAAAATCTTCTTGCCTTCCTTCTCGTCCGGTTTAATAAAATATTCCAGCTCCATCTGCTCAAACTCACGCGATCTGAAAGTAAAATTTCCCGGAGTAATTTCATTTCGAAAAGCTTTACCGATTTGAGCAATGCCAAAGGGAATTTTTACTCTCGTCGAGTTAACAACATTATTAAAATTAACAAAAACACCCTGAGTAATTTCACCCCGGAGATAGGCCTTTTCTTTCGGCTCCGTAGACCCCAAAAATACTTCCGTTAAAAGATTGAAAGTTTTTGGTTTCGTCCAATCGCCTTTGCCTCCATGCTCCTCTCCGTGCTTTTTTATAGCTCCCCCCTCATCCGCGCGCAATCTCTTATGGCAAATCTTGCATTCAACCAATAAGTCAACGAGGGCTTTTGTGTGACCGGACACTTCCCAAACCTTGGGGTTCATGATAATTGCGGCATCGAGACCCACTACATCCTCCCGCATATAGACCATACTTTTCCACCACTCTTTTTTGATATTGTTTTTAAGCTCTACCCCCAAAGGACCATAATCCCAAAAACCCTGAAAACCTCCATATATTTCACTCCCCTGAAAAATAAACCCCCTTCTTTTGGCAAGGGAAGCAACCTTTTCCATCACCGAAAGCGTCAAACTTT
>CAYITS010000032.1:992-8401 GCA_964366385.1 uncultured Gammaproteobacteria bacterium
GTTTATCGCGAAGCGTCAAACTTTGTTTATCGCGAAGCGTCAAACTTTGTTTATCGCGAAGCGTCAAACTTTGTTTATCAACACCCATATGACTGGATTATAACAGGATTCGGTAGTAAAGTTTAGACGTGACTATTCGAATATTCTTTTCCCCACCCTTTCTGAAAAAAGGCGGTATTCAATAACTTCTTCAAGTTTGTTCTCGGGATTTGGCAAAACTTTTCCCCTTGGCCAAAAACCGAGTGTCGTTAAAAGTGCGTATATGAAATCCGATTTTAGTTTTTTAAGAGTTTTTTCTGTTTCCAATCGAAGTAAATAATCTTTAATTAAAGCAAAAAGTTCGGGGTGCCCTTCTCCCTCACGGGTTGATCTGCCTACCGCTTCCATAAAATAATATGCCAAGGAGGTTCTCTGAAGACTAAGTCTTATCTTGTTAAAATTTCCCAGCGTATCCACTTCCGTAATCAAGTCGATCCCTTTTATTCGGGAAGCCTGAAACTCAATATGGCTGAAGACTTCGATGTGTCCTCTTTTCCTGCTCAACGGCTTCCTGACACCCTTGGCCAAAAAGGACAGTCTTCCGTTTCTCCTACAAAACACCGACAGTATCCTATCCGCCTCACCATAATTTCTCCTGGCCAGGACAACGCCTTCATCCAAATAACTCCTGAGGTTCATACCTACATCCTTATCTTAATCTCTTTATCCGTTTTGAGAAAAAACTCTTCTTCATTTTTACCAATCGTCATTCTATATAAAGGAGAATCTGTACCGGGTTGTTTCTGAATAAGAAGTTTCAAGTCGTCTGATTTTCCGAAAGGAAGTTTATATTTTAGGGTTACTTTTGCAACCCCCTCCGGCCTGAGTTGGAAAAAACCGGCAAAAACCGTTTTATCAAATTCATCGTAGGGGTCTGCCTTGTCTTCCACCCCCTCAAAACTGATCAGCTCACTGCCTTTAGGAACATACACTCTCAACCAATTAGGAAGTACGGAATTCAACCATCCGTCATATTTTTCCGGATTTTTGTAGGTTATGGTAAGCGCCTTTTCGATACTTCCGTCTTTAGCAATCGAGAAATCCTGTTCGACCTCTTGTGTTACATAAAGGTTAGACTTACGCCCTCCAAGATTTGCGTCATTAATATGAAGATAATCCCCATTAAAGTCTTTCAAGGTTCCTGCTATCCCAAAAGACTTGACTGCTTCTTGGGTCTTTTGGTCAAAAAGATAGAAAAGAACGTGTTTTTCGGTTAAAGACTTAAAAGCCGCTTCGAAAAGTCGGGGAAGTTTATCCTTAGGCTGCCCCAAAGCATTGGCCAAAATTGAGTTCATTAAAGGACCGATTATTTTTTTTCTGTTGTCGTAATTGGCAGGGGCGTAGATTATCTTGCCCGTTCCTGCCGGATCCCAAACTACAGGACCCTCCGTATCGGCAAAGCTTTCCAGCTCGTAAATGACTTGAGGGCAGTTACATTTGGGTTCAATCTCCGTACTGAAGTTCCCAAAACCGGGTACCCCGATACGTCCCAGTGCATCAAGAAGGTTAACCAAAACCTGAGTATCGACAGAAATTACTCCGTCCACTTTTTCCAATCCAACTTTGTCGGCCTCTTCTATAAAAATTTTCATGCTCTCTTCAAAATCAGGTACCCAGTTCATGTCCCTTAGTCTTAATTTCTTTGAAAGAACATAGGGCCCTTTAAGGTATTTGACAATCGGATCGGGGGCGGGAAGAAAAGGTTTGTATTTTGCATCCAGGTTGTAAATATCGTTGGATGAAACCGGGGTAAATTTTGCTTGATTTACTTTCATAATTGAATAGGCCGTTAAAAACCCGCCTGTTGGCCGAAGTTCTTTGTCGTTTTGGAAAAGAAGGAGATATTGTCTTTCTTCATCTATTCCCAAAAGATACGGCGCCGCTTCCAAAAGAGGCTTTCCGTTTGTGACAAAAGTTGCTCCCTCGTCAAAAAGTTCCAGACCTCTTTTTACTTTTACCCTAACTTCGTTTTTACCGACTCTTACCGGATACTGTTCCGGGTTAATTTCATCAAGTTCGGTCTTTATTTTGGAAATCTTAAGCGTGATTTCATCAATCCTTGGAATCAAACTGGGAATTGACTTAACGATAAAATCAATCCTCTCCTGGGCCGTCTTCGTTCCGTCTCCGGCTTCTTCTTTTTGCCCGTTAAATCCCAATATGTCGGCATACGGTCCTACGGCCAATAAAACCACTTCTCCTGCCTCTAGACCATACTCTCCTGCATTTAGAGCATGCCCCAAATCATTAGCGTAAACACCTAAAAAGGGAATAAACTTTATCCAGGAAATTAATTTATATGAGCTTTTAAGGGATTTTAGTGAATTTTTAGTATTTCCAATCTCTTTACTTATCTCAGGCAGGTTTTGAGACTTCACGGCGGCAACCAATACCCCAACCGCAGACTTCAGCTTCATTGACTTTTGATATACAATCAACCCCGGTATAACCATCAATAACAACAAAAGCGCCAATCCGATAATTACCCCCAGAACAATTTTTTTCTGCTTGCCCCCCCCGACATTGGGCTGACTGGCCGAATCGACCTTTATTTGAGGTATTTGAGGTATCGATAAATCATCTGACATATCATTCATAATATCATACCGCTCCCTTGCCCGAAATCATTGCCCATGGGGTTTTTAACAGTATAAGAATGTCAAAGAATATGGATCCTTTTCTTGCATAAAAAGCATCCATTTCAATTCTTTTATCAAAATTTACTTCACTTCTGCCCGAAACTTGCCAGAAACCGGTAATCCCCGGTCTTACCGACAACACCTCTTTTACCAGTTTTTTTGTCTGTGGATATCTTTTTTGCTGCTGATCCAATTCATCCGGATAATAAGGCCGAGGACCGACAATACTCATTTCTCCTTTTAATACGTTTACAAGTTGAGGGATTTCATCGATTGAATGCTTCCTGATAAACCCTCCGACCTTCGTAATCCGGGGATCTTCGCGTAATTTAAAGCTCGACCTTTTATACTCTTCATACAATTTCTTAAATCGCGCGTCGGTTCTCAAAAGTTTGTGCGCATTTAATATCATTGACCGGAATTTATAAGGATAAAATAGCCTTCCTTTCATCCCTACCCGTTTGGGAGTATCGGCCAATACCGGCCCTGAAGAAGTCAATTTGATAGCTATTGCCGTTAGCAAAAGAATCGGAGAGAAAAAAATAATGAGAAATAGAGAACCGATAATGTCAATACTTCTTTTGGATATTTGATAAATCATACGAAAGACCTATCTAAAGAAGTTCCTCTCTATTCTCTTTCTCAAGTTTTTCCACGATCTTTTTTACATTCTGGGCCCGACTTTTGGAGCAAACCAAAAGAGCGTCTTTGGTATCGACAATAACAATATTATCAACATCGATTACCGCAATTAACCTTCCGTCTTTATGAATTAGGGCATCGGAAGTGTCGATATTTATTATTTCCCCCCCTGCTTCATCACCGTCAATGACTACATTGCCCAAGTTGTCCTTTGCTGAACTCCCCCAGACTTCCTTCCAATCTCCGATATCGGTCCAGTAAAAGTCTCCGGCAACCACCACCATATCTCTAGCTTTCTCCGACACCGCATAATCGATAGAGATCTTCGGCATCAAATTATAGGAAGTTTTGATCGTTTTCTCTTCGTCTTTTGTACCAATCGAAGCTGATATTTTATCCAATTCCGCTTTTATCTTGGGAGCGTATTTTTTGAAAGCATCCAAAAGCGAGTCTGCTCTCCAAACATACTGCCCGGCATTCCAATAGTATTCTCCGGATTTTGTGTATCTCTCCGCGGTTTTCAAGTCCGGCTTTTCAACAAACTTCTCGACCTTGAAAAAATTCAGCTTTCCCGCCGCTATTATTTTCTTACCTCTTTTTATATGTCCCAATCCGGTATGGGGATAGCGGGGTTCAACACCCAGGGCAACAAGCACCTTATCTTTAAAGGCAACTTCTGCGGCTTTTTCTACGGTAAAAAGATAATCTCTTACGGGTTTCACCAAACGATCGGCGGATTCGGTAATTATTACCGCGTCGGGGTCTTTCTTATAAATATAAGCCGCTCCTATGCCGTGAGCGGGTCCCGTCTCCCGCCTTACGGGCTCGACTATAATATTATCCGGTAAAAACTCGGGTATTTCTTTAATTATTTCTTCCTTATACGCATCCGATACCGTTACGCAGTATATTTTTTCCATTGGCAATATTTCAACAAACCTATCTACCGTCATTTGAGTAAGTGTCCGATTTTTGAAAAGTTTCAAAAATTGTTTTGGAGTTTTATTTCTCGAACGAGGCCACAAACGGGTGCCGCCGCCTCCGGCAAGGACCAGGGCATATAAGTGGTCTTTGTAGCTACTTTTATTCATTAATTAATTTCACAAACTCTCTTTTAAATCTTTCTTTTGAGAAATTTTTTGCGTAATGTATTAATTCTCCTGGATTGAATGCCATTTTGTCAAATTTTTTAAGTGCATTGATCAAACTTTCGGGTGTTTGCTTATCAAAATATACCCCGGTACTGCTTTCAACTACGGTCTCCAGAGCCCCGCCCTTTTTGTAGGCAATAACCGGTACCCCGGCCGCCTGCGCCTCAACCGATACAATTCCAAAATCTTCTTCCTGCGGCATTATTAATGCTTTGGCATTCCAATAATATTTCGCGAGCTCATCTTCACTTACAAAACCGGTAAACTTTACATTCCCATGGGCCGCTTTTTTTAATTTCCTTTCTTCAGACCCGGTTCCGACTATAACCAAGGGCCACTTTAGTTGATTAAACACCTCAATAACCAAATCAACTCTCTTGTAGAGAACCAGTCTGCTGACAACCAGGTAATAACCCGATGTCTGATGTCTGATGTCTGATGTCTGATACTTAATTAAGTCAACCGGCGGGAATATTATTTCCGAATCCCTTTTATAATATTTTTTTATTCTCTTTTGGACTTCGACCGAAATGGCCATTATTTCATCAGGTCTTTGGGCGGCAATTTTGTCCCAATTTCGAAGATAGTTGATAAAAAGCTTTGTTAAAAACCTAAAAATTTTATTTTTAAAATACAAATCATAATGGCTCCACAAATATCTTGTCGGAGTTAAACAATAACAGATATGTCTTGTGTCGGGTTTAGTTATTATTCCCTTGGCCGCCTCACTCGTTACCGAAATAACCAAATCATACTCATCCCAGCCGGGGGCTGGTCCGCCTATGGTGGAAAAAGATTCAAAAGCCAAAGGCATCAGCCAACCCAACAGCTCATGGCTGCTTTTCACAAACGGTATTTTTTGTAAAAAAGAAGTATAAATTTTAGGAAAAACTTTAGCCCAAGGTGCGGTTTTAGAATTATAAACGGAGGTGTAAAGCGGAGCATCGGGGAATATTTCATGCAGAGCCAACAGCACCCTCTCTGCCCCTCCCCACTTATTCACCCGATCATAGACCAAAGCCACTTTCATTTATTCAAAATATCCCTTTTCCATTTCTTTATTTTACACCAGCCCAGCATCTTATGTTAGAATAACTCTATACCCATAGACTAGACTATAGACTAATTATGAGAAGATATAAATTTCTAACTAAAGAAGACATCTACAGTGCTTTAAATAAACTAAGATCCGCATTTTTGGCCGCAAAAGACGGTAGCGAAGTTGAAAGTATAATAAAGGGTGTTTTAACAAACGATGAAAGAATTAAAATCGGAAGAAGAATCTTAATAGCACAACTCCTATCTGAAGAAAATACTTATGATGAGATTAAAAATTCCCTTAAAGTCGGAAAGCAAACAATAATCCAAGTTCAAAAATCTATGGAATCTCATCCAGAATGCTTCGAATTAATAAACCAGCGAGAGGAGAAAGTAGAAACAACATTTGGAAAGAAGGCATACGTCAAAACAGGTAATCCAAAATATATTAAGAAATTCATTGAATACACCGGCTTTACCCGAAAAGATGTAAAAAGATAGATTAGTACCGTAGACTAGACTACGGAACCGTTGAAGCAACCTCACTAAAGAATCGACTCATGTTTGTGTACCCCAGGGGGTATCTTTAGTACTATGGTTCGAACTATAGTACTGTTTCTTTGTAAACATCCAGAGTTTCCTCTGCCATTTTGGACCAGGAGTAGCGTTTTGCAAATTCTTTACCTTTATCTATCGCTTCTTTCCTTTGTTCATCCTTCATGCGGATAACATCTTGCATCGCTTTTTCAATGGAAGAAAAGTCATAAGGGTTAAAATAAAATGCCGATTCTTTATATACCTCCCTGAATACGGGGATATCCGAAGCAATCAATACGGTACCTGAAGCCAAGGCTTCAAGTCCAGGAAGACCAAACCCTTCGGAAAGAGACGAAAAAACAAAAGCCAGAGAATTTTCATAAAGCACACCCAAATCGCTATCCGGTACGTAACCCAATAGTCTTACATAATCGGTTGCACCGATCTTTTCGGTCTCAATTTTTAATCGCTTTTCAAATATTCCTCTCGAGGTCGCAACCACCAACAATACTTTTTTATCCGATTCTTTATTCAGTAGAATAATTGCTTCAATCACCCTTTTGAGATTTTTATGCGGATAAGCATTTCCTGCATATAAAAAGTAACTCGAATCAATTTGATATTTAGCCATTACTTTTTTTCCGTCCTCCTTCTGCAAAACTCTCTCATCCAACCCCTCATAAGTAACGCTTACTTTACCGGGGTCGATTTGGTAATAATCGACAACCTCATTTTTAACAACATGACTTGGAACAATAACTTTTTGGGAATTAACAACTGCTTTTTTAAAAATTGTATCGTAACCCAATCTCTTAATCAAATATGGCGGCGCCGAAAGGGTGGTTGCTTCCAAACCTTTTTGTTTGTGCATCAAGATATCGTGGATAGTGACAACAAATGGTCCTTTATAAAAATACGGCACATTAAAATGTAAAAAATGAACCAAGTCGGGCTTGTACGAAGAGATAAGTCCGGGAAGTTTAATCTGTTCAATTAAACTATAGTGCCTGAAATCAGCCAAAAGAGGGGTCCAGTTATTGGGAAGTGATAATTTATCGAAATACTTTTTCCTCAGTAGAAGCAGGTACTCATTTTTTTTGTCTATTTTTCCAAGTTCTTCCACAAGGTTTATGGTGTATCTTCCCAAACCGGCGTTCTCAAGTCCCCAAAAGCGTCCATCAATCAGTATTCTCATTGTTTTAAAACGATATTACAACCCCAATAATTCTCACAATTTTAAAAACTTTTATCCCCAAAATTACAAACCAATCGAACCAAAGAGGGTAATTTTTCCATAAATTTTTCCTGAAGAATATTTCCATTGCTTCGACTGTGGCAAGTTTTACCTTAAGTTTGTGTTTAA
>CAYITS010000033.1:0-7425 GCA_964366385.1 uncultured Gammaproteobacteria bacterium
AGACGATAGTTGTCGGGCAACTGACCGCGAAAATATCTCATCGCCAGACCTTTTTCAGTGGGAAAAAGTGTGCTATAATGCACTTTTTACCAATCAATGAAAGGCGGCAAATAAAATTAAACCCCAAACGATGGCTGATTTATTGGCCAAAAGTGCCAATAAGCCCATGGGTTTTAGCGTCGGGCAAAAAGTACTTGCCAAGGTGATTGCCAAAAACCCCAAGAGCATCATTTTTGATATCGGAGGAAAAAGTGAGGGAGTTGTGGCCGAAAAGGCATTTGCCGAAGCCAGGGATTTTGTCAAGACTTTAAAAATCGGGGATGAGGTATTGACTAATGTCTTGGTGACCGAAACGAGGGAAGGAAATGTCGTCTTGTCTCTAAGACAGGCCAGGCTTGATGCCGCTTGGGCGAAGGTTGAAAAAGCCAAGAAAGACAACACCGAGATTGCGGTTTATGCGAAAGGGGCCAACCCCTCGGGGATAGCCGTTGATGTGGAAGGATTGGACGGATTTATTCCCGGCTCGCAATTAAGCAGGGAAGCGGCAAAAAACGCCCAAAATTTGGTAGGGAAATACTTTAAAGCAAAAATATTGGAAGCAGACAGGTCTGTGAATAAACTGGTTCTTTCGGAAAAGGAAGTAACCGAAGCCGAAGACATTAAAGCCAGCCGGGATGCTTTAAAAAAGATTAAGGAGGGTGAGGTCTATGAGGGAACGGTTGTTATGGTTGCCAATTTTGGCTGTTTTGTAAAACTTGTAATTCCCAAAAGCAAGGTTTTTGTTGAAGGTTTGGTTCACATCTCGGAAATTTCCTGGGGCAGGATTGATAGGGTTTCGGATTATTTGAAGGAAGGAGACAAAGTGAAGGTTAAAGTAATAAAGGTAACCGAAAAACTTGCTCTCTCCATAAAACAGGCTCAAAAAGATCCCTGGGATAGGGCAGAAGAGAAGTATGACAAAGGAAGCAGTATTAAGGGAAAAGTAACCAGAATTTCCGATTTTGGAGTATTTATAGAGCTTGAGCCGGGTATAGAAGGGCTGGTTCATATGACTAAAATTCCGCCGACGATAAAGTTTAGCGAAGGACAGGAAGTAAATTGTATGATCGAAGAAATAGATTCAAAGGTAAAAAAGATATCGTTGGGACTGGTATTGACTTCAAAGCCGGTAGGGTACAAGTAATGGCAAAAACTCACTCCCAATTTGTTTGTCAGCAATGTGGGTATGAGAGCGTGGGATATATGGGCAAGTGCCCCGAATGCGGCAGTTGGGGGTCGCTCGTGGAAACTATCACGAGCGAAGTTAAGAGTGGAAAGTTCAAAGTTAAAAGTTCGAGCATGGCGGAGCCGGTGAGCCTTTCTTCGATTTCTTCGAAGAAAACTTCAAGAATTTCAACAAAAATTTCGGAGCTTGATAGGGTTTTGGGCGGGGGACTGGTTCCCGGACAGGTAGTCTTAATTGCCGGGGAGGCGGGAATAGGGAAAAGTACAATTTTGTTACAGCTTGCTGATAAATTAGCCTTGCCCGCCGGCAGGCAGGGAAATATGCTCTATGTCAGCGGGGAAGAGTCTGCCGGGCAGATTAAGGTAAGGGCCGATAGGCTGGGAATAATAAATAAAAGCTCGATTAATATTTTAGAAAGTACTGATGTTGATGAAATTATAAATACTTGTGATACCCGTAATACTTGTTTTACTTGTATTGTGGTCGATTCGATTCAGACGATGTCAACCTCCGATCTCTCCGGGCTTGCCGGCTCGGTCGGACAGGTTAGGGAGTGTGCTTTTAGACTTTTAAGGAAAGCCAAAGAAAAAAATATTCCCCTGTTTTTGGTTGGTCATGTTACCAAAGAAGGAACGGTTGCAGGTCCTGCCGTATTGGCCCATATTGTGGATACCGTCTTATGGTTTGAGGGAGATAAAACTCTGACCCTTCGGTTACTCAGAGCCGTAAAGAACCGTTTCGGTCCAACCGACGAAGTAGGAATTTTTGAGATGGAGGATAAAGGACTTATCTCCCAAACCAATGCCGAAAAAATATTCCTTTCAGCCGGCCTGCCTGCCGGCAGGCAGGTAGCCGGAAGTGTGGTTTCTTCGGTACTTCAGGGAACCAGACCCCTTTTAGTGGAAATACAGAGTCTGATTGTTCCCACAAAGATGGCCTTTCCCAGGAGAATCGCACAAGGAATAGACTCAAGACGATTGGAGCTTCTATTGGCGGTTTTAATACGCCGTTGCGGCTTGCCTTTGTACGATTACGACGTTTTTGTAAATGTTGCCGGCGGAATGAAAATTATGGAACCATCGGCGGACCTGGCGATTTGTCTTTCCGTCGCCTCTTCTTTTTATGACAAATCCGTTAACCCGAAGACGGTTGCCATCGGTGAGGTGGGATTGTTGGGAGAAATCAGAGAGGTCGTCGCCCAGGACAAAAGAGTGAAGGAGGCAAAAAGATTAGGATTTACTTTTCCCGTTACTTCGAAAGAGCATAAATATCTTCAACAACTTATCCACATTTGTTTTTCCAAGAAATAAAGTACCGAACTATTGGGTTTTTTTGCCTGTATTTTGACTATAGGAGTAGGGGTCTTAATCTTAATTAATGTTATGGGATTTGACAGTATTGACAAATGGTGATAATATTTTTAAAGAGCATCGCTACCGTTGGGTTCGCCCTGAGTTTAGTCGAAGGGGACTCGCCACGAATAGAGATGCCCTTTAAATTCGATTTATCTTGAGGACAGGAAAACCATTATTGGTCTACAAGACAAATCACAACCAGACTAGACTTTTTATAAATGTCTTGTCAAGCCCCATTTGGGGCATTTGGAGGCGTTTCGGCTCCAGAGGGGACGGGTGGTATGTAGGGCAGGCAGACTACCCGTTCCTTGTGGGGCCGATTTTGGTTTTTAATTTCTTGTACTTATGCCGGCTGATGTTGAGTTCCGGCGCCTCGACTCTTTCGTTTAATATATCAATAAAGAATTCAAATGAATTTTCAAGCCGGTATTTTTTGATTATTTTATTGGCGAGGTTCGTGTCAATTCCGCTTTGAAAAAGGGATAAAATATCCAGAAAGTCCTTTTCTCCTTTGGCTGACCTTGCCCTCTTTCCTAACACATAAAGTTTCAGCGCAAAAAGCCATTCTTTTTTAAGTATGGTAAATCCTTCAATAGATGAGGTTTTATCCATCAAGTCTTCGGCAGGAATTCCCAAAAAGGAAAAGTGAGGAAGATAAACATCAATTTGAATTTCTTCGCGTCTCGCTTCATATTTTTTGAGCCGTTCGTTTTTAACCACATCATAAGCTTTTTTTAAGTTTCCCAACTGGTCGAATTCAACCAGGATGTCTATGTCTTTAGACTTTAAAGCTTTTGTGTAAAGGTAAATTGCCCAGCCGCCGATAAGAACAAAATCGGCAATTTTGCCTAATTTTGTTAATTCCCCCCAGCTTTTTTGGGTAATTATGTTATGGTAAAACTTCATCAATTTTTTCCTCCAAAGAAACTATGAAATCTTTAGCGTACCAATCGGCTTGTCCCCAGATGTCAACAAATGTTTGGGGAAGAGAAGTTGTTTGGCCGTATTTGGGCTGTTTAAGGTACGATTTAAGCACAAAGATGTTTTTCGGATTTTTGCTTTGGGTCGGAGGAAATCTTTTTATGGCGGTTTCCAGATTGTTTTCGTTCAAATAAAAAAATACCTTTGAATAATCAGCGGGCGCTTCGCCGAGTATTTTTTTTGCAGTAGTGTAACTTGCCATTATCGCCTGTGGGGGAATAAGCCCCTCAATTTCAGAGACGGGCAGGTCTGCGCATGTTTCGTAGACCATATCTTTCTCTATATTTCGATGTGTTGCCCAGAAATAGAGAAGTTTTTTGGGATTACCGGTGACAAAAAATTTGCCCGAGACCTGGACTGCTCCGATCAGTGACGCTTTTTTGATTGCCAGATTGACTGTGCTTAAAGAATAGCCAAAATAATTGGCCAGAGATTTTTGGGTATGTTTAAACTCGCCTTTTTCAATGGCGGACCAAAGCAAATGATGCCATATTGTTTCGATTTTCTTCATATAAAACAGAGTATATTTTGATGTTTATCGAAAGTCAAGGGGGTAGTTTACCGGTTGACAGGGTTGAGGAATAATATATACTTGTATTTGAATTTACGAGAGTACTTCCGAACATTCTTTTTTTCTGAAATATTATGGTTTTTAATAAAACCCCGGACCTTATAGACAGAGCTATACCCGATGCCGGTCTTCCCACGGATTCCGTTCATGGGGTTTTGGATATTGCCAACGAAGGGTCGGGGCTTTTAAGACCTAAATTTGCCGCTTCCGATAAAGATGTTTATATTTCTTCTTCACAAATCAGGCGTTTTAATCTAAAGGTTGGGGATTTAGTCGAAGGCCAGGCCCGGAGACCAAAAGACAATGAACGCTATTGGGGGCTTTTAAAGGTCGAGAAGGTTAACGGTGAGCCGGTCGAATCCGTAAATGGGGAAAGAGTTTCCTTTGACGACCTTTTGGCGGTTTATCCTGATGCACAAATTAATCTTTCGACTACAAAAAATATATTAACTACCAGAGTGATAGATCTAATTTCTCCCATAGGATTCGGGCAAAGAGCTTTGGTTGTCTCCCCCCCTAAAGCGGGAAAAACTTGGCTGATTAAGGATATTATCGCGGGGATCGCCGTAAACTACCCCGAGCGAAGTCAAAAGTCAAAAGTCAAAAGTCAAAAGTCTATTCATATAATGGCGGTTCTAATCGGAGAGAGACCGGAGGAGGTCACCTACATCTTAAGAAAGGTCCGGGACGCCACCGGCGAAATGGGTGAGGTTGCGGCAAGCAATTTTGACGAACCGGCGGCTGATCAGACAAGAGTGGGGGAGTTGGCCTTGGAGAGGGCCAAGAGACTGGTCGAGAAGGGTATGGACGTCGTTATAGTTTTAGATTCCGTTACCCGCATGGCAAGAGCATATAATATGGCCCTGCCTACTTCGGGAAGAACTCTTTCGGGGGGTTTTGATCCGGTGGCCCTATTCCCGGCAAAGAAATTTTTCGGAGCGGCCAGAAAGATAGAAAACGGGGGATCATTAACTATTATCGGAACATGTCTGATAGAAACGGGTTCAAGGATGGATGACTTGATTTATGAAGAATTTAAGGGAACCGGCAACATGGAACTGCATTTAACCCGCAGGCTTGCCGACAGGAGAGTATTTCCGGCAATTGACGTTTCCCGTTCGGGAACGCGGCAGGAGGAGCTTTTGTACGGAAAGGATACTTTGGAAAAAGTAAGCACGCTAAGGCGAATGCTGGAAATGATTAACGAAGACGAGCGCACCGAAACCCTTTTGGAGCGCCTGAAAAAATCGGAAACCAACAGCGAATTCCTCGACAGCCTCAAGACGGGCTGATTTTTCTAAACCCGAGTATAAAAGCAGGATCTGCCTTTGCCGTGGGGGAGTAAAAGCCCCAAGTTTGCCAGTTTAGCCAGATCCCTTGAGGCGGTAATCTGCGAGACGCCGGACATTTTTTGGACAGCCTTGTTGGTTATTTTTATGTCGGGCTGATCTAAAATATTTAAGATTTCTTTCTGCCGGTCATTTAATCTCCAAAAAGAGGCAGGCAGTTCTGTCTGAAAACTTAAACTTTTGATTTTCCCCAAAGCTTTTTCCAGCTGGACCGAAAGGGCATAGGAGAAATATTCCAGCCAAAGGGTGAGATTTTTACTTTTGAAGCTGGTATCCATGATTTTACGGTAAGTGGTCAAGTCGCGGCGAAAATATTCGTCCAGAACCAGAAGTTGCCTGAAATCGTAACCGCTTTTGTAAAGAAAAAGATAACTCAAAAGCCTGGCGATACGGCTATTTCCTTTTTCAAAGAGGTTGGCGTCTATCAGTTGAATTTGGGCAATACCCGCGTGGATAACCGGGCTTTCGCTTGAGTTTTGCAGGTATTCCAGAAAGCGGCTGACCGCTTTTTCCGAAAGCTCGGTTAAGCCTGCGGTTCGACCCAGGGTTGGTTGACAGCTAATCTGATAGAGCTTGATGACCGTCGCTAAAGTTACCGGGTTCTTGGCTACCAGCCAGTTTTCTTTGAGATAGCAAAAAGCCTGTTTTTGGCTGACGGCATCTTTCTCGTTTAGAGCCAATCTTTTTTTAAGGGGTTGGGAGAGAAGTTTGGCAATATCGGCTTTGGCAAGGGGATTATCGGTAAAAGAGATAGACCATTTTATTCTTTCTAAGTTTGCTTCCCATTTAGCTTTTAACTCGTTCTTTGGGGAAAGAGGGGTCAGAAGAATTTCTTTTTTAAGATTTTCAGTTTTTAATAAAAACTTCCTTAAATTTTCAGAGAGATTATAAGCAAAATTAGTAACCATTTTTCTTTTCAGAACGGACAAGTTTATCTTATCTTAATTACATCAGTCTGTCAAATACCGGCATATTTTTCCGAAATGAAGCTATTTCATAAAATGTGATAAGATTACGATAAGATTAATTGGTACGAAAATTACCCCTTGACAAGGCAATTCAAACATGAGCATACTTTTATAGACACTAATTGATATTAGTGATTATAGAAAGGAGGTGATTTGGTATGTTAAGCAACATTGGTTCAACGGAACTGTTAGTGATTGCATTAATAATGCTGTTACTATTTGGCGGTAGAAAACTTCCTGAATTAGCCAGAGGAGTAGGCGATTCTATAAAGGAATTTAGGAAAGCTGTCAAATCAACAGCCTAAATATATGCAAAAGGCCAGAACTGCTCACAAAATAGCTTTACTGGCAATATTCTGCCTTGCTGCAGTTTTCTTACTGCCCGGTCAGGTAGAGGCTGCAGCAGGTGGAACGCAGAGCTGTACTGTCGGAGTGACTTGTAAGATAGGGGAGTTTTTATATGATGACGCTTCCGCTCCTGTTGCCGGAGCAACATGCACGATTACCTCAAAATATCCTGACAATACGAGTTATTTAAATCCGACTGCCATGAGCGGTGGCGGGGCGGACGGGTGGTATTATTATGAATTTACAGCGCCATCAACCCGGGGAGTTTATGCAACAAGCGTTTGCTGTACAACATCCGGAGACACCCTTTGCATAGACAAAAGCTTTGAAGTGGTAGAGGCCGCCGACTCGACGAGCGATATTGCCTCGGCCGTTTGGAGTTATTCGGCCAGGACGGTTTCCTCTTTCGGAACTTTGGTTGCCGATATTTGGAGCAATGCCGCAAGAACCCTTACCGGAGCGGATTTGGCAAGCGGAAAACTGGCAACCCAGTCTGATGTCAATAGCGTCAACAGCCAGACCAATATTACCAATGTCAGCAACAATACAACCGAAATCAAAAACATTGCTAATGAGACAAGACTCTTATTGGAAAAGGTTGTCAACAAGCCGATTATTCAAAATGTCC
>CAYITS010000034.1:0-6981 GCA_964366385.1 uncultured Gammaproteobacteria bacterium
ACCCCTCGAAAAACCCTTGAAAAATACGCGCCCAAGGGTTACGACCCTTGACACTTAGTAAAATACTTATATAATTCCATTCAGAAATTATGACAATAGCGAGAGTCGTTAATATCCGCTGTCCAGCTACTGATTGTCCCCATCACACATAATCGCAATTAACTACATCTTTATTTCAACTGAAACTCCTGCGGGGAGATCGAGATTGGAAAGGGCGTCAATTGTCCGCCCCGAAGGGTCAATAATATCAATCAGCCTTTTATGAACCAGCATTTCGAAGTGTTCTTGTGCGTCTTTATCCGTGAACGGAGACTCCTTAACCGGATAGATCGCTCTTTTGGTGGGAAGGGGAATGGGTCCTATTACTTTGGCACCTGTTGCTAAAACCGAATCCAATATCTTAACTACCGCTTCATCTATGACGCGGTGGTCGTAGCTTTTCAGCTTGACTCTAAGTCTTCCTACAGTTGCCATAATGTAAACCCTTATGCTATTATTTTGGTGATAACTCCGGCGCCAACTGTGCTGCCGCCTTCTCGAATTGCAAATCTAAATCCTTCTTCCATTGCGACCGGTTGAATAAGCTTAACTTTCATTTTTGCATTATCTCCGGGCATGACCATTTCAATTCCCTCGGGAAGAAACACATCCCCGGTAATGTCGGCCGTTCTGATAAAAAACTGTGGTTTATAGCCGGTGAAAAACGGCGTATGACGTCCACCCTCTTCTTTTGAAAGGATATACACTTCTGCTTCAAACTCCACATGGGGAGTAATTGTACCCGGCTTGGCAAGAACTTGGCCGCGTTCAACACCGTCTTTTTCAATTCCTCTAAGAAGAACTCCTACATTATCCCCGGCTATTGTCTCATCCAATGTCTTTCTGAACATTTCCAGACCCGTTGCTACCGTTTTGGTTGTCTTTTTAAGACCAACAATCTCTACTTCCTCGTTTAAGGCCAATTTTCCGCGCTCGACTCGACCGGTAACAACCGTCCCGCGGCCTTTGATTGCAAAAACATCCTCAACCGGCATAAGGAACGTCTTATCAATATCCCTCTTTGGATCCGGTATATATTCATCAACCGCTTTCATAAGCTCCAATATTTGCTTCTCGGCCTCAGCATCACCCTCAAGGGCTTTAAGTGCCGACCCTCGGATTATCGGAATCTCATCGCCGGGATACTCATATTTCTTTAACAGTTCTCTAATTTCCTGTTCAACCAGGTCAATTATTTCAGGGTCATCGACGGCATCTATTTTATTTAAAAATACAACCAGAGCGGGAACGTTTACTTGCCGCGCGAGGATAATGTGCTCCGTTGTCTGGGGCATCTTTCCATCGGGGGCCGAAACAACCAAAATAGCTCCGTCCATTTGGGCGGCACCGGTGATCATGTTTTTAATGTAGTCGGCGTGCCCGGGAGCATCAATATGGGCATAATGCCTTTTTTCCGTTTCGTACTCTACGTGGGTAATGTTGATTGTAACCCCTCTTTCTTTTTCTTCCGGAGCATTATCAATCTCATCAAACTTATAAGCTTTGGTTTTGTTCCCGGGTTGCTTGGATAAAACCGTGGTAATTGCGGCGGTCAAAGTGGTTTTGCCGTGATCGACATGACCAATAGTACCCACATTTACATGAGGCTTTGTTCTTTCATATTTTTGTTTTGCTTCACCTGCCATATATTTAGTAATTAGATACCAGCTGTTAGTATAGCAATCCTTCGACAAATAAACAAGGGCGATCTGCCCTTAACTTTCTGTATTATAATTGAGGCTAATTGAGCGTGTCAAGGGGTAATCTCCTTAGAAATTTTTGAAGTTATCCTCTGGCCATGGTAACCTTGCCGGCTTTGGCAACTATTTGCTCCGCAATATTTCGGGGGACTTCTTCATAGTGGGACGGTTCCATGTAGTAGGAGGCTCTTCCTTGGGAAATAGAACGAAGTTTGGTTGCATAACCGGAAAGTTCCGCCAAAGGTCCTTGAGCCAAAATTATCGTCATTGCTCCTCTTTTCTCCGTCCCCTGAATCTGAGCTCTTTTCGCCGAAAGGTCTCCGATTACATCCCCCATAAATTCTTCCGGAGTGGAAACCTCAAGTTTCATAATCGGCTCCAAAAGAGTCATTTCTGCGTGTCTCACCGCTCCTTCAACAGCCATCGACCCGGCAATCTTAAAAGCAATTTCTGAAGAATCTACATCGTGGAAGCTCCCGTCATAGACCGCAACCCTCAAATCGACCATCGGAAAACCGGCCATAATCCCATTCTCCAGTTTTTCCTTGACACCCTTATGAATCGCGGGAATATATTCGGCAGGTATCGACCCGCCCCTGATTTCGTTTTTAAAATCAAAACCCTCCCCGCGGCCCAAAGGTTCAACCCTAAGCAAACAATGGCCGTACTGACCACGGCCTCCGGTCTGTCTGATGTATTTACCTTCACCGTTTGCAATTTTCCTGATGGTTTCTTTATAGGCAACTTGCGGTGCTCCCGTTGTGGCAATGACATTAAACTCACGCTTCATTCTGTCAACCAATACTTCAAGCTGTAACTCTCCCATTCCGGAGATTATTGTTTGCCCTGTTTCCGGATTTGACTTAATTCTGAAAGTTGGGTCTTCATCGGAAAGTTTTCCTAAAGCCAAGCCCATTTTTTCCTGATCGGATTTTGTCGCCGGCTCGATGGCCAGAGAAATAACCGGTTCGGGGAATACAATCGATTCCAATATAATCGGGTGCCCGGGATCGCAAAGAGTATGCCCGGTAGTAGTATCTTTGACGCCAACGGCCGCAACTATTTCACCGGCAAAAGCGCTTTCAATTAATTCCCTTTGATCGGCATGCAAAAGCACCAACTTTCCTATCCTTTCCGAACTTTGCTTGGTTGAATTGTAAATTGCCTGCCCGGCCGAAAGTTTTCCCGAGTAAATTCTCAAATAAACCAAGCGGCCAACATGAGGATCGGTCACAACCTTAAAAGCCAGTGCCGAAAAGGGTGCGCCGCTTCTTCTGTCTCTCACCTCTTTTTCTCCCGTTTTTGGATTAGTACCCTCAATCGCGGGAAGATCCAACGGAGAGGGAAGATACTCAACTACCCCATTTAACAGAAACCTCACTTCGGCAGTTCGGTTGTCTCCCCCAAAAACCGGGAAGAATTTTCCGGAGATTACACCTTTCCTTATTGCCTTCTTAAGTTCTACTTCGGAGGGATCCTGACCCTCCAAGAATTTGGTCAGAGTATTATCATCAAACTCCGAAACTTTTTCTATCAATTGAGCCCTGTATTTTTGGGAAATCTCAACCAGTTCTGAAGGTATCTCTTCCTCGGTCAAAGCATTGTCTTCAACAGTTTTATAGGTATATGCCTTCATTTTGACAAGATCCACAACTCCTCTATGATCATGCTCCGAGCCAATAGGATATATCACCGGGGCAGCGTTTGCTCCTAATCTTTCCTCTATTGATTTCAGACTCCCTCCAAAGTCGGCTCCGATAAGGTTTAGTTTGTTTAAAACACAAATTCTGGGAACTTTATATCTGTCAGCTTGCCGCCAAACGGTTTCAGACTGACTTTCAACGCCGGTCCTACCGTCAAAAACCATTACCGCCCCATCCAAAACCCGCAAAGATCTTTCCACTTCAGCGGTAAAATCGATGTGTCCTGGAGTATCAATAATATTTACCCTGTAGCTGCCCTCATCAACCGAGCTTTTTTTCTTAAGTTCCCAGAAGGTAGTTATTGCGGCGGAAACAATAGTAATTCCCCGCTCCCGCTCCTGTTCCATCCAGTCGGTAACAGTCGTCCCTTCGTCTACAGAACCCAAACGGTATGTTTTTCCGGTTTCCAAAAGGATTCTTTCCGTGGTTGTGGTTTTACCGGCGTCAATATGAGCAATAATACCGATATTCCGAATTTTTTCCAACGGTACATCACGGTTTTTTGTAACCGTCATGACCATTGCCGATTTTTTCTTCTGAACTTCTCCTGCCATATTAAAATAAGATACTACCAATTGAAGTGACTAAAAGCCCTATTGCTTTCTGCGATTCGTTCGACTTCCTGTCTTTTCTTAACCGCGGCTCCTTCACCCTTGGAAGATTCTATAATCTCTGTTGCCAGTTTTTCGGCATAAGTATGAAATTCTGTGTTTGATTTACCTCTTGCCGCCGTAATTAACCACCTAATTCCCAAAGACTCTCTTCTTGGACCTCTTACACTCATCGGAACTTGATAGGCAGCGCCGCCCACCCTTCTCGGCCTTACTTCCATTGTTGGTTTTATCTTTTCCATCGCCTGAACAAAAACCTTGATCGGATCTTCACCTATTTTTTCTTTGATAATCTCAAAAGCTTTATAAACCTCTTTTTGGGCCACGGATTTTTTTCCATCCCTCATACTCCCATTGATCAGTTTGGTAACCGAACGGTTAGCATATACAGGATCCGGATTAACTTTCTTCAATTTTGCTTGACCTCTTCTTGCCATCACCCCCTCCTTTCTTTGTCCCGTATCTGCTTCTTGATGTTAACCGGCCGACAACACCGGTGGTGTCATATTTCCCTCTGACTATTGTGTATTTAACTCCGGGCAAATCTTTAACCCGCCCCCCTCTTACCAAAACAATTGAGTGCTCTGCCAACTCATGCCCCTCACCGGGAATATAGGCTGTCACTTCCTGTTTATTGGAAAACCTGACTCTGGCGACCTTTCTTAAGGCGGAATTCGGTTTTCTGGGCGTCATTGTCCTTACGGAAACAACAACCCCCCTTTTGAAAGGGGAGGAAATTTCAGAAAATTTTCTGTCTTTTGCATTAAACCAACGCCTCAAAGAGGTCGTTTGGGTTTTTTTACCGATTTTCTTTCTACCTTTTCTGACTAATTGTGATATTGTCGGCATTATACCTCGCTAGACATTCTAGCACGTTCCGCTGTCACAGGAATAAGTCTACCGATAATGACATTTTCTTTAAGTCCCAATAGTTTATCTTCTTTTCCAAAGAGAGCCGCATCCGTTAAGATATCGGTAGTTTGTTCGAATGAAGCAGCAGAAAGCCAGCTTTCCACATGCAATGCTCTCCTGGTAATTCCCAATATCACCTGATGAGCAGAAGAGGGTTCTCCTCCGGCAGCCAGTACTTTCTCATTCTCTTCTTCGAAAACTACCTTATCCACAACTTCACCCGGCAAAAGGGGGGTATCTCCGGAAGTGGTTATTCTCACCCCATCGCTCATCTTACGAACAATGACCTCAAAATGTTTGTCGTTGATAGGAATTCCCTGTGACTCGTATACTTTTTGAACTTCACTCACCAGGTATTCCTGGGCGCTAATTAACCCTTTCACCGCAAGAATTTCTTTCAAGTCAAGCGAACCGGCTGCCAACTGGGTTCCGGCTTCGATCGTCTGGCCATCTTTCACATCCAATTTTGCCGTTTTCGGAATAATATATTCTCTGACTTCTTTTAATTTTGCTTCCTTACTTGTAATTGCGGCCTTCCACCCTTGTACCGTTTCCGTAATTCTAACTTTTCCGGATATTTCCGCAAGGGGAGATAATGCTTTAGGAATTCTTGCCTCAAAAAGTTCCTCCACACGGGGAAGACCTTGAGTAACGTCAACTCCGACAACTCCTCCGGAGTGTTTTGTACGAAGAGTAAGCTGGGTACCGGGTTCTCCGATAGACTGTGCCGCAGTAACCCCGACAGGCGTTCCAATTTCCACAAGCTTCTTATTCGAAAGATCCAAACCATAACATTTTTGACATATTCCATGCCTCATTTTGCAGGTGAGGGGTGAGCGGACAACTACTTCCGATACTCCTTCCGAAACGATTAGGGAAGATTTTTCCTCGTCAATAAGCTCTTCTTTCGATACCAATTTCTTGCCTTTGGGAGATATAACATCTTCAAAAGCAAACCTCCCCAATATGCGCGCAAGGAAAGAGTTCGAACGGGAGCCTTTCTTTATCACAAAGCCCCTTTCTGCACCGCAGTCTTCTTTTCTTACCAAAACGTCATGGGCTACATCAACCAGCCTTCTGGTTAAATACCCGGCATCGGCGGTTTTAATTGCCGTATCGGTTAGTCCTTTCCTGGAACCCCTTGAGCTGGTTACATATTCAAAAACAGAAAGACCTTCCTTGAAATTGGACTTAATAGGAAGTTCTACAATTTTTCCAAGCGGATCAACAACCAAACCCCTAATTGCGGCCAATTGTTTTACTTGATCCCTTGAAGCGCGACCGACCTTAGCATCAATAACCAGTTTAATCGGGTTCATCGAATCCATAGCTTCCCAGGTCTTATCGGCAAGATCTTCCGATGTCTCTATCCACACTTCTTGAATTAACCGTTTTTTCTCTTCTGCCGTTATTAAACCTTGATCAAAATTGCTTTCCACACCGGTAATTTGTTTTTCCGCCGACTTTATTATCGCCGACTTTTGCGGCAAAATTTGGGCATCGGCAATCCCAAAAGATAAACCGGACACGGTTCCGCCGTAAAAACCAAGATTTTTAATCGCGTCCACCATCTCCCCTACAACTTCAACTTTTTGAGAATTGTATGCTTTCGTAAAAAGCTGTTTTATTATTGTTGAGGTAACCCCTTCGTCCACGAATTCAAAACCGGACGGCAATGCCTCGTTGAAGAGAATTCTACCCAATGTAGTTCCCACAATTGTACTACCCATCCTAACACTTATTTTTTGTTTCAGTTCTATTTTCCCTGCCTGAAAAGCGGTTATCGCTTCTTGTTTATCGGCAAAAATGGTTTCAAAAGGTTTAAGACGGTCATCTTCACTCGTCAAAAAGTAAACACCGAGAGCCATTTCCTTAGAAGCCGGAGTCGTCACCGGAGAACTGTCCGAAGGGCGCAAAAGATTGTGAGTGGGAAGCATAAGATTTTTTGCTTCTTCAACCGCTTTTTTCGAAAGGGGAACATGGACGGCCATTTGGTCTCCGTCAAAATCGGCATTA
>CAYITS010000035.1:0-6684 GCA_964366385.1 uncultured Gammaproteobacteria bacterium
TTACGACGGAGTTACCTACAAATATCTGGTGGAAGCGGCATTTGATGTCTATCCTACCGATATTCAGATCTTGCAACAGGATAAATCCGACTCTTTTCTTACTCTGGTCACTTGTGTCCCTCCCGGCGATCCGAGAAAACCTAAAAGACGTATTGTAAGGGCCAGAATTGTTCCGCCTGATCGTGCTTATGCGAATCCTGGGAATTGATTATGGTAGAAAAAAGGTAGGCTTGGCTATTTCCGAAGGGAAGTTGGCAGAGCCTTGGAAAGTAATAAAAGTTAATAATTTTGAAGAGGCAGTTATAAAAGTATTACAGGTATTGCAAGTACTACAAGCAGATAAAGTAATAGTTGGTGTTTCTGAAAATAAAATGGCGGAAGAATCTAAAAAATTTGCCTTAGCCCTTAGCCATCAATCATTAGCCATTGTCGAGACTTTTGACGAGACCCTTTCGACCTACGGAGCAAAGAAGTTATCCATTAGTGCCGGTATGAAAAGAATCAAAAGAAAAGAGTTTGAAGATGCATTTGCCGCTTGTATTATGCTACAATCTTATTTAGACAAATATGTTTAAGAATGTAATTGCTCCAATTCAGGCCTGGCTTCTTTCTCAGGGAAGATGTGTCGGTTGCGGTAAAGAGTTAAGCGGCAAAGAAAAAGTAACTTGTTCTTGCGGGCGAATTTTTGTTTATGACAAAAAGATGGAAAAGTACAGAAGAGCTCTTCTTGAGGAAGTATAACAACAATTTCCGTGAAAAAAGTTTTGCTTCTTTTTATTACTCCGATACTTATTTTAGTTGTTGGATTTTATTGGTTTACCGTAAATTCCAAACCGGTTTTAAATGAAGCCAAATCCCAAGACTTTCTGATAATCAAAGGGTCTTCCGCAAGTCAGGTGGGTAATAAACTTAAAGAAGAAGGTTTTATAAAAAACAGCCTGGCGTTTAAATTATATGTGCAGGTGACAGGCAAGACGAAAAATATACAGGCCGGAGAATACAGACTTTCGCCCGGTTATTCCCTTTTTAAAATCATTTCTGAAATTAATAAAGGTCCTGTTGAAGTTTGGGTAACTATTCCCGAAGGATTGACAAGAGAACAGATAGCCGAAAAATATATTAGTGTCATAAATCCTTCTGATCCCGGAACTTTTAGAAACGATTTTCTAAATTTAACAAAAACTAAAGAAGGGTATCTTTTCCCTGACACATACCTTTTTCCCTGGGATGCAAGCCCAAGCATGATAGTAGATAAAATGCTTGCCACTTTTGACGAGAAAGTTGGAGATATATCCCTGGAAAAAGTTGTAATGGCATCTTTAGTCGAGGAAGAAACAAAGACGAATTTGGAAAGGCCGATTGTTTCGGGGATTTTATATAAAAGGCTAAAGGCGGGTTGGCTTTTGCAAGTTGATGTTGCACCTGAGACATATAGAAAATTGGGACTTCCTCCCATGCCGATTGCCAATCCGGGACTTTCCTCGATCAAAGCCGCGATTTATCCGGAAGAGTCCGATTATTGGTTTTATATTCACGACACGGAAGGCAAGATTCACTTTGCCAGAACCATAGAAGAGCACAATGACAACATCAGGAAATATCTAAATTAACTCCTAATTCTAATGCTTGACATGATTTGGTTATTATGTATAATCCCATCTAGGCGTACGTAGGTTACGCTTCCCGTGTTTAGTAAACGGGGTTTTATTGTCTAAATGCCGACTCAAAAGCCCACCCGTCGAAATTTTGGAAAAGAAGAAAAAAATCTACCCGAGCTAAATCTTTCTTTGGTGCAAAGAGAATCATGGGAACAGTTTCTTACGGAGGGAATTGCGCAGGAGCTTAAAGAGGTCACGCCGATAGATGATTTTACAGGCAAAAACTGGCAAATGGTTTTTGGTGAGTATTTATTGGGTGAACCAACAATATCTCCACGCATCGCTGAAGAAAAAGGTTTAACTTTTTCTTCCCCTCTAAAAATAGTTGCCACCCTTATTAATAAAAAGACCGGCAAAGAAGTATCCCAGGAAGTTTTCTTGGGTGATCTTCCCCAAATGACCGGTCGGGGAACCTTTATTGTAAACGGAATAGAAAGGGCGGTTATAAATCAAATCGTCAGGTCTCCGGGCGTATATTTTTTTGAAGAATTGGATCCGGGATCGGGGAGAATGTTGGGTAAAGCAGAAGTTAGGCCGCTTCATGGCTCGTGGTTGGAGTTTGAAGTTGCCAAGAACGACGTAATTTCGGCCCGGATAGACAGAAGAAAAAAAGTTTTGGCAACGATATTCTTAAGGGCACTGGGTGTTGAAAGCGATGCGGAGATTTTAGACACGTTTCAAGAAGTAGACAAAGATCCGATTCACAAGTATATGGCAGCTACTCTTGCCAAAGATCCGACAACAAATAAAGAAGAGGCTCTTTTGGAAATTTATCGGAAGTTAAGACCCGGTGAACCGGTAATATTGGAAAACGCGGAAGACCTTTTTAAGAGTCTTTTCTTGGATTCAAGAAGATATGATCTTGGGAAGGTGGGTCGCTACAAAATTAACAAGAGGTTGTCTTTACACCTTCCGAACGAAAAAGCTGCTTGGGTTTTAACAAGACAAGATATTCTGGGTACGCTGTCATATCTTGTTGATCTTCAGAACGGCAACGGAAGGGTCGATGATATTGATCATCTTTCAAATCGACGTTTAAGACGAGTGGGGGAATTGGTTGCCGTAAATGCATTTAGGGTTGGCCTTTTAAGGTTGGAGAGATCGATTAAAGAAAAAATGAGCCTGATTTCTCCCGACGACAGACCGGTTCCGGCCACACTTATAAACGCAAGACCTCTGATCGCCTCTTTAAACGAGTTTTTCCGGTCCAATCAGCTTTCAACAATATTAGACGATACCAATCCCCTCTCGGAGATCGACAATCTTAGGCGGGTGTCTGTTTTAGGATCGGGTGGAATAAATAGGGAAAGAGCGTCGTTTTCTATACGCGATGTTAATTCTTCTCAGTACGGAAGGATAGATCCCGTTCGTTCTCCCGAGGGTCCCAATATCGGACTGGTTACCTATTTGGCTCTTTACACAAGGGTAAACGAATTTGGTTTTTTGGAGTCTCCCTACAGGAAAGTGAATAAAATTATCAAAGGGGAAAAGACCTTGCTTAAAGTCTCCGACGAGATAGTTTATCTTACGGCAGATGATGAAGAAGGTTATTATATTACCCACGCCGGTGTAAATACCGATCAGGCGGGTTTTATTTTAGACGAAAGAGTCGCCTTAAGACACAAAGGCAACTTTATTGAGGGGTCGGTTTCGCTGGTGGATTATATAGATGTTACTCCCCGTCAGGTTGTTGGGGCTTCGGCATCTTTGATTCCTTTTTTGGCGCATGATGAAGGGAACAGGTCTTTGATGGGTTCCAATATGCAATGCCAGTCGGTTCCTCTTGTGTCTCCGGAGGCGCCGGTTGTCGGTACCGGAATGGAAGAAATGATTGCCAATGGAATGGGTAGGGTTGTCCGGGCAAGGCACTCCGGGGCGGTTGATTATGTTGATGCCGAAAAAATTGAGATTAGACTTGATAAAAAAGTTGAAGAAAATGGTAAAGCCGAAGACATAGGGATAATTGAATCGGGAAAGAAAGAAGTATATTACCTGACCAAGTTTAGAAGGACTGCCCATTCAACCTGCTACAACCAAAAAGTGAGGGTTTCGGTTGGGCAAAAAGTTAAAACGGGAGATCTTTTGGCCGACGGGCCGGCTATTGCCGGCGGGGAGTTGGCTTTGGGGAAAAATTTAACCATTGCCTATACCTGTTTGGGGGGTTATGGATTCGAGGACGCAATTTTAGTTTCAGACCGGCTGGTTAAAGAGGATCTTTTAACTTCAATTCATATTGAAGAGTATGAAGCGGATGTGGTCGATACCAAGCTTGGGCCGGAAGAGTTGACTCGTGATATTCCCAATGTCGCCGAAGCAGAACTTGCAAATTTGGCGGAGGATGGAATAGTTGTTATCGGAGCTGAGGTTGGACCTAACGATATTTTGGTGGGGAAAATTGCTCCGAAGGGAGAAACGGAACTTACTTCCGAAGAGAGACTTCTTCGGGCCATATTCGGAGAAAAAGCCCGGGAAGTACGGGATACTTCTCTAAGAGTTCCTCATGGAGAAAAGGGAATAATTGTCAATGTTTCAATATTGGATAAAGACGGGGGAGATGAACTTGGCCCGGGTGTCTTAAAGAGGGTAGTGGTTAGGGCCGCCCAGATAAGAAAATTAACCGTGGGTGACAAAGTAGCGGGAAGACACGGAAATAAAGGAGTTGTAGCAAAAATAATGCCCGTTTCTGATATGCCCTATCTTTCCGACGGGACAGCAATTGATATCATTATTTCTCCTCTTTCTGTCCTTTCCCGTATGAACCTGGGGCAACTATTGGAAACCCATCTTGGCTGGGCACTATCGAAAAAAGATGAAAAAGCAGCCCTGCCTGTTTTTGACAAGATCTCCGAAGATATGGTGATTCAAGAGTTGAAAAGCGCCGGGTTACCCATTAACGGAAAGACGAGACTGCGGGACGGTAAAACGGGTGAGCCATTTAAAGAAGACACTGTTGTGGGAACGGCGTACATCATGAAACTTACCCACATGGTTGAGGACAAGACCCATGCCCGCTCAACGGGTCCTTATTCTCTGGTGACTCAACAGCCCTTGGGCGGTAAAGCCCAAATGGGTGGACAGAGACTTGGAGAAATGGAGGTTTGGGCACTGGAAGCTCATCGGGCGGCTTATACTCTTCAGGAAATGTTGACAATTAAATCTGACGATATTGTTGGACGGGCAAAGGCTTTTGAAGCGATCGTTAAAGGGGTTGATATTCCGGAATCTACGGTTCCCGAATCATTCAGGGTTTTGGTGAGAGAGTTAAATTCCCTCAATCTTTCGATAGAACCCAAGGGTGTTGTTGTTGCTAAAGAGGCTGAAGGCGAAGTAATTGAAGGCATGGAATTGGCTAAAGCCGCCGGGGCTGAAGTTGTCATGGAGATAAATTAAATATGGATCAATTAATAGACATGAGACGGTTGGCGGATTTTAAAAGCCTGATTATCAGGCTGGCTTCGCCCGAGGATATCAGGAGATGGTCCCGTGGTGAGATTACGAAACCGGAGACGATTAATTACAGGACGCTAAAGCCGGAAAAAGACGGACTTTTTGATGAGAGAATCTTTGGTCCGACAAAAGATTGGGAATGTTATTGCGGAAAGTACAAAAGAATAAGATATAAAGGGATTATTTGCGATAAGTGTGGTGTTGAAGTTACTCAGGCCAGGGTCAGGCGCGAAAGAATGGGGCATATCGCTCTTGCAACTCCGGTGGCGCATGTTTGGTTCTTTAAAGGCGCGCCTTCAAGGATATCGCTTCTTCTTGGTGTCCCACCGCGCGGGATTGAACAAGTGATCTACTTTGCGAAGTATTTGGTAATTGATACAAAAGAAGACTTGAGAAAAGAAGCCGCGAAGATTTTAATAAAAGGGAAAGAAACGCGTGAAAAGGAGATCTCCGATTCATTCAAGGAAGCCCGTGAACAACTTAAAGAACAAACGCTGAAGGAAAAAGAAAAGATGGAGTCGAAAATAAAAAACAGAGAGCAGCTTGCTTTGGCTCAAAACGAAGTCGACCTGGAATTAAGGAAGAGAGAAGCCTCGCTGGGAGAGGAAAAAAGAACGACAATTGAAAAAACGGCTCAACTTTTTGACAATTTGATTTCTTTAGTAGAAAACATAAAAACCCTGGATATTTTAAGTGAGGATGAATTTGATCGACTTTCGGAATATGATGCTTCCGATTTTCTGGTTGTCAAGATGGGAGCGGATGCCGTACTTTCCGTTATTGAGAAAATCAACCTGGAAGAACTTTCCGCCCGACTTAAAAAAGAACTTGATGGGGTGAAATCCGAAAGCGCCCGCTTTGTCAAAATTGCCAAAAGGCTAAAACTGGTCAATGGAATGAGGCGTTCTAAAATAGATCCGTCTTGGACGATTTTACGGGTTTTGCCGGTTTTACCACCCGATCTTCGACCGATGGTTCAGCTTTCGGGAGGACGTTTTGCAACCAGCGATCTTAACGATCTTTATAGAAGAGTAATCAATAGAAACAACCGTTTAAAGCATCTTATCGGACTTGGAGCTCCGGAAATAATTTTACGAAACGAGAAAAGGATGCTTCAAGAGGCGGTGGATTCCTTAATTGATGCATCACAAAGGAAAGCAACCAGAAAAGGACGGGGAAAACAACCCTTAAGGTCGCTTTCCGACATGTTGAGAGGCAAACAAGGAAGATTCAGGCAAAACTTGCTTGGTAAAAGAGTTGACTATTCGGGTCGGTCGGTTATCGTCGTCGGTCCGGAGTTATCTTTAACCCAATGCGGTTTACCCAAAGAGATGGCCTTGGAAATGTTTAAACCCTTTGTTTTAAGGGAAATGATAGTCAGGGGTATTGCTCCGAACGTAAAAAGTGCCAAAAACATACTTGAAAGAAGGCCGCCTGAGATTTTTGATATTTTGGAGGAAATTACCAAAAACCACCCTGTTCTCTTAAACCGTGCCCCGACACTTCACAAGCTTTCAATCCAAGCCTTTTACCCGGTGTTGATTGAAGGTGACGCCATTCGGATTCACCCCGCAGTCTG
>CAYITS010000036.1:0-6542 GCA_964366385.1 uncultured Gammaproteobacteria bacterium
TTCCCAAAACTGCACAAGTTACTTCCCTTCCAACCAAGTATTCCTCAACCAAAACTTTATCGGAATATCCTTGTGCCAGTTTTATGGCCCTAGCAAGCTCTGTTTTATTTCTGACGATGGAAGCACCCACCGAAGAACCTTGATTGTGGGGTTTAACAAAACACGGAAGTTTTGTAGTTTTTTTCGGTATCAGAATTCTTTCCGCCTCCATTATTTTTTTAAAAAGAATTTTGTCCATCCCTATCGCACCGGCTAAAACTCCCGACCCCGTATATTTAATTCCTAAAGTTTCCAACAAGCCCTGAATTTTTCCGTCTTCACCATAAGGGCCGTGCATGGCAATAAAACAAATATCAACTTTTGCTCTCAGGAGTTTGTTTACCCATCCATTGCCTTTTTTGGGAATCAGTATCGGAATACCGATATATTTACCCGGTAAATTGGCAAGAACCTCTCTTCCCGAAATTAAGGATATTTCATATTCCGGACTGTTTCCTCCCATCAGTACGGCCACTCTTAATTTGTTATACATATTACTTTTATCTTTTCTCCCAAAAACATCTCCGCAACTTTAACAAATCTCTCGTTTAAATCGGTAACGTAGAAACTTCCTTTCCCCTCTCTTTTTTGATCATTTGTTTGATCGTTTTTAACCAGATTATTTTTTAACACACCGGAAACAAGAATTCCAGGATTTATAAGTTCTGTATCAAGCAAAACTTTTTTAATTACGTCTTTAATAATCGGGTAATGGGTACAGCCCAAAACCAGAATTTCTACTTTTAAGTTTTTTAAATATTTTTTAACTAAACTTTTTATTAAGTCTCCTTTAATTTCCCCTTCCTCAATAAACGGAACAAATAATGGACAGGCCATTTGAACAACCTTATTTAATTTAGAATAAACACCACTACCAATAGTTGCCCTGGTGCCAATAACTCCGATTTTCTTTTTGCTTTTTCCCAATCTTTCTAAAACCGGGGAGACAACATCAAAAATAGAAACATTTGAAAATTTCTTTTTAAGAAAGTCTCCCGCAACGGCCGATGAGGTATGGCAGGCAATAACCACACATTTTACTTTCTTGCCCAAAAGAAATTTAACATTTTCTTCCGAAAACTTTTTAATTATCTCGTTACTTCTTGTGCCATACGGAACCCTGGCGGTATCCCCCAGATAAACAATATTTTCGTGGGGCAGAAGTTTGATTATTTCCTTAACTACAGTCAGTCCCCCCAGTCCTGAATCAAAGATGCCTATTGGTCTTGTATCCATCATTATTTAAGGCTAAGAACGGCTTTCTTGAACTGATTACCCCGGTCTTTGTAATCAGCAAACATATCAAATGAGGCTGCGGCAGGAGAAAGAAGAACCACGCCGCCCCTTGGGGTATTTCTATAAGCGCAAGCGACAATTTTCTGCATCGGACTCGTCTTTAAATTAACAATACTCCTTCTGTACTTTGCGTCTTTAAGTCCTTTTATGATTTTAGGGCCAACCTGACCGATAATAATCACCGTTTTAATATTTTTGGCTTTAGTTATCTCTCTGCCTAATTCTTCATAGTCCAAACCTTTCTCCGAACCACCCAAGATAATAGTAGTTGGTTCGGTAAATGATTTAATGGCGGCAATTGTGGGTTGCGGCCCGGTTGCAAAAGAATCATTGTAAAAAGTTACACCGTCAATTTTACCGACCGGCTCGAGCCTATGCTCCAGCCCTTTGAAATTAGACAAGACTTCTAAAATTATCTTATCTTCGGTTTCTAAAACCTTAGCAACGGCAACCGCGGCCGCAATATTTTCCAAATTATGCTCACCTCTTAAAAGAAGATTTTTCTTAAATTTGTCTTCAAGTCTATTTTTTGAGAAAAATACAACTTTTGCTTTCGTATCCTTCGCAAAACTTCTTGAGACCTCATATTCTTCATTAAGTATTGCCCAATCTGATGCCGACTGGTATCTGACTATATTTTTCTTGGCATCTGTATACTCTTCCCGATTCTTATGCCAATCCATGTGGTCGAGGGTTATATTTAGAACAACGGCAATATGCGGACTTATCTCAAGATCAATCAACTGAAAAGACGAAAGCTCCAGAATAACTATGCTTTTTTTGTTAAGCTTTGGAAGAAGTTGTAAAAAAGGAACCCCTATATTGCCGGCCAAATAAACATCTTTACCCGCTTTTTTAAGAATTTGATAGATTAAAGTGGCAGTCGTCCCTTTTCCCTTTGTGCCGGTGACACCGATTATTTTCCCCGGACAAAGCCGCAAAAATAGTTTAATCGCGCTGGAAATTTGTACCCCTTCTTCTTCTGCTTTGATAATTTCCGGAAGATATCTATAAACCCCGGGGGAACGAAATATAACATCAAAATCTAATAAATTTTTCAAATAATTTTCGCCAAATTTTTTATCCAAAATTGTAACTTTTGCGCCCTGTCCCAATAAAAACTTCTCGGCATCTTGCCCTTCAATACCGTACCCAATTACGGCAATTTTTTTTTCTTTAAAAATAGATTTCATAATTTTTTGTCAAAACCAAGCAATTGAACCTCGGGTTCCAGTTCAATGCCAAACCTGTTTTTCACTTTACTCTTTAGTTCCTTGACAAGCTTGTAGAAATCGGCAGCTTTTCCTCCCCCGATATTAATGATTAAATTTCCATGATTATCGGCAACTTTGATTTTGCCTTCGCTTTGCCCCTTAGCATCAATTTCTTCCAGCAAATATCCTGCCGGAATCTTATCGTAGACCACCTTATCTTTGGGTATTTGTTTCAATTGAGTTTGGGTGAGTCCGGAGGCTTGAATATTTTGAAAGAAAGACCCGGGACATTTCAGGCTTTTAGGGTATTTTTTATTTCTGACTGTCAATATTTCTTTAGACTCTTTTAATAATTTTCTCTTATCTCCCTTATTAAACTTAAACTCGGCTTCAAGCAGTATCCAATCTTTACGTTTAAAAATACTATTCCGATAGCCAAAATTACAGCTTTTCTTAGAATCCCAATATATTTTATTACCGTCGAAAATCCTGATTCTTAGCAAACAGTCGCTGATCGATTGCCCATAAGCCCCGGCATTCCCGTAAATTGCCCCGCCAATAGTACCGGGAATTCCGATCATCTTTTGCATACCGACCAGTCCCCTATCAATCGTAAATTCAACCAAATCCCAAAGAAGAGTACCCGTTCTGACATTTATTTTCCCCCCGTTTTCTTTGATACCCTTCAGAGTGTTTTTGATCACCAGCCCCTTAAATCCTGCGTCGCTAACCAATAGATTGCTTCCGCTTCCAATGAGAACAAAGGGTATTTTAAATTTCTTCGCCAACTTTACACAGCTGACAAGATCTTCCTCGTTTCTGACCTCATAATAAAGCTTGATTGGGCCGCCGATACCCAGAGTTGTGTGTTTAATAAACATCTCTCCTTCCAGCAATCTCTTGCCAAACTTCTTTTTAAATTCCTCAAAATTTTGCATTTAGTTTAATAGATCTTTGTGAATATAAAAAACATCTCCCGCCCCGATTGTGATCACAACATCTTTTGCCTTTAGATTCTTTTTTAACCATTCTATCGTGTTTTTATGATTGCCTGTGTAATGGGAATTTTTGTTAAATCTCTTGACCTCCTCGGCTAACAGTTTTGAACTAACCGACTTATCCGGCTTTTCTCTTGCCGAAGCATAAATATCCATCAAGCAGGCGATGTCGGAATTAATAAACGATTTGGCAAAATCATTAAACAACACTTTTGTTCTGGTATAAGTATGGGGCTGGAAAACGGCCACAATTCTTCTTTGGGGATAGAGTTCTTTTGCGGCCTTAAGAACCGCCTTAATTTCGCTGGGGTGATGCGCATAATCATCGTAAACTATAGTTCCATCTTTTGTCTCTCCGATTTTTTCAAACCTTCTCTGTGTTCCTTTGAATGACTTGACTGCCTCAATGGCTTTTTGTTTGGGAATACCCAAATACTCGGCGACCGCCAAAGAGGCGGCAATATTTCTTAAATTATATTTCCCGGGTAAGTGCGTTTTGACATTGGCGGGAGTGGTGTATTTAACAATTGGGGTATGCAAATTATAAATTAGATCTTGAATATTTTTATCATCCGCATTAGCCACTAAAAGACCGTCTCCGGGAATTTTTTGAAAAAAAGCCAAATACGCCTTTTTGGTATCGGCTAAAGTCGGATAAACATCGGGGTGGTCGTGCTCAAGGTTGGTAACTACCACGACTTTGGGATCTAAAAATAAAAATCTGGGAGTATTGTCGACTCCGGGAGAATTAACAAATTCGTCGGCTTCGCAAATAAAGATTTTTCCCTTTTTATCATATTTCCCGGAATAACCTAAAGGATAAATTTTACCGACTCCAATCGCATAAGACGGGTGCAAACCGCAACGGGCTAAAATATGAGCAATTATGGCTGAAGTTGTAGTTTTTCCGCCGACGCCGCAAACCGCGATGAGATCTTTGCCTTTGCTAAAAAAAGCCAATGCCCGGGCTTGGGTTAAAACCGGAATTTTTAACTTTTTAGCGGCCACAACTTCGGGATTTTTAAGACCCCCGTGCGCGCCGGTTGTCACCACCAAATCAGGTTTATCCTTCAGATTCATTTCCGAAAAACCTTCACTCCACTTTATTTTCCTGTCTTTTAAGATTTCGTCGGTGACGAAGATTTCTCCGACATCGCTTCCCGTAACTTTAATTCCCAAGTCCTGGGCGCATAAAGCCAAAGAAGTCATTCCCACCCCTTTAATGCCGACAAAGTGAATGTGTTTAAGCGATGCAATATCCATTAGAAACGATAATTCAGCCGCAATCAGTATTATATCCATATTTTCCGTTTGTATAAAGCGTATATTAACATTTACATATTATGGGTTAAAATATACCCTGAGTATGGAAAGAGTTCATCAAATTCATCACCCTGAAATTTCTGAGGTACTGGTTTATCCAACAAAAGAATTAACGGTCAAATCAGCTTCACAAGAAATTATAGAATTAGTTAAATTGAACCCTTTGGCTTCAATTACTTACGCCACTGGAGACACAATGATTCCAGTGTATGAAAATTTAGCAACTGCAGTAGACAGGGGCTTGGTGGACTTTTCACAAACAACCGCCTTTCATTTAGATGAATATTACCCCTATTCTCAAGAGAGAAAATTTAGTTTTGTAAAATTTTTAAACAATTATGTCTTTGGGCCTTTAAAGATTAATCCTGACAATATACATACATTAAACGGAATAGCCGAAGACCCGCATATCGAGGCTAAACGATACGATGATCTTGTTTCAAAAAGAATTTCCCTGGCTCTTTTGGGTATAGATCCCAGAGGACATATTGGCTTCAATGAAAGAAACACTCCTTTTGATAGCCGGACACACTTAGCACTTCTATCTAATGAAACTCTACACCGAGATATCGTAGAAAGAAGTCAAGATACACCCAATCAGGCATTAACACAGGGAATAGGAACTATATTAGAAGCTTCTCAAATCTTACTGATTGCTTATGGCATTGGTAAAAGTTCTTATATTCGCGAAGCATTAATAAATCATATTTCTGAATTTTGTCCTGCATCGGCACTAAGACTGGTTGGTAAGAAAGTTACTGTATTAGTTGACGAAAAGGCTGGTAATCTTGTAAAATAACGTTTAGGAGATGTGTTTGAGAATTTGAGTTTAATATAAAAGCGTGTGGTCCCGCCGCGGCGGGAATACGAGGAGCAGGTCCCAAACGACAAAGGAGTCGAGGGAAATCGGACCCTCGCCAAAATTAAAATATTTAGGCGGGGAGTATCTGCGGAAACCTGCCGGTGATTATAACCGTAAGTCCTATTTTAAAAATCATCCGCGAGGGTGAACGCAAAGAACAGGACGATAGCATTCTCTCCATAATCTCCAAAAACATTAAAGCATATAGTATGTGTGGAATATTTGGTTATGTTGGTAATAAAAATAATGCAGCGGAATTAACTCTTGAGGCGCTTAAAAAGCTTGAGTATCGCGGTTATGACTCGTGGGGAATAGGTATAGAAATAAGCAGAAAATTTGTTATTGATAAACACGCAGGGAAAATCGGTGTTGCCAAGACAAATTTACCCAGCAGTAATTTTGCTTTTGGACATACGCGTTGGGCAACTCATGGTGGTGTTACTGATACAAACGCCCATCCCCATTTGGATTGTTCGGGTAAAATTGCAGTAGTCCACAATGGCATAGTCGAAAATTACCAGGAGATTAAAAATCTACTCGCAGACAAACATAAAATTGTTTCGGAAACGGATACAGAATTAGTAGCCCATCTGATAGAAGATTACTATTATCATAAAAAGCTTTCTCTACACGAAGCTGTCAGACAAGCATTTTTAAAACTACGCGGCTTATCTGCATTTTTAGTAGCCGAAACAAGCAGTAAAACTCTTATTGCTATAAAAACGGGGTCTCCTCTTGTTGTAGGAGTAGGTAAAGGAGAAAATATGGTGGGTTCGGATGTCAACTGTTTATTGTCTTTAACGAAAAACG
>CAYITS010000037.1:0-6437 GCA_964366385.1 uncultured Gammaproteobacteria bacterium
AAAGAATCCGACCGTGTCATCACTATCGGCGTCAATTCTCCCTGGAACCCCACTCCTTCCCCAAGCCCTTGACGAGATAATATTATGGTATAATCTTGCTGATTATGCCAGAGAGGGCTGCAGATAGATTAAGGAGTCAGGCGTCTTTGGTTCTTGGCCACATACCGAGTGATTTATTAGTGGGGGGAAGAAGAAATGTTTTAAAAAGCTATTATCGTGCTCAATTACGTATTGCAAGAGGTCAAAAAACCAGGGCAAGAAAAATTTTAAACGGCTTAGACGATAACCAAATTTTTATTAATCTTGAAGAAGAGCATCCTGATTTATTGGCGGCAATTGATATCGCTGTCAGGGGAAGTACCAATCATCGGGATTTTAAGGGTGATCCGATCAAACCACTTTTTAGACTTAACCACTCTTGAGGATTCCCCCGAATTTGGACTTGAGTCCTTTGATGATTTTTTCTCTGATCGCTTCCACTTCTTTATCCGTTAAGGTCTTACTTGGGTGTTGATACCAAACTTTAAATGTGTATGAGTCTTTGTAGATATCTGTCAGTTCTGTATTTGAAATAAGTTTGTCTGCCGATTTAATCGATTGAACAACCTCGCCGGTTTTGGTCTTGGGAGGAAAAGTTAAAGTAATATCTTCTATTTGTGCCGGGAATTTTGGGACGGGCTTAAAAGAATGAAAATCATCGGAATAATTTTGTAAATTTTTCATCGGAAACTCGTAATAAATCGGTCCCGATTCTGTCACCCCAAACTGGCCTAATTCTATTTGCCCCGATTTGATTGAAAGCCTTTGTGATGGGAGGAAGCCCCTTAAGTCTTCCGGAATGAATTTATAGTTGATGTTTAGTTTTTCCAACAAAGCCTCGACAATTCCTTTAGCCGCCTTATATGAGTAGTCGGCAAAAATTCCCGCTAAGGTCATTTGCTCTTGGGGCAAGTTGTTCTTTTGGGGTAAGTAGACATTAGCAATTTCGAAGAGATGGAAAGGTTCGGTAATTCCCGAATTTTTTTCAGCCGCCCTGAGCAAAGAAGACATCAGCGAGGTTCTGAGGTATTCCGCTTCTTTTCCCAAAGGATTTTTGAGTTTTAAGGCGTTATTGCCGGCTTCTTCTTTAGAGACGAGCGATGAAGTGTAAACCTCTACTCCACCCCAACCGGAGAGAAAATCTTTAATCTTTTCTTCAAACGCAAACAGAGGATTTTTTAGAGCTTGAGGAATTTCTCCGCTTAAAAGTTTGCCGGGTAAGTTATGGTAGCCATAGATTCGGGCCACCTCTTCGATAATATCTTCGGGAATCGAAACATCTTTTCTATAAGAAGGAATCTCAACCGAGATATTTTTGCCCGACCATCTCGGATAAAATCCTAAGGGTAATAAAGTATTTGAAATCTGTTCTTTGCTTAGCGCCACGCCAATTCTTTGATTGATTAAATCGATATTTGTGTGAACGCTTTTTACCTTAAAGGGGTGGGGATAAATATCCAAAATTTCTTCCGCCGGCTCACCTCCGGTTAAATTGACAAACATATCGATTGCAGACCTTATTGCCGGTTCTACCATTTCCGTATCGAGCCCCTTTTCGAAAAGCATGCAGGCTTGGGTTCCGGCGGCAAGCGTCATCGAAGTTTTTCTGATATTTACGGGATTATATGTCTGGACAAAAAGAAGAATGTTTTCGGTTTTTTCGTCAACCATTGAGTTTTCTCCGCCCATAATTCCTGCCAAATCGATAAGTTTTTTTGAACCGTCTTCAACAACAATGTCTCCGCCCGGAAGTCTATGTGTTTTTCCGTCTAAAGTGGTTAATTTCTCCCCCGGGAAGCTAGCGCGAAGCACCATTTTGGCATTTTGGATTTTATCGTAATCGAAAGTGTGAACCGGCTGGCCGAAAAGGAGCATGATGTAGTTGGAAATATCGACAATGTTGTTTATAGGACGGATTCCCGATCCGATCAGCTTTTTTGAGATTTCCGACGGTGATTGACTGATTTTTACATTCTCAATAAGGACCGCGGCAAAACGGAAACAGAGTTTGGGATCGACGATGGCTTTAAGATAAGCGGCAGATTTTGTGGTTTTCTGTTTTGATTTAGGTTTTGGCTCGACGAATTTAGCGGCTATTTTAAATCTGGGAAGAATTGCGGATGCTTCTCTGGCAATGCCCAAAACCGACGCAGAATCAACTCTATTTGTGGTTACTTCAATAGAATAAACAGTACCGTATTTTGTTTTGCTTACTCTTTCAAAAGAGGGGCCGCATAAAGAGACATATTTTGCAATTTCTTTAGGACTTGCTTTGGTTATTAAAAATTCTCTAAGCCAATTATCCGGTATTAATAAATCCATATTAGAGATCAGAATTGACGTAAAATACGAAGGTCGGAACTATATATCAACCTAATATCCGGTATTTCAAGACCGGATTTCATCATATAGGTTCTTTCAACCCCCCAGCCAAAAGCAAAACCGGTGTAATTATTGGGATCTATATCACCGTTAATTAAGACTGTAGGATGTATCATTCCTGCGCCACCCAGCTCTAACCAGCCTTCCTTACACAGTCTGCATCCCTGCCCGTTCGGCAGGCGGGCTTTACCTTTGCAGACATTACAGCTGATATCTATTTCAAATGAGGGTTCGGTAAACTGGAAATGAGACGGTCTGAGTCTTGTTTTTCTCTCACTGCCAAAAAAATTGCGCGCAAAATAATCAAGAGTCCCCTTGAGGTGAACCATGGAGATTCCCTTATCAATGACCATGCCTTCAAATTGATGAAACATAGGAACGTGGGAAACATCGGATTGCCGGCGATAACATTTGGCAATATTAATCATTCTGATTGGAGAATTTTTTACCATCAACATTTCCCTTACTTGACCCGATGAGGTGTGCGGAGTCAGAATCATAGGTCCGTATTTGGGGCTGGGAAGCGCGTCTACAAAGAAAGTTTCCCAATCGTCTCTTGCGGGGTGGTTTTCCGGAAAATTCAAAGCTCCAAAAGCGTACCAGTCCCATTCAACCTCCGGATAACGCACTCTAACAAACCCCATATCCTCAAATATTTTTGAAATTTCTCTAATTGCCTGGGTTATAAGGTGAAGGTGGCCAACTATCGGTTTATGCCCGGGTATTGTGGGGTCAAACCATTTTCTGGCAGATTCCTTAAAAGCGTTTTTTTTATTTACAATTTGCTCGATGAGAGTGTTTTTTGCTTCGTTTATTAGAATTCCGGTATGCTTTCTTTCATCCCCGGGAATGTTTTTAAGCTCTTTAATTAAAAGATTTAGTTTGCCTTTTCTTCCGAGATAAGCGATTTTTATGTTTTCAAGCTCCGACACATCTTTGGCAGACATAATTTGAGCAATCGCCTCGTTTTTTATATTGCTTATTTCTTCCCGCAGATCTCTCTCTTGCATTTATTTGATCTCACTGACTATTTTGTCAAAAGTTGTGGGGTCGGTTGCGGCTAGGTCGGAAAGAATCTTTCTGTCAATCTCAATTTTTTCTTTTTTGAGGGCGGCTATAAATTTGCTGTAGGAGAGTCCTCTTGCTTTTGCGGCCGCCGACAATCTGGTTATCCAAAGCGCCCGCAAATCCCTTTTTCGCAAGCGCCTGCCTATATAGGCATACTGGCCGGCGTGAAGAATGGATTCTTTAGCGACTTTCACACGTTTTCTTCTGGCCTGTTTGAAGCCCTTTGCCTGTTTTAATATTTTTCTGTGCCTTCTTTGGGCTATTGATTTTACTCTGCTCATATCTTTGCGACACCAGTTTGTGTCATTCGTGTTAATCCTTGTATCCGTGTCGAATTATTTTCCGGTTGCTTTATGAATTTTCCTGGCATAAAACCCCGTTAGCTCCTTTGTCCTTTTAAGATTTCTCAATCTCTTTTTAGACTTATTTGCTTTTAAGTGACGTCTTGACGCCCGGCGTCTCAAGATTTTACCGGTCTTGGTTATTTTAAATCGTTTTATTAAAGATTTACGAGTCTTCATTTTTGGCATATTTCTTAAGTACCGGTGAGATAATGGTTACCAAATGTCTTCCCAAGAATTTAGGTTCCATGTCGATAGCGATACCGTCCCCAAGGTCCTGAATAATTCGTCTGATTAGTCCATAGCCAAAGTCTTTACTCCCCATTTGTCTACCCATGAATACAACCACGACTTTGACTTTGTTTTTGTTCTTTAAAAATTCCCTGACCCGATTAAATCGGGTTTCATAATCTTTCTCGGCTATAAAAGGCGAAAACCTAATTTCCTTCAATTCCCCCGATTTGGCTTTTTTTTGCTGCTGTTTTAACTTTTTTTCTTCCCTGTATCTGAATTTTCCAAACTCGACGATTTTGGCAACCGGCGGACTAGCCTTGGGGGCAACTTCAACCAGCGTCAGATTTTCTTCTCTGGCTTTGGATATTGCCTCGGAAGTCCTCAATATTCCCAATTGTTTTCCGTCTGACCCGATGACCCTTATTTCCGGGCTGCGGATATCTTCGTTAATTCGCCAAAATAGATTACTTTTTCTCAATTTTAACTTAAGTTGGGTCTGATTATATCAGTTAATAGTTTTTTCATCAATCTCTTTTTGTAAAGCTTTGATGAAATTCCCCAAATTCATACTTCCCAAATCCTCTCCCGACCTCTTGCGTACGGCTACTGCCTTGGTTTTTTCTTCCCTGTCCCCAACAATCAACATGTATGATACCTTCTCGAGCTGGGCGTCACGAATTTTTGCCTGTAAAGTCTCGTTTCTGTCATCAAGTTCAACCCTCAGTCCTTCAGTTTTTAATTTCTTCAGTACTTCAGTGCCGTAAGCAATGTTTCTCTCTGTAATCGGCAATACCTTAACCTGGACCGGCGTCAGCCAGGTCGGAAAATTACCTTTATATTTTTCTATCAAAAAAGCCATTGTTCGCTCAAAGGCTCCGATTGAAGAGCGATGGATGACAATTGGTTCTTCTTCCCGCCCCTTTTCGTTTATAAATGTCAGGTCAAACCTTTTTGGCATCACAAAGTCGTATTGCACGGTAAAAGCCGTCTCTTCTTTTCCGGATATTTTTTTAAATTGAATATCTATTTTTGGTCCGTAGAAAGCGGCTTCGTTTTCTGCTTCAAAATAGGGTGCTTGAGTTTCTTTCAGAACGCTTCTTAACACCCCTTCGGCAAAACCCCAAGCTTTATCGTCTTTGAAATATTTCTTTTCGTCTTTTCTGTCTCCCAGCGACAGTCTGTATCTGTAGTCTTTACCCTTGATAAGACCCAACTTAGAATTAATAAAATCAATCAAGTCCAGTACTTCCTTGATGACTTCTTTTGCTTGCTCTTTCTTGGCAATTATATGGGCATCGGCCAAACAAAAAGTTCTAACCCTCATCAGGCCGGTCAATTCCCCGCTTTTTTCATATCTGAATTGGGGCGAAATTTCGGCGATTCTTAAAGGCAATTCTTTGTAGCTATGCGGTCGTGATTTATACAGCATAAAGTGGTGGGGGCAAGTCATGGGTCTTAAAATCAACTCCTCTTCATCTATTTTCATCGGAGGGTACATTGTGTCTTTATAATACGGGTAATGCCCCGATTTTTTATAAAGGTCGGTTTTGGCCAGAACCGGAGTTGATACGTGTTTATAGCCTCTTTTAATCTCTTCATCGACAACAAACCTTTCAAGTTCCCTTCTTATGGTTGCTCCCTTTCCGGTTAAAAGGGGAAGGCCCTTTCCTACCAGATCGGAAAAGACGAAAAGATCCAAATCTTTTCCAATCCTTCTGTGGTCCGAGGCTTCGGCTTCTTCTACAAGATTTTGTGGCATTGGTTATTATTCTACTAGCTATTGCGAATAATTCCAATAATCACTAATATAATTGTATATGCCCGAAAATTCTGTTCCCGAGCAAGATCCTCCGTTGCTTGATGTTAAAGTAACAAACCCGGTTACCTATTTGAAAAGGTGGTGGAATAAAGTAATCGGCAATGAAGGAATGGAATTTCGCTTCAGGGTAAAACCCCTGACCGCGATTGCAATTTCATTGGTAGTTGTTACCGTTGCTTTTGGTTTAGGACAAGTGGACCCTGCCTTAATAACGGAACCTATCCCAGCCCCAATCCCTGAAGTTTGGAGAGAGACGGCCTTCACCGGAACTCTGCAGTTTAGCGATATTACGGGAAAGTATTATCTGGTAACGACCTCTTCGGAAGCAATAACTTTAGATGTTCCGGAGTATTTTGATTTGGAGGAGCTTGTGGGAAGAAGAGTTTTTGCCGCCGGAAAATACAATAAGGCGGACAGAATATTGATTGTTTCGGATGCTTCAAATATGGAGGTTCTTTCCAAAAAACCGGTTCCGATTCCGATACTGTCTCCTTCACCGACACCCGTCATGACGGCTTCTCCCAGCGCCCAACCTACACCGACAGAAACTCCCA
>CAYITS010000038.1:0-6313 GCA_964366385.1 uncultured Gammaproteobacteria bacterium
CGGAAATATCTTTTTTCTTCAGGAAGGGGCGGATATCGGTCTCTCGGGTACAGATATCGCCGATTTTAATTCCGGGAAGGTTTTTACAGGAATCTAAATACTTTTTTCCCCACTTCCCGGCTCCGATAAGGGCTAAATTAATCATGATAGAGTTTGTATTCTGATCTAAACCAATCAATCGATCTTTTGAGGCCGGCTTCCAGACCGATTTGGGGTATAAAGCCTAAATGCCTGGTTATTTTTGTCAAGTCGGGACAGCGTCTTTGAGGTTCCCCCGCAGGATAAGAAGAAGGATAGGAAATTCTTTTGATAGTGGCCTTATTGTGTAATAATTTTACGATTGCTTCTGCCAATTCGTACATTGTAATTTCCGGTTTATTGTTTCCGACATTGTATACTTCACCCGGATTTCCCGACAACAGAACCTTTAGAAAGCCGGTTACGGCATCTGTGATATAGCAAAAAGTTCTTGTTTGCAATCCCTTGTCGTGGACAGGCAAAACCTCTTCCTTTAAACCGCGGTAGAGAAATGTCGGGATAACTCTGTAATCATTTGGCCTCATTCCCGGCCCGTAAACATTAAAGGGTCGTACGATTTTAATAGGGACGCCGAACTGTTGACAATAAATAAGACTTAATGTTTCGCCCAGTCGCTTAGACTCGTCATAACAAGCTCTTGGCCCAACGGATGAGACATGGCCTGCGTATGTTTCCGGGGTCGGAACATGTTTCGGGTCGGGATCGCCATAAATTTCACTGGAAGAGAAGAACAAAAACCCTTTTACGTTTTTGGTCCTGGCTATTTCCAGAAGATTTTTGGCCCCCACGATAGTGCTTTCAATTGTTTCCAGGGGATATTTTTGGTAGTAATAGGGAGATGCCAATCCCGCGGCATGGATTACGTAATCAACCTTATGGCTGATGAGCATAGGAATTCTAACGTCTTGGGAGATGAACTCGAAGTACTTGTTATTGATGGGGCCCAAGAAGTTCTTTTTTTTACTTCCTGTTATGTAGTTGTCAATTGAGATAACTTTGCATTTTTTCTTTAAGACTTTTTGGTTTAGCAAGTTTATTGTTTGATTGATATAGCTTCCCAAAAAACCCGAACCTCCTGAAATTAAAAGAGTTTTTCCGGACAATTTTAAAGCGTCCTTGCCGATTCCTTGAATTATCCTTTCTAAATCTTCTTCAACGATGGATTTAGATACAAATCTTTTGTCCTGAACCACGGTTGGAATAGGCACCGGAACAATAAATTTACCGCCTTGTTCGCTGAAAGTAGATACTTTGTCCATAATTGGTTGGGCGAAGTTCCAGGCAAGGATGAAGATATAATCAGGCCTTGGCCCCTTGTTAAGTGTTTGGGAAGAAACAACGGGAATATGAGTTCCCGGAGTATAAAGCCTTTGTTTTAAAGGACTGTCGTCAACTATATAATCCAAAATTTTAGAATCAATCCCGAAATAATTAAGAAGGGTATTCCCCTTTGCGGGAGCGCCATAACCCGCAATTCTTTTTCCTTGGGCTTTGATGTCTTTTAATAGTTTCAGAAGTTTTTCTTTATTTTCTTTAATCTTGTCGGCAAAATCCAGATAAGTCTTTTCTTTATTGAGTTTCTTGTTTATTTCTTCTTTTATAAAGTTTTTGACCGATGGCATAATCTTATGTTTCCCGTCTTTGTTTTTAACAAAAACTCTAATTGAACCTCCATGGGAAGAAACTTTAACTACGTCAAAAATTTCCATTCCGTGTTTATTAAAGAAAAATTTCAGAGGGTTTATTGACAAGTAGGAAAGGTGTTCGTGGTAGACCAAATCAAAAAGGTTTTTTTCCAAAAAATCAACCAAGTAAGGAACCTCGATTATAAAAATTCCATTTGGCTTTAACAGCATTTTTACTGCTTCAGTCAATTCATCCGAATTGTTGACATGAGCAAAAACATTGTTGGCGGTTATAATGTCCGCCCTTCCGTATTTTTGTGAAATTTCTTTTGCTGCTTTTTGGTCGAAAAAACGAGGCAGCGTTCGGATACCTTCTTTGACAGCTTTCTTGGCAATATCTTCGGCCGGATCAACCCCCAAAACTTTCATACCCAACTTTTTAAATGGGCGAAGAAGTATGCCGTCGTTGCTGCCGATATCAATGACAAATGAGTTTTTATTGAGTCGGAATTTTTTAAACACGCTTTGGGCGTACTCTTCAAAATGTTTTATAAAAACAGGGGAAGTGGAGGAAACATAAAGATATTTTCTAAAAAGGAGTTCCGGTGAAACAACGTGTCCCAATTGGAGTAGACCACAATTTTTGCAAAAATATAGTTGTAGGGGAAAGAAAGGCTCCTCCAGCTTTAGATCAGATTTCTTTAGAAAAGAATTGGCCGGAGGAGTCGAACCCAGGTCCAGAACTTTTTTTAAATTTTTATTTTTGCAAATCCGGCAGGAGAAAATTTTGACATAATCTCTCATGCTTTTTTACCAACAATATCTAGTCTTACAGTGTCCTTTTCGTAGTGTTTTTGTTGTCTTTTTTCGGTAGTAATTGCCAGAAACACCGTATCTTCCATAGCCTCCATTGCGTGGGCGATATGAGGTTGGGAGAGAACCAAATCTCCTGGTTTTAAAATCACAAACGAGGCCTTGGCATTTTTCTTTCTGATATCTTTTTCATAATATCTAAACTTGCCGCTGAGACAATAAACCCAATGGCAGTCTTTTTTGTGATAGTGGTTTCCGCGGACGGTACCCTTTTTGTGGGTTAAAAGAAGAACCGCCTGAATTTTTACCTTCGGTTCGTTAATAATTCGTGTTATTGCTCCGCGGAAATCAGCAAACTCGGGTTTTAAATGCAAGACTTTTATGGCCATATTTGTAAACGAAATTATTATCTCTTCCCCAGCCTCAAAAGTCAATGAGGGTGTATAATATTCATCGTGGAAGATGAAGTTGGTAAGTCAGAGTCAACAACAAGAGATGTAAATAAAGAAAAGATATCTCATGCAGGTCAAATCGTTGTGGTCACGAATTTTCTTTATAAGGGATATTCTGTTTTGCCAGAAGGTGAACAAAGGAATGTTAATGATACAGATGGCATTCGAGGAGATTTGGCTCTTGAGATGCTGGATAAAGCTTTGGGTCTGGGAGTGAAAGTGGTCGCAAGCGACGGAGGAAGTTCTGCCGACTTTCTAAAAAAACTTGAAAGCTTTATAGGGGAAGAATTAATACTTATTGATTCCAGTTCTTCGGACAGAGGTTATCAGAGAAGAAATGCTTTTGAACGCGCAATCCAGATTCCCGGCAAGGAGGTTATTGTTTACGTTCAGCCCGAGAAAGTTTTGCTGATTGATTTCCTTACGGAAATTTCGAAACCAATATTGGAAGGTCAAGCGGAAATTGTTATTCCCAAAAGGGATCCGGTTCTTTTTGAAGAAACCTACCCTCGATATATGAGAGAATCGGAACTTCGTGTGAACAAGACCTATGATTGGTTGATGCGAAAAGCAGGACTTATGACAAAAGACCAGAGTTTCGATTGGTTTTTTGGACCAGTTGTTTTTAAAAATGATCCGGAAATTGTTTCTTTATTTCTTAAAGAATATGAAGTTGTCGGTTCAATTAAGAGTCGAATTGGTGCCGAGACCAATCCAGAAAAATATTCCGGCGGTCATTATTTTCCAATCATCGAGGCTTTATATAATGGTAAAAAAGTAGTTAGTGTAGAGATACCTTTCAGATATCCTGAAACCCAACAGAAAAACGAAATGTTTGGAAAAGTGAGAGCACAATTTATTGAAAGACGAAAGATGGATGCTGCTTCCTATCGTTTAGAGACTCTTCACTTCCTTGCATTTTTAAAGGGTGATCCAAAAAGCAAAATTAGAGAGGTATTTTAGTAATTAAGTCATACTTATTTCCCAAATATGAACAAAAGTAAATTAAATAACGGGAAGGCAGGATCAATCGACCTTACCGATGCTAAGTTGTACATAATTGAGCTTTTACATCAGGCTGGAGCTATTCTAATGAATAATTTTAAGAATTCAAATTTGGAATCTTTTGGAAAAGGGGATTTAGATATTGTTACCAAAGCAGATCTTACCGTAGATCAGTTTTTAAGGAAGGCGGTTCTTGCAAGATATCCACACACCCTTCTTCTTACCGAAGAAACTGCTCCTCAGGATTATTCTGAATTTAAGAATCTGGAAAATCTTTGGGTTATAGATCCCCTGGATGGAACCGTAAATTATTCAAGGGGACATCCTAACTTTGCGGTTTCAGCGGCCATGGTGAGTAAGGGGGTTTCGAAAGTGGGGATTGTCTATGTTCCTGCGACTAAGGAAACTTATTGGGCGCAGGAAGACGTTGAGCAACCTTTTTTAAATGATAAACCGATTTGTGTTTCGAAAGTTGATAATTTGAAGGAATCTTCTTTTGTTTGTGACTGGGTTACGAATGTAAAAGAGAGGGAAGTTATGATCCATTGGCTTGGAGAGATTGCCCCTCATGTACGGCAGATCAAATCCATGGGAAGTGCGGTTTCGGATATTGCCAGTTTAGCTGATGGCCGGATAGATGCCTATCTTAATCCTGGACTAAAACCCTGGGATTTAGCTGCAGCGAGTTTAATTGTTCAAAAAGCAGGTGGTGTTATTACAACTCCAGAAGGTGAAGCTTGGGACATTTTCAACCCGAGGGCCGTAATAACAAACGGAATTCTTCATGACAGGATCTTAAATATCATTAAAAATCGTTAATTAAGCCAAACTCATTTCCCGAACTCTTCCGATCTCCATAATTTAATGGCAGAAAGAAGTGTTTGAAACACAACTTTGAATTTTACGTTTTTTGCCTCGCCTGATTTTCGCGGGTGATAGTAAGAAGGCGCATCCACGACTCTGTATTTTTTCTGTTGAAATCTCACCAAAGATTCGGTTAACAAAAAAATTCCGCTTGATGAAGTAAGCTTAATCTTTTGAATCTTAGCTGTCCTCCAGATTATTACCCAACCGACATCCATATATTTGATGTTGAAAAGAAACGACAAGATAAGAAGATACCCGTAAGAAAAAACTATCCTTTTAAAATTGTAGTCGGGCCGGCCCCCCCGGTAGCCCAAAATCATATCGTTTTTTTGCATCACTTCAAAACAATGCCTCATATCTTCAACTAAAAATTGTCCGTCGGCAGGCATATAGGCGATAAATTCTTTAGAGGCACTTTTGATTCCTGTCAACATTGCCCGATTATAACCGCCGTTTCTTTGATGGATAACTTTTACGGTTTTATTTTTTTTGGCAAATTCATCGGCGATACTGCCTGTTTTGTCCGTGCTTCCGTCATCAACAACAATGATTTCAAAATCATTAAAATATTTCGGAAGTGTTTCTAAGGTGTTATTTATAACCCACCCCAAGTTTTCCTCTTCGTTATATGCAGGTATGGCTATGGTGATACTCGGATAATATTTATTTTGTTTTTCCATAATCAGTTCTTTTGGAATGTTAACACAATCTAAGGTAACGGTGGTAATTTATGCTAGCATAAATTAAAATTGGGAAAATGAGGAAAAGAGAGACTAATATTGATAAGGTAATTTTGCTTTACGCAGATATTGGTTGGAAGAAATGGTTTTCAAAAATTCGTTTTTGGGATGCCCCTTTTTTTGAGGTAGAAAAAATCATTTCTAAAAAGGGTTTTATTGTTGATTTGGGTTGTGGCGAAGGAATATTTACCAATTTTCTAGCGCTGTCTTCCGGCAAAAGAAAGATATTAGGATTTGAATTGGATGGAAAAAGAGTCAAACAAGCGGATCGGGGGTTAAAAAATGTTAACTTTAAACAGGGCAACGTACTTAAAATACGACTACCCAGTTGTGATACCATTGTTCTTTTTCATTTATTGCACCACCTCAAGTCATACAAAGATCAGAAAAAATTGATTGATAGTTGTTTCAATGCAATTGAAAAGAGAGGAAGGCTGATTATTGTCGAAGTTGACGTAAAACTTAGCCTTAAATATTTCATAAGTTGGTTAACAGATCATTTTGTAGTTCCGATTCTTTTTGAAGGTAAATTATTTGAGAAAGATGTACATTTTCGTAATAAAAATGAATGGTTAGAATTGTTGGAACAAAAGGAATTTGATTGTAAAACATTTTCCTTTGAAAAAGGCAAACCGTTTACCCACGTTGTTTTCGAGTGTACTAAAAAACCCAAATTAGTCAATCAAGGCAGAATAATCAATTAGGTAGTTTGCGTCGTCTCTTAACAATCTCCATTCGGCAGTTGTGTCACTGTAAGCTTTTTTGAGAGCCT
>CAYITS010000039.1:0-6253 GCA_964366385.1 uncultured Gammaproteobacteria bacterium
AATAGTTTCATTATAATTTAATTTGACATTTATCTCCTACAAGAAACGTGTGGTAATTATTATTTTTTTCAATCTCCGTTCCTGTACCAATCATACTGTCTTTAATCTTCCCTGTAATACTCCTAATCTTAACATTTGACATAAGAATAGAGTTTTCTATTTCGGTTTTTTCAATTAAACAGTCATCGCTAATAGAAACATTTGGTCCAATTTTGGAAGATATTATTTCAACGCCATTTCCCAAAGATGTTGGTCCAATAATTTCCGTATCTTTGATTTTACAACCCTTTCCTATATCAACCTTACCAACTAAAGTAACATCGCTCCCAAAATTACTTTGATTAATACCCTTTGTTCTTTTTTCTAAAAGATAAGCATTAGAACTCATCCAATCATCAAACTTACCAGGATCCAGCCACTTTCCTTTATATTCCAGTACCTCAACCCGGTATCCATTATCTATAAGCCACTGGAACGGAGAACTGATTTCATATTCACCTCTCTCTGATGATTTAATTGCATCTCTACCCTCAAAACATTTAAAAACGTTATTATCAAAAAAATATATTCCCGGGATGGCAAAATCGTGTGGAGGATTTGACGGCTTTTCCACATACCTAACCAACTTCCCTTTTTCGTCAAAATACGGAACTCCTAAACGGGTGTTATCCTTACTATGAACCATGGCCACCAGACCATTAGGTTTGCTTTTTTCAAAATGCTTTACCAAGTTTTCAATTCCGTCTACAAAAATATTGTCTCCCAAATGAAGAAGGAAAGATTCTCCTTTCAAATAGTCTTCACAGACCTGAAAAATATTGGCAAGGCCGGCAGGTTTTTCCTGTAATACATAGGTTACATTTAACCCCCATTTACTTCCGTCTCCGATAAACTTCTTGGCCATATCAAGCCAACCCGGGTTATAAGTAATTGCAACCTCTTTGATCCCAGCCTCGGCAATCGTTTCCAACGGATAATATATTAGGGGTTTATTAGCTACAGGAACAAAATGTTTGTTCGTGGAGAAAGTAATAGGCTGCATCCTCGTTCCTCTTCCGCCGATAGGCACAATTGCTTTCATAAAGTATGATCTAGTATATCTTTAGGTGTGCTTGTCCGCAACTGAGGATGCTCCATGCTATAATTGGAGTATGACTTTAGAAGAAATTCGTAAAAAACATAAACTGTCCCTGATTTTAATGCACGGGTCGCAAGTCACGGGTAAAATCCATGCCAAAAGCGACACCGATATTGCCATCGTGCGTAAAAACGACTCAAGTAATTTTGATTTATTGGCATTAACTGCCGATCTTACCAACTATCTAAAAACCAATGGTGTTGATTTGGTTGATATAACTCACGCCAATCCCTTGCTTCTTTTTGCCGTAGCCAAAAAAAGCAAACTTTTAGCCGGAACCAATGAAGATTATGAAAATTTAATTTATCGGGCATTTCATAAATATTCCGATTATTTACCATATCTTAAAAGAGAAGCCGACTTTGTCAAAGAAAGGATTTCAACTTATGCCTAGAATCGACAGAGAATTAATATTAAGGAAAGTTAAGCTTCTGGAAGAGGATTTGGCCCAACTAAAAAATTGATCAATCTATGGTTCACAAGGCCATAAACACAGCCTTGACCCAAATACCTGACTATCTGAGAAAAGTGTTGAATTTCCTTTCTTAGGTGTGCTTGTCCGCAACCGATGATGCTCCCCAAGCCTCCGGTTTGGTTCTGGCAACATAACCGTTGCCGGTGACCATCCCCACAACTTCTTTTATCATGTCCCGGGTTGGCCCCAAAGAACCTACGTCAATATGGATTTCCAAATCATACTTCGCAGGAGAAACGGCCCGCCTTAAAAGAGGTACAAATTCCTGAGCTGTCTCAAGAGACATCTGCGTTTCGGTGTAGATTTTATCCCTTAAAACCGGGATTTTGTATTTTTTTTCTTTCCTCCAGAAATATCTGGCTCCTTTTCCCCTCCTATGCACCACTATTGCCGTGACGAAATCTATCTCGGCGCTGCCTTTCGTGCTTTTTGTTTGCGAGTCCGTTCCGATCACCAGTCTGTAGAAACTGTCCGGATCTTCACCGACAAAACCGGAAATCTCTTTTATGACACCGTCTCTGGAAAGTTCTCCTTTGGAAGGACTGTTAAAATGCTCATTTCCCGTACCCATTACAATTTCAACCCCTTAAGATACTCTCTAAATTCTCCGTTTAAATCTTTGTGTTTTAAAGCAAATTCAACAACTGTCTTTAAGTATTCAAGTTTGTTGCCAGTGTCATAGTATTTTCCTCCCTTAATTTCCACAGCTAAAATCCGCTTACCTGCTGCCAGCATAAGCTTTAGGGCACGATTATAATAAAGCTCCTCTCCTTTTTTCAGTTGGGCCAAAGTTTTATCCAAAAATTTAAAAATGTCAGGCGTAAATAAAAAACCGGAAACATTGGCTAAATCCGAAGGGGCATTCTCTTTTCCCGGTTTTTCGACAATTGTTTTGGCATCGATTATCCCGGGTTCGATTTCTTTGCCGGCGGCAAAACCGTATTTATCATAATAAGAATCATTTAAAACTTTAATACTGCCTAAACAACTACAGCCATATTTTTTATAGGCAGCAATCAGCTGTTTGAATCTTGATGGCCGGGCAACTATAAAATCATCTCCCCAGGTATAGATAAAGGGCTCGTTACCAATCAGGTGTCGGACATTTAAAAGTGGTGTGCCGTTACCATAGGGTCCTTTCTGCCGAACATAAACAAAATTGGCCATCTCGGCAATACTTTTAAGCTCAGTCAAAAGAGGTTCTTTCTTCTTCCCGCCATTCTCCAAATTCCCGATTAAATCTAAGTTGGGAGCATCAAAGTGATCTTCAACCAGCCTTTTGTGATAGCCCGTAACAATAATGATATCTTTTATTCCGGCCTCGACCAATTCCTCAACCACATACTGAATTACGGGTTTATCGACAATGGGCAGCATCTCTTTGGGCATAGCCTTGGTTTGAGGAAGAAATCTCGTCCCGAATCCTGCCGCGGGTATAACTGCTTTGGTAACTTTTTTCATTATCATATTATACATCACGACCTGAATATTAAAGAAAACACGACCACCAGGCCCAAACCGGCAACAAGCAAATATTCTACCACAACCGCCAAGTGAAAATCCTTGTGCAGCGTGTGGTGAACCACACCCCAAGCAACATAAGCAACGGCAACGGCAATGGATATTATCACCTGAGACACCCGGTCATAGGAAAAGATAAAAATTCCCAAAAGTCCGGCAAAAAGAATTCCAAAAAGAGTCAGATAATGCGGTAAGTGTCTAAATATGCTTCGCATATTAATGGCTAAAGATTAATGTTTAATGATTAATCTCTTTCTAAGACTGGAAATCCAGCCATTTAACTGTTTCCCTATCTCATTGTAACCCTCTTTAAGGTTTTCATAGTCACTCTTTTTAAGATACTTCAGATCTAAAGCCAGTTTTAAATGATATAGTGTCTCCGCAGAAGAACCCCTGGCATTATAAAGAAATTGCAGTAGCTCTTTAGTTGAGTTCCTGGCATAACCTTCCGTAATATTTGCCCCTATTGAACTACCGGATCTTCTTAATTGTGAAGTTAAAGCATACATTTCATCCTTTGGAAAACTTTTGGTCAAATTATAGATTTTCAAAGTAAGTTGGTACGATTTTAACCAAACAGGCAATTCTTCAACCGATTTGTATATTTTGTTGTTCATAATTAATCTTTAACCCTTAGCCATTAGCCATCAAATAATTTGCCCCGCTTTTAATATTAAGGCAATTGCAATTATCATACCCAAAAATGAAACATGGGCAAAGGTTCTTCCCCCAATCCGCACAATTCTCCTCTTTGAAACCAAAACGCCGTCAACAACCAACACCGCCAACAGTATTCCGACTATAGAAAGCGAGAGACTTTTGGTGGTATTAAAGGGTGAAATCAGAACATTGCTTTTAACAACTGCCGGTGCGGGGGAAACGGGCGGTAAAGAAACAGCCGCAGGCCGGACCTTAGCCAGCGGCACTGAAGGCACTGTGTCTGCGTATTTAGATCCTAAAAACTGAACAATGATGGTTGTGTCTACACCGGCCAGGTCGCCTTCGATAACGGCAATCCCTATTTCTTTATACTTGGGGGAAAGAAGATTTTCTTTGTGCGTAGGAGACGCCATCCAAGCATCAACCGCGCTTGAAGGGTTCGAAAAATCCCTAGCCAAATTTTCCCCCGCATAGCGGTATTTATAACCAAAATCGGTAAAAAACTTCCAGGGTTGGGTGCCATCGGGGGCAAGGTGCGCCCAATAATCACGGTTCAACATATCCGCCCCCTTAGCTTGCGCCGCCTGAGAGAGAGCCGGATTTTCCTGCAAAGGCAGCAGCCCGGCTTGGGTCCTTTTTTCGTTGGTTAATCTTATCACTTCATCGGGAGAGATATTGGCGGCATAACCTAAAATGCTGGGTCCAACGCGCGGGATATAAGTTAAAACAAGCTGAAAAACTATTAATAATATTGCCAAAACTGAAATTCCCGAAGGATGAAGAAGCTTAGCCTTCTGATTATTAGACTCCCTGGGAATAATAAGATGGGCAATTCTGTGGGCAAATTTCATCCCTTAAATCTTAGCGCGACCGGGCTGGAGAATCAATAAGGTTGATCGCGCAATTAATCGCGCAACTAATCGCGCAGGTATTTTGCCACTACTATAAATCTTTTGGAATCAGCAAAGCCGGTGCAGGTATAAAGAGTTAAAATTTCTTCGTTTTTAGGAAGAACGTACTCGATTTGGTCGGGACTGACGGTTTTTGTTTCAACAACCTGATAATTAAATTCTTTATCGTCTTTATCTATAAGAGTTATTTTCTCGCCTTTTTTGACCCATAAAATCGGTCCAAAAATTGTCCTCTTATTATGTCCGTAGACAACAATATTTCCTCCATCCCCGGGATTTTTGGATAAAACAAGATGACTTGCCCCTCTTTGAGAAATACTCCAAACCCCTCTTTCAATTTTCCCCTCTTCTACTGGAAGATCTATCTTTAAAGAGGGAATTATTACCCTGGCCACTTTTGATTCTTGACTGACTTCCGTAGGATAAACCTTAGTAAAAGAAAGAATCCTGGCTTGATAAATTCGCCAAGAAGCAAATACAAACATTAAAAAGATACCGGTGAATATTAGAAGCTTATTTCTTAATTCTGGCCGGGGCATATTTCATTATACCCAATGAGGCTAAGGTCGCGCCAAGGGTAAATATCAGGTAAAAAAGATTTTCTTCGAAGGATCCGGTGGCACCGAGAACGCTTGCTCCCAGGACCTGCCCGGTTACCGGGGGAGGTGGAGGAGGTCCGCCTAATTGAAAAGGAGCACCGCCAGTACCCTGATTTGATTCCTCGGTTGGAGTCGCAGGGGTCGGCGTTGGAGTTGGTGTTGGAGTCGAGGTAGGTGTTGGCAATGGCGTCGGGGTAATTACCGGTGGGGCTGGAGGAGTCGGCGGCTCGGGTTTAATCGGCGGGGCTGGAGGAGTCGGTGGTGTCTGAAAAAAAATTCCTCCGGTATCGAAATCGGCCCAGCGGCCAAAAGAGGTTTTTGAATAAAAACCAAGCAGTAAAAACGAGATTGCAAATATTAAAAGTATTTTAGTTTTGCTCGTCATGTTCCTCTTTTTGTAACTTTCTTCTCAGGGCGGGAATGAGAACCAGGGCAAGACCGGAGATAGCGAGAATATATGGTAAAAATCTTCTTATGTCAATTGGGGAATTTCCAGTCTCAGCTCCCAAAATCTGACCAGAAGAGGAAATTCGACCTTCTTCTGCCAGCACAATAGGTATCAGTTTTTCCACCAACCCCCTTAATCTCAACAAAAAGTCGCTGGTGACGACACCGGAACCCGACTCATCTCCGGTTTCACTCTTTCCTTTGGCTTCGGCCGACAGATGATAAGCTCCTTCCGGAAGCTTCTCTATAAGTCCAATCTTAAACTCAATTTTTACTCTTTCTCCCGGTTTTAAGTCCCCCAATTTCCAATTCATCGGAATTGGCGGCATTGGGTGATCATTAGAAAGGCTGCCAACAACTCTTACGTCCCGGGCGGGATATGGACTTTGGTTGGCAACCGTGATTGCCGCAAGAACGGTATCCCCCGGATAGACAAAATCATTAACGTTATTCCAAACACTTATCTTTAAATCCGGAAGGCGGGTATCTTTACCACTTCCTT
>CAYITS010000040.1:0-6100 GCA_964366385.1 uncultured Gammaproteobacteria bacterium
CTTTTTCTTGAAAATTCTCCAATATCGCAATAATTGTGCGACCAATGGCAAAAGCGGTTCCATTAAGCATGTGTAAATAATCAATTCTTTCCCCGTCTTGATATTTTATATTTAACCTTCTCGCCTGAAAATCTGTACAAGTCGAGGCTGAAGTCAATTCTCTATACTTATCCTGGCTGGGAATCCAGGCTTCCAAATCATATTTTCTGGCAGCCGGGGCGCCTAAATCCCCCGAACACATTTTTATGACTTGATAGGGGATTTCTAAGGCTTGTAAAAACTTCTCTTCAAGAGAGAGTAAAAATTCATGCTCTTTATCTGAATCTTCCGGTAAGGTGTAAGAAAACATTTCAACCTTATCAAACTGGTGAACTCTTAAAATTCCTCTGGTATCTTTTCCGTAAGTCCCGGCCTCGCGTCTAAAACAAGTGGAAAAGCCCATATATCTTAATGGAAGTTTTGCGGCATCTAAAACCTCGCCCATATGCATTGGCCCAATAGATTGTTCCGAAGTTCCAACCAAAACCAAATCGTCTTTATCAAAAATATACATCTGTTCATCCCCGCTGTGCTCCATATACCCCATCCCTTTCATCGATTCGGTCTTTATTAAAACCGGCGGAATAACAGGAGTAAAACCTTCCTTGAGAAGTGTTTCGAAAGCAAAATTAATCAGAGCCATTTCCAAAAGCACGGCATCTCCCTTAAGATATCCAAATCTAGCCCCCGAAACCTTTGCCGCACGTTCAACATCAATAATTCCCAAAGCCTCGCCAAGCTCTAAATGATCTTTGACTTTGAAGCCAAACTTTTTAGGCATTCCGTGCTTTCTTACAACCTCGTTTTCAGTATCATTCTTGCCTTCTTTAACATCTGGCGCCGGAGGGTTGGGAATTTCGAAAAGTGTTTTTTTATAATCTTCATCGACCTTTTTTAATTTCGGTTCTTTGACTTTAAGTTCCTCTTTAATTTCCCTGCCTTCCTCGGATGCCTTTTTCGCCTCGGCAATTTTATTTCGCTTTGCCCGAAGCACTTCAACTTCAAGAATCAATTTTCTTCTCTTTTCATCAAGTTCAAGGAGTTTATCAACCAATTTAGGGTCAAGCTGTTTTGCGGTGGTTGCCTTTTTAACTTTTTCCGTATTTTCTCTGATAAATTTAATATCCAACATTATCCTATTATAACCCCAATTCTTGATGAATTTCCTGCATTGCAAAAAGCGAGATGCCGATAAATTCAGGCAGAGGAATTCCCAGTTTTTCTTCACATTTTTCAATTTGTTCTCTTTTAACTCCCGCCGCAAAGCTTTTTTGATTCCATTTATTCATTATTGATTCAACACTAACCGAAGAAAGTTTTTTATCTGGTCGAACCAGTACAACAGCAACAATTAGACCCGTCAATTCATCACAACAATATAAAGACCATTCCAATCGATTTTGGGGAGCGTTTTGCCCGGTATGGCTGAAGTTGTGGGAAAGAATTGCCGATAAAATTTCGGGGTCGGTTTTTCCCATTTCTTTTAACCAATCAGCCATTAGAAGTGTGTGTTTTTCAGGAGTTTCTTTTGTTTTTTCATAATCCCCATCGTGAAGTAGTCCCACGAGCCCCCAAATTTGACATTTGACATTTGTCATTTGGAATTTGCGAGCGAGAGCGAGCATGACCGCTTCAACCGCATAGCAATGTCTGCGCAAATTCTGTGACTGCATATTTTCATGGAGCAGCTCCAGGGCTTTATTTCTTGTTATCATTTTCAGGTTTTAACAGAGGAAAAAGAACCGTTTCTCTTATCGGCCTGTCCGCAAGGAAAGAGAAGAGTCTTTCACTCACCCCAAATCCGGTAACGGGAGGCATTCCGTATTCCAAAGCCCGGACAAAATCCGAATCGTACATTTGCGCTTCCAAGTCACCTGCGTCTCTTAATTTCTGCTGCCGGTTAAACCTTTCGGCCTGGTCAATCGGGTCATTTAACTCCGAGTAGCCATTCCCCAATTCACTTCCGGCAATGATCACCTGATACCTTTCCACAAAATCAAGCCTGTCTTCAATTCTTTTTGCCAGAGGTGAAACTTCCACAGGATGACCAACCAAAAAAGCAGGGCCGGCAATACTTTTTCGAATCGATTTCCACAATAAATCTATCAGCCTTCCTTTTGAGTCTTTGTTTTCAAAAGAAATTTTGAGTTCTTTCAGTTTTGTTTTAATTTGATCCGGGCTTGCTTTCGAAATATCTATACCGGTTTCTTTTTTTATACTTTCCGTATAATCTAATTTCTTCCACGGCCTAGACAAGTCAATTTTGTGGTTATTAATCTCAAACTGCAATTTCCCAAATGTCTTTTGGGCAACAAACTTATACATCTCTTCAACCAATTTCATTGAGTCTTCATAATTTGCATACGCCCAGTAAAATTCCATTTGTGTATAGTCCTGCAAATGTTCACGGCTTAAGCCTTCGTTTCTAAACTGCCTTCCGATTTCAAAAGTTTTTTCGAAGCCTCCAACCATCAAACGCTTCTGCCAAAGCTCGCCCATTGAAATTCTCAAATAAAGATTAATCTCTAAAGCATCGTGGTGGGTAACAAACGGATTGGCGTCAGCCCCACCGGCCGTAGTTTCCAATACCGGCGTTTCCACTTCAAGAAATCCTCTCTCTAAAAGAAATTGGCGCATACTTTGCCAAAAAACCGCTTTCTTTCTAAAGAGATCTTTAAGTTCATCATTTAAAAGCAAATCAACATATCTTTGTCTAAAACGCTCCTCGACATCCTTTAATCCGGACCACTCGTTCGGCAGAGGCCTTATTGACTTTGAAAGAAGTTGAAATTCAGCAACCGAAACGGTTGTTTCTCCGGCTTGAGTTTTTATTAGCTCTCCTTTTACCGCCAAGAAATCTCCTTCGCCAAAATACTCAAGCAGCTCAAATTTCTCACCCAAGGTTTTTTTTTGAAAAAGCAGTTGGATCTTTCCCGACTCGTCTTTAAGATCCATAAAAACAGCCCCACCGTGGACACGGACAGACCAAACTTTTCCGGCCACCAAGACTATTTTACCCAACAACTCTCTAGCCGAAAAAATATTTTTAACTTTGCCTTGAAGAACAATTCTTGAAGGGTAGGGGTTAATTCCTAAATCTCTTAACTTTGCCGCTTTCCCAATGTTGGCTTTTCTTATCTCATCTAATCTTTTCGTCATTTGACTTAAAGTATAACCCAAGTTCAAAAAAAGTATCAATTAATCTCCAAAATCTCGTAGATTACCTTGCCTGCCGGAGCTACCACTTCAACCTTTTCCCCTACTTTCTTGCCTACCAAAGCCTTCCCAAGAGGAGACTCATGAGATATTTTTTTATTCACCGGATCGGCCTCCCACTCACCCACAATCTCAAAAATATGTTTATCCCCATTAATTTTAACCGTTACTTTGGTGCCGACGGCAACTCCGCTGATTTTTCCGTTGGGTATAACCACTTTTGCATTTTTTAAAACATCCTCAAGTTCGGAAATCCTTCCGTCCATAAACTCAAGTTCTTCCTTAGCATACCCATAATCGCTATTTTCGGCCAAATCTCCCTGGCTTCTTGCATACGAAAGCCTCTCAACTAGTTTCGGTCTTTTTGCATTGACCAATCCGTCAAGTTCTTTTTTTAAGGCTTCGAACCCTGCCTTTGTCATTTGAACGTTGTGTGACATAATAACTCAAAAAAATTCTCTCCGCTTTTGGAGAGAAAAGTAGCTTTATTATCTCTCCAATCCTCAGACAAACTTAATGTGGGCTGCACAAGAATAAAGATTGGGGGGATTAATTTGCATCAAAGTTTTAAAAGACACCCGCGTATGGTAATCTTTTAGGATGCCTTTGTCAAGGCTTCACACGGTATCAAAAAGGATCATTGGGTTAAAAAGTTTAAAGCCGATATTATCGAAGCACAAAGTCCATCCTTCTTGGGAATTGACGGACTAATGGTCTCAAAGATCTTAAAAATAAGAAAATACAATCTTAAAAGATTGGTCGCTGTATATTTTGGGAGAGTTAGCCCGGAGAAGAGTCTTGATTTCATGCTTCATACCTGGTCAAAAGTGGTCATTGAATTTAAGAACTCCACCCTCCTAATAATGGGTAACGGAATTTACAAAAAAAATTAATTCAGTTAACCAGGAGTCTACACTTAGAAAGTAATGTAAAATTTGTTAAGGAAATTCCGCACCAAAGATTAATCTCGAGTGGAATATTAAGTGCCTGCGATTTATTCATATCACCAAGTCTAACTGAAACTTTTGGATACTCCGGGCTTGAAGCCATGGCCCATAAACTTCCTTCTGTGTTAGTAGAATCCCAAGGCCTTTGTGAAATAGTCGGCAAAGGCGGATTAGTTAGCAAAGCCCAAAATTTAGAATCGTTTAAAAACAATATTTTGACGATTTTTAGGAACCCGCTGCTAAAGGAAAAGATGGGCAAAGAGGCCAGAAGAATAGCCAAACAGTTCGAATCCGGTTCCGGTGTTGACAAAATAATAACAATCTATCGGGAAATTTTAAAAACTCATGTGGGGAGAAGCAGGCGCCTCTTCCTCTTCACTGGATGAGCTTTTTACCCGTCTAATCTACGACTTTGGAAAATCTATAACTCAAAAGGCTATTGATCTCCTAAATAAGTCAATCGGGAAGGAAGAATTAGTGGTTTTAGATATTGATGAAGCAATCTTTAAGAAAGCCCAAGAGGCGATGATTTTAAAAAAATTAGGGCAAGCACATCGTTTGGGTGATCGAGCTGAGCTCGGTGAGCCCGATGATATCTTACACAGACTGAATAAGTTTTTCAATTTATTCTTATCTGACAGCCTAAACTCAGAATTTGCTTACCAATTTGGCTTAAAAAATGTATAGCAAAGTACAATAGAATTATTTAAAATGTGTAAACCTAATTTCCAAATGAGAGTTTAAAGCTTGAGCTAACTTCTTGAGAAAGGCAACCGAGGGATTAGCTCTTCCGGATTCCAGTCTTGAAATAACTGATTGTTTTGTCCCGATCTTTTGTGCCAGTTCTTCTTGGGTGACTCCTTTTTTTACCCTAGCATCTATAACTGCTTGAATCATAGCAAATTCAGGCTGAAGCTTGTCATACTCAGCCTTTATTTTAGGATTTTTAAGTGATTCATTTAAAAAATCGTTAAAATCTCGATGGTTTCTGTCTTTAGGCTTAATCATATAGCATATATGCTATACTATCTCTTTCATTCTGTCAAGGGCTACTTTGAGTTCTTTCGAGAGCGTTTTCTGACTTTTCTTTTTGAATGCATGGAGTAAATAGTATTCATTATTGAAAATTGTATAAAATATTCTGATTGCTATTTTCCCAGATATCCTTAGCTCATATAACCTATCCTGTAATTTCTTAATATAAGGAGGCTTTAAAAAGGGTCCATTGTTAACAAGAAGTTGAACGGCTTGTAAAACTTTAGCGTCTGTAGCTTCGTCCTGTTCTTTAATGAATTCTTCAACAGGAGAATTGCCTCTTGTTGTTTGGAAGAATAAAACTTTCCAAGCTATATACTCAATATAGCATAAAGAAAACCTCCGGGTCGAAGTGAGCCGGAGGGAATAAGATTACGATCCTTGTGGCCGAGATGAATCATCAAATATGATGTCAACATTCGCTCCTTAACAGTAAGGTACTTTCACCACCGAGATCATTCGGTAAAAGTATTACACAACTTTAGATGAACAATCTGGTGTCTGATGAGTTGAAATATAGCTTTCCAGTAAACTTCTATCTTTTTCTGAATATTTTAACAATAGTTTTTTAAAAACTTCCTCGGGATTTTCTGTTTGATATTTTGTAGTATACGATGCCCCACTACTGCCGTAATCACCGAATTTTCTTGCAACCTTATCATAAAATTTATGGCTACCGGTATAACTCATTTAATTTCCAGCTAATAATCTATTATTAACTATTTTCATCTATTTTTAACTATTGTTAACTTGTGATCCCGCTAGTACCTTAAACAGACTAAGTGAATTCTTTGAGTTATTCCTTCAAGACGGTCTAAACTCTGAATATTCCTATCTTTTTGGTTTAAGAAATGCATAATAGA
>CAYITS010000041.1:0-2626 GCA_964366385.1 uncultured Gammaproteobacteria bacterium
GGTGACCCCGGAGGGATTCGAACCCTCAATCTTCAGGATGAGAACCTGATATCCTAAACCATTAGACGACAGGGCCCCGCAACTGCGGGGTAAACCAAACTATATTTTATCAAACCTAAAGCTAAAAGACTAATTGAGGCTGTTGTTTTTCTTTGGGGGCCAAGATTTAAGGGCAATAGAAAGCACGTCGCCCTGGTCGCTCGCAAAAATAAACTTTATGTCCTTTTTAATCACCTCCGGAATATCCTCCATGTCTTTTTTGTTTTCTTTGGGCAAGATTATCATCTTCAGTCCGGCTCTGTGTCCGGCGATCACTTTCTCTTTTACCCCTCCTATTTCCAAAACCCTTCCCCGCAGGGTAACTTCGCCCGTCATTCCCACATCCCTCTTTGCGGGGATTTGGGTTAAAGCCGAGACCAAAGCCGTAGTCAGGGCAATCCCGGCTGAAGGTCCGTCCTTAGGAACCGCTCCTTCGGGAACATGGATATGAACATCCATATCCTGAGCAAAATCTTTCATTAAACCCAAAAGCCGGTAGTGCGACTTGGTCCAGGTAAAGGCCGCCTTTGCCGATTCTTTCATTACGTCCCCGAGCTGTCCTGTCAGAGTAAGCTTTCCCCTGCCCGGCATTAGGGCTACTTCGATAAACAATATTTCTCCACCGGCCGCGGTTACCGCAAGACCCGTAGACATGCCTACTTCATCTTTTTTCTCGGCAATTTGCGAAGAAAACTTTTGCGGTCCCAAGAATTTATGGACATCGCTTACCTCCACCACCTTTGGATATTTTTTCTTTTCCGCCGCCAGCTTGGCAATCTTCCTGCATACCGAAGCCAGATTTCTTTCCAAATCCCTCACTCCCGCTTCCCTGGTATAACGGCTGATAACCTCTTTTAAAGCACCGGCCGAAACTTCGATTTTTTTCTTCCCGGCCAACTTTTCCAAATAATTAAATCTCAACTGCTTTGACCACAAAAATTTCTTGGCAATGTAATATTTTTCATCTTCGGTATAGCCGGGGAAGGTAATAATCTCCATTCTGTCTTTTAAAGCCGGAGGGATGGTGTCAAGCATGTTTCCGGTTGTAATAAACATCACTTCCGAAAGGTCAAAGGGAACTTCCAGGTAATGATCCGAAAACTCCCTGTTTTGCTCCGGGTCCAGAGCTTCCAGAAGAGCGCTTGAAGGGTCGCCCCTAAAGTCGGCGCCGATTTTGTCTATTTCATCAAGCATAAACACAGGATTTTTGGTCCCCGCATTTTTTATTCCCTGAATTATTCTACCCGGCAAAGCGCCGACATAGGTTCTTCTGTGTCCTCTGATTTCGGCTTCATCACGAATTCCACCCAAAGAAACTCTGACAAATTTCCTGTTTAAAGCTTCCGCGATGGATTTTCCGATAGAAGTTTTTCCCACCCCGGGAGGACCGATAAAACAAAGAATTGTGGGTTGAGATTCACTGTTTTTACCGGGTTTATCTTCCAGCCCTTTCATTTTCATTACCGCCAGAAATTCCAGGATTCTTTCTTTTGCTTTTTCCATCCCGTAGTGTCTGTCGGCAAGAATCTTTTGGGCCTTTTTAATTGAGACATTATTGGGAGAATACTTGCTCCAAGGCATATCACAGAGCCAGTCCAAATAATTTCTGATATAGCCTCCTTCCGGATTATGAGGAGACATCTGCGAAAGTCTTTTTAATTCTTTTTTTGCCTTTTTGCTTACCTCAACAGGCATTTCCGCTTTTTTAATTTTTGCTTTATATTCCGACATTTCGTCGAAACTTATCTCGCCTGCTTCATCTTCCCCCAGTTCCTCTTCAATGGTTTTCTTCTTCTCCCTGAGCATTGACTTTCTCATCTGATCTTCAAAACGCTTCTGTGTTTTTACGGAAATTGTTCTTTCCAAATCCAACACTCCCACCTCGCTAATCAGATATTCAAGCGTTTTTTTGGTCCTTTTAAGCAACGACAGTTCTTCCAAAAGCGCCTGTTTATCGGAAACTTTAATTTCCAAAATCGAGGCAATCTGGTCAACCAACTCAACCGGGGCAATGTCTCCGGAAATAAGCCGCATGACCATCATTACTTCGGCTTGTTTACCCAGGTTAATCGCTTTTTTAAAATTCTCCGTCAATTCGATAGTAAGCGCCTCTACCTCAACGGAATCTTCCTTTCCCTCGCTTAACTCAACAACTCGACCCAAAAGATAGGGCTCATAGGAAATTACTTCTTCAAGTGAAATTCTGGCTTGACCCCTTACCAAGGCATGAACTTCTCCTTCGGTAGACATCATTTGGGTAATTGTGGCAATCGTTCCGATTTTATACAGATCGTCCCCGCCGGGATTTGAAATCCGAGGATCCTTTTGGCTAAAAATGGCCACAACCCTGTCTCCCTGAAAAGCGGAATTTACGGCAGCGACACTTTTGGAGCGACCGAAAGAAAGAAGAGTATCCGTGTGAGGAAAAACAACCGACCCGCGGACGGCAACGATAGGTACGTTTCGGAAAACAGCAGTCTTATCTTCCATAATTGTCTTAGCAGTCTAACATTCAGTCTGCCAGAAGTCAATGGTTCGACTTCGCTCACCATTAACCCTGAGCTTTGTCGAATGGGTCAATGGTTCG
>CAYITS010000041.1:2726-5901 GCA_964366385.1 uncultured Gammaproteobacteria bacterium
GGTTCGACTTCGCTCACCATTAACCCTGAGCTTTGTCGAATGGGTCAATGGTTCGACTTCGCTCACCATTAACCCTGAGCTTTGTCGAATGGGTCAATGGTTCGTAATGAGCTTATTAAGGTGAAGTTTATCCAATGCAAAAGCCGTTAAAATACCCAATAGCGCCCCACCCAAGATATCAACAGGATAATGGACATGGGCCAAAACCCTCGCTGCGCCAACCGCCAAAGCCAAAAAAAGATACAGCCATCCCGTTTTTCTTTTATGAAGCCATAAAGAGGAAGCCAGACCAAATGCCGCCGCCGTATGACCCGAAGGAAAGGATCCGTCATTGATTCCGGGTATTGTCAGTGTCAGGGGTGTCTGGCCGTCGGTTACAAAGGGTCTAAAACTGGGAAAGATTTGTTTGATAATTTCGGCGGCAAGCCAGGCAACAAAACCGGCAGCCAATGCGTGCAGGACTTGTTCCCTCTTCATCCTGCCGTCAATCAGCCAAAGGATAATCAATCCCGCATACATAAACCAAAGTAAAAAACTGGCTGCAAAGGTAATTAATAAATTCATGTTAAATAACATCCTAGCACATCCTTTACCAAGCCGACAATCTCCCTGTATAATTGAGGCAAGTATATCTGTATGAAAATTGCAAAAAGCTTCTCCTTCGCGTTTGAGGGCTTGAAAACCGCCTTTAAAAAGGAAGTTAATTTTAAAGCGCATGCGGTTATAACCTTTATTGCAATTGCCATGGCAATCTTTTTACGGTTAAATCCTCTTGAATGGTTAATATTATTGCTAACCACCGCCCTCGTCGTCATTCTTGAGCTCATTAACACCTCCATCGAAGCCATCGTCGATTTGGTGGAACCGAACATAAAAAACGGGGCGAAGATCGCAAAAGACATTTCGGCGGCGGCGGTCTTGATCTCCGCCCTGATGTCGATTGCGGTTGGGCTGCTGCTTTTCCTCCCCAAAATTATTGCTCTTGTGTTTTAATTTAATATCTATGCTATACTACTGGTAGGTTTTACCTTAACAAGGCTTAAATCGAAATTAGTTTCTAAAAAAGGGCAGATACAGAAAACTTCAAAGTTAATCTTATCCATCTTATATCGAAACATTTTGTTTAAGCATTAAAAGGGGGTGAGACAAGATGGCTAAAAGATTATTTATAGGCGGACTTCCGTACGACGCAACCGATGCTCAGTTAAGTGAAATATTCGCTAAAGCTGGAACGGTTGAATCCGTAAACATTATTATTGACAAGTTCTCAGGACGTTCCAAGGGTTTTGGATTTGTGGAAATGGCAACCGAAGAAGAAGCTAAAAAAGCAATAGAAACCTTAAACGGAACTAAAATGGGAGACAGATCAATTATTGTAAACGAAGCTCGTCCTTTAGAAGAAAGACCACCCAGACAGTTTGACGGACCCAGAGGAGGCGGAGACAGGCGAGGCGGTAGTACAGGAGGAAGCGGAGGAAGATTTCAAAAACGCTGGTAAAAACCGGCGAACTTCTCAATCAACCAAAACACCAACGTTTAATTGGCGTTTTGGGGGTATCTTTCGTGGAACGGAAGTGGTAAAATAACAACAGTTTTGGCCCTTTTTGAATTATGATTAACAAATGCACCACTTGCGGAAAAGAACGAATCGTCCTCAGAACATATAAAGAAAAAGTCGGTGCTTCCTATGTAACGTACAAGGAAATGACGTGTCCCGACCCTGAATGCCAGAAAAAAATAAATAAAGTTCTCTTAAGCGAAAAGATAAAAAGACAAAGAATCAAAGACGAAAAAGAAAGAGCGGAGCTGGAAAGAAAAATAAGAATCGCAGAAAACCTCAAGAATAAACAGAGTTTGTTACTTCGTAATAAAAATAAAAAATAAAGAGAAGTCAGCTCTACGAATTACTCTCCTGCCTCTAATTGCTTAATTTGGGGCAGGGCGGTGCCGGCGATTCCCTGGATGCTTCCGTATATTCCCGAAACGCCGGTGAGAAGCCTGTTAACCTGCATTTCTCTTTGTTTCCATTGTCTCTCGGACGAGGCTCTTTCTTTGGCAATTTGTTCTCTCATTTGCAAATATATTTCCACCATCCGTTCAACCTGCTGGACAAATTCACGACCGGTGGCAAAATCATACAACTCCTCCGCTTTAGTTAATCTGTTTAATTTGACGGATTTTTCCTTGGCGATATCGTAAAGATTTTTTCTGAGAAGGTTGGCCAGCGGTTCAATAAATTTTGTCGAGGCAATCCAAATTCCGCCTTTTTCTCCGATTCCCCTGGCAATCTCCTTTGGCAGAACGTCGCTGATGATGACTCCCACATGAGCCTTATCGCGCCTCAAATCTTCTCTTAATTTAACCACCCATTCTTCTTTCCAGGCTTTCGTTCTTTTTGATTCCCAGAGGATCAGACCGCAGACCGTCCCCCGCTGCGATTTGACAATTTGACGGATATCTCCTCCCAATTCTCCTTTTTTGACTTCTACAATTTCATCGGCCGGAAACAGCCTTCTTAAAGTTTCTTCCAGATCCAATTCCAACACTTCTCCCTGCGTTTGCATGGACCCTTGCTGGGCTTTTCTTTGGGCATCTTCAAGGGATTTTTTCAAATCATTGATCAATTTTTCTTTTTCCAAATCCTTCATTCGGTGTTCGTCGGAGGCGCGTTTGAAGGTTTCCTCCTCGATCTTTTTTCGTTCCTCATCTATGCGTCTTTGGGTATTAAGTTCAAGCTCTTTTTCCTTGTCTTCAAGTTTTCTTGTTTTTTCGCGAAGCAAAAGTTCTTTATCTCTAAACTCCTCCACTTTTTCCTCTTTTTCTTGCAAAGCATTTTTGAGGTCTTCCAGCTCAAGGCTTTTTTCACTTTCAATTTTGGCGCGCAGGGTTTTTTCAATCTCCGAGGAGATTTCAATCTCCTCCCCGCACTTGGGACATTTAATATGAGTACTCATTTAAATCTATTTTACAACGTAAAAGATTGTTAAGCCACAATTCGACACATAAGCGCTGGTTTTAGCCTTCGAAAGAAAAGCGGGCTGAAAGGTAAGAAATAGAAGATTCGGCACCCTGGTTGAGGTTAATAGATTTTTCCCCAATCCCATCATAACATCCTCCGGTAGTCCGATCATAAACAACCTGCCCAAGAATATTATCTCCTAAGAACCAGTTAAAT
>CAYITS010000042.1:0-5886 GCA_964366385.1 uncultured Gammaproteobacteria bacterium
AGCCGGCTGATTTTATAGCCGTCGGTGGGGTGTTTGACGGCCGGATCGATTTTTGCGCCGGTGGTGTCTTTAATCGAAATCGTCCCCGGACCCGGCACACTGCCGAAAAAGGCGGCCTCGGCCTTTTTGGTAAACAGAGAAAACAAAAAAACGCTGGCGCCGGCCGATCCGATCAATTTAAGAAACATTCTCCGGTCGATATCAACCCCTTCTTTTTTAAGCTCCCGGATATCCTCGTCTTCTTTGAAAACGACTCCTTTTACGGCGGGAACGGTCTCAATAACGGCTTTGCCGGGGAGATGTATTGCCCGATTTCTTCTGGGAAATATTTTTAGACCAAAATAGATGAAAAGGGGGAAGAACAAACAGGCGACAATAAACTGCACGGATGACTGAGCCGAAATGAACCCAAAAATGGTCATTAGGCCGACAATTATAAAGTTGTAATAAATAAGAATCAGAGAACTTTTGGCAAGATTGCCCCTAAGCTGCTTGAAAAATTCAATAATAAAATAGGCGGCAACCGGCAGGAAAAGAAGGACAAAGATGGCCGAACCCAATGTTTTTGAGGTTAAGGCCGCACTTACCGTAACAAATAATGAGGCAATAGCCGAATAGAAAAAAAGAATTTTGGAGAATGTTTTTTTCATTTATTTTTTAGGCGTCGGACTGGCGGTCGCTGAAATTATATCCGAAACGCTTTCGATGCCCGGGTTGCCCGCTTGGTTTAAGATTCTTATTTTTGTCAACTCCTCTTTTATTTTGCCAAGCTCCTCGGTTATTTGTTCATTGGTTGCCTCACCCTCTTTGAGCCGGTTGATTTTGTCGGTCAGTTCTTCGAGTTTGACGACGGTACCGGAGGTTTTGTCGGCCGAAGGTTGGTAAACCGGTTTTTTTACGGATAAGAAATAAGCAAAAACAGCCAGTCCGGTTAAAACGGTGATTATCAAAAGCAGGCGAACCGACCATTTCGCGGCGGTTACTTCTTCGGGACCGGATACTTTTAGCCAAAGAAAAATACAGATGGGAGAAATAAGAATTAAAAGAAAAAGCCCGGCCGGTCTTGAAAGAAAAAAGGGAGAACCGATGATAAGCGCCGTCGAGGCAACGATGCTGTATATTGCCAGGATTTTTTTTAATTTCCCCATCAAGATAAGTCTACCACGGATTATTATAGCCATTGCAACTTGGTTTTTCACTTGTTATCGTTTAATTAATGCCCAGAATCCTTAACAGTGCCTTCTTCTTTTTTGCCGTCCTTTTTTTTACTCTTGGAATTGCTTTTTATTATGGTTTTGGCAGCAGTGCCAGAACGGCTTTGATTGAGCAAATGCTCCATCGGGAGCAGGTGATTGCCAGATCCGGAGCGAATTCGATTGAATCTTTCTTTTTGCTCTCCGGCCGGTCATTAAGCTCTCTGGCGCAGGACAAAAAGCTGCCGGGCAGGGATCAAGAAACGCAAAAAGCCCTGGAAGAATTTATGGCTGTCTGGAAAGATTCTCCCATCCCGGGCGTTGTTTTGGTTGATGAAAAAGGAATTGTTCGTTTTAATGCCAATATTTATAATAAGCCGGATGTCGGGGCGACGGTTAAAGACAGGGATTATTTTACCTGGGCTAAAACCGCTAAGGAGAAAGAGGTTTATTTTGGGACGCCGGTAATTTCCCGAGTCGGCGCTTCAGAGGGCGAGTATATTGTTCCCGTTGCCTCACCGCTGATATCCGATGGTCAATTTAAAGGTGTTTTGACGGCGGCGGTGATCTTGAGTCAGTTAACCAATGATTATCTTCAGCCGTTAAAGATTTCCGACCAAACCGAGGTTTATATTTTAGATTCTCAGGGAGTTTTTATAAGCGCTTTAGATGGAGAGCTTATCGGCAAAAATGTTTATCAATATTTGGATGAGAATCCGTTTTTGGGAAGTGCAGTTCTTAAAGAAGAGTTCAAAAAAAGAGTGGCGGAAAAGGGAGAGGGGAAATTGCAGGTTGCCTGGCTGGATACAAAAGGCAATTCAAATATTTTTAGCCGGAAACTGTTGGCTTATTCGCCCTTTAGTTTGGGTAAACAGTCATTTTTTCTGGCAATCGTGACGCCGGTTGATGACGCCTTGGTTTATATCGGCCCGATTTATATGCGGCAAAATGTTGGGTTTGTTATCTCTTTTCTGGCCGTTCTGATGGTTGTTGTCCGGCTGGCAAAGATTTATGCCTACAAAGAGGCGATGAAAATTAAACGCGAGGAAAAACCCAGTAATTAACTGGTACTTGAATTCGCCAATAAATGTAGTAAACTGGTACCATGTTTGAACGTAAACTCGAGCAGGAATTGATTATTTGGAAAGATAGAACCGATAGAAAACCTTTGATTTTGCGTGGAGCCAGACAAGTGGGGAAAACCAGCCTGATACGAAAATTTGGGAAGGAACATTTTTCAGAGGTATTGGAGATAAATTTGGAGAAGAAAGAGCAGAAAAAGATGTTTGATGGAGTTGAAAGCATAACCGATTTTGTAAAAAGAGTGGAACTTCTGATAGGGAAAACAATAACGGATGGAAAAACCTTGGTGTTTATCGATGAGATTCAAGAATCGAAAGAGATGTTGGAACTTCTGAGATTTTTTGCTGAAGAAAGGCCGCATTTACATATAATAGCGGCAGGATCATTGCTCGAGGCGAAGATGGGTGGAGAGTGGAATGTGCCGGTGGGTCGAGTGGAGTATATGTATTTGTATCCGTTGACATTTTTTGAATTTTTGGGTGCTGTGGGACAGGGAAGATGGGGGGAATACCTGAAGAAGGTAAGTTTGAGTGAAAAAACTGCGGGTGAGGAAATCATAAAAGAAAACTTTCGTAATTATATGATAGTGGGAGGAATGCCGGAGGCCGTTTCCGACTTTTCAAAAGAACCCGGCTTTGTAAAAGTAGGAGAGATTCAGAACCGGCTCCGGACGGCATATATTGAAGATATTGGTAAATATGCACGCGATGCCGAGAAAAAATATTTGGAACTCGTGATGGAAATCGCACCGCGGGTTGCCGGCGGGATTTTCAAGTATGAGAATTTTGGTGAGTCGGGATACCGCGGGAGAGAGGTGCAAGGGGCGATTTCATTGCTCCAAAAAGTGATGCTTTTGCGGGAAGTGCAGGCTGTGAATTCAACCAGTCTTCCTTTAATGTACAAATACAAACGGGCGAAAAAAATGATTTGGCTGGATGTGGGGATGGTAAATGAAGCCAATAATTCTTATCGGGGAGTGGTTGAGGGGAGATATCAGGGTAAAATAATGGAACAAATGGTGGGACAAACATTGATCGCCGGCGGAACCCGTCGATTGGTGGATCTTTCCTATTGGGCAAGGAATAGAGATGAAGGAAGTGCGGAAGTTGATTTCTGTTTTCAATATGGGGATAAGGTGGTGGCTATGGAGGTAAAATCAGGAAATATGCGAGAGATGAAATCCTTGTTTAGTATGATAAATAGCGGTAATGGAAAAGTGATTGCCGTGAGAGCATCGTGGGATAAATTGGGAATAGAAAACTATCAATACGGTGGTAAAAAATATAAAGTGTTATCACTGCCATTTTATCTTCTGGAGAGGTGGGAGGATTTTGTTTCTGCGTAAGTTTGCTTCCAAAAGTTTCATATGCTAGGCTAGTCACTAACCCATGGAAGACAATTTGGAAAAATTACTGGAAGTTTGGGCAGACATTAAGCTTTTTTCTTCGGAGTTGGGTAATTATATTGTCAAGAAACTTCATTTATCTTTTCTCCATTTTGAAAAAGGAAAGGGAGTTCTGGTTATGGCTCTGTATAAACAGCGGGGAAAATATGTGAGGCGATTCATGCACACCGGAATGGCCGGTCTGGCCGGTCTGGCCATGGCCATTGCTCCGGTTGTGGCCCAAGAGTTTCCGGGGAGAAGCGTCAATCCTTGGGAGATTCCTGCTCCGCCCGCCGTTTTATCTCTTTCGGCCGAGAGTGAGGAGATACAAACTTTTATATCCGATAAAGTCCGCGATAAAGTGATGGATTATACGGTCCGGGAAGGGGATACGGTAAGCACAATTGCCGAGAAGTTCGGGATTTCCCAAGATACCATTCGCTGGCAGAATGACCTAAAGAGCAAAGAATCGATTAAAGTCGGACAGGTTTTGCAGATTTTACCGGTTACGGGTGTTGTTCACAAAGTTCAAAAAGGGGATACGGTTTACTCGATTGCCAAAAAATATGATTCCTCGCCTCAGGCGGTAGTTGATTTTCCCTATAACACCTTTACCAACGATGAAACTTTTGAGTTGGCCATAGGCCAGACGGTGGTTATCCCGGACGGGGTAAAGCCGGCAGAGATTCTTTGGTCGCCTTTGGCTCGCGTCCGGCAGGTTACTCCGGACGCCGGAACCGTCGTTGCTTCCGGAAGCTTTGTCTGGCCCGCTCAGGGAACAATTACCCAAAGATTCTCTTGGTATCATCCCGGTATTGATATTGCCAATAAAGCCGCGCCGGATGTCTTGGCTGCGGATTCGGGAACGGTTGTTATTGCCGGTTGGCCCGACAGCCAGGGTTTTGGAAATAGAGTTCTGATAGATCACGGCAACGGCTACAAGACCCAGTACGCCCATCTGCAGACGGTTTACGTTGTCAGCGGCCAGACGGTTAAAAGAGGAGACAGAATTGGGAAAATGGGTTCAACCGGCCGTTCTACCGGGACTCATTTGGACTTTCGTGTCTTTTATAACGGCCAGCCTCTTAATCCTCTTGATATCCTGCGCTAATCAGGCAATGAATTTTCAAAAGCTCGTGCTGTGAGAGGGTCGGAGCTTTTGTCATCAGATTTGGCCGGCAAGCTGTCGGGGCGGTATGTGGAAACCCCCGTTCACGGATTGTCCTATGAGGGATTTTTTCCTCTTTGGCTATAATATACTGGCGTGGATATTTTTGATTACAATATTTTAGTTGCCAATTTCGGAAAAACGAATTAGCATAATAACTACTCTATCTTTACTACCAGTATGACAAATACAGATTTCCCAGACAACTTTCCGCCAATAACCCAACAAACAGACGCTTCCCCTACTGCTGAAACCAGCTCTCCGCCTCCGCCAACTCACGATCACACGCCTCACAGACAAATGCAGCTATTTTCACTGATTGCTGCAGTAGTCCTCCTCATGGGAATGGGAATTGTCATACTGTTGATGAAAAACACGCAGGATACCCGAAGCCGCGCCACGTTAACCGGTACGACACTTGCTCTTTCGCCCGCAACCAAGGCTGGTAGCATTGGAGAAACATTTTCTGTAGGGATTACGATGAATACCGATACTGACACCGTTTCTGCCGCGGAACTTCATCTTTCCTATGACCCGACCGCGATCCAGATAACGAGCTTTACTCCCGGAACTCAATTGCCGGTCATCCTCGTGCCGGAAACGCATACCAATGGCGCGATCGCTGTGACCCTAGGCACTCAACCAACCAGCCCTTTTAAAGGTGCCGGTATTGTGGGGACATGGACGGTAAAAATACTTGCCACCAAACAATCATCAGTGAGCTTCACCAGTGCCACACAGGTGGCGGCTCTGGGGAAAAGCACCAATGCGCTTGCTTCAAAAACAGGCAGCACCATTACAGGAACCGCAGCAGGAACGCCCACCCCGACACCTCTCTCTAGTCCAACACCTACACCAGCGCGCTCGCCCACCCGACGCCTACACCTATTCCCGAAGCTACTAATACACCCACCTCTACTCCAACTGTAACGCCAACAGACGTCCCCGCTGCCACCGACATACCCACGCCAACATCGTTCGTCACATCAACTCCAACTCCCATTGAAAATCCAACGTCAACAATGACCACAACGTTTGGGGACATTTTATCGCCGACG
>CAYITS010000043.1:0-5810 GCA_964366385.1 uncultured Gammaproteobacteria bacterium
ATGGGTCAATATGCGGGGAAATGGGTGGCGATCTTAAAAAATAGAATTATTGCCGTGGGTGAAACGTTGAAAGAAATAAGTCCTCTGGTGACTCGTGATATTAAAGACAAGACACCCGACGAAAAAATTACCTTAAACTGGAATAGCGCCATCCCTGACTCGCCGAAAACTGGACAAATTGTAAATCCTATTGACAATTTGGACTGCCGATGGTATTCTAACCGCATGATGATTGAAAGAAGCTTGGCGGCCAAAATACGAGCATACGTTAGAATCTTTCCGATCGTGACCATCACCGGGCCAAGACAGTCGGGCAAAACAACCCTGCTAAGATATCTTCTTCCCGAATGGTCTTATGTCTCCTTGGAAGACCCGGATAATCTTCTTTTTGCCGAAGAAGACACGCGCGGATTTTTAGAAACGAACCGGCCCCCGCTTATCATAGACGAAGCCCAAAAATCTCCGAAGCTGTTTTCCTATATCCAGACGAAAGCGGATGATTCGAACAAAGCCGGTCAATATATTTTGTCAGGGTCGCAAAATTTTCTTCTGTTGGAAAAGATATCTCAAAGCTTGTCGGGAAGAGCCGGAATTCTGACCTTAATGCCGCTTGACTTTCATGAATTGAAAGCGGCGGGACTGACGCTTAAAAAGCCGGAGTTGTGTTTATTTAAGGGATTTTATCCCGCTGTTTGGAGCCAAAAAATAAATCCCGGCGATTATTATCCAAACTACGTTCAAACGTATTTGGAACGCGATGTAAGACAGATTATACATATTGCCGATTTACATCTGTTTCAAAAGTTTTTAAAATTATGCGCCGGAAGAACGGGCCAAATCTTAAATCTGGCGTCTTTGGCTTCCGACTGCGGAGTCTCGCACAATACTATCCATTCGTGGATTTCAGTTTTGGAAGCGAGCCATATAATTTTCCTGCTGCCGCCTTATTTTAAAAACATCAACAAACGCCTGGTGAAATCTCCGAAACTTTATTTTTGGGACGCGGGACTTGCTTCTTATCTCGTGGGGATCGAAAACGAAAAACAAATAGAAACGCACCCTCTGCGCGGAGCGCTGTTTGAAACCATGGCCGTAACGGAAATCTTAAAAAACTTTTTAAACAAAGGGAAACGAGCCAACGCTTATTTTTTTCGGGATAAAACAGGGCATGAAATTGACTTGGTGGTGGAAAAAGCCGGCAGACAAAAAGCGATAGAAATAAAAGCCGGGCAGACTGTAAATTCTGATTTTTTTGATCAACTTTTCTATTGGCAAAGGATTTCAGGAGCAAAAAATCAAGACTTGTTTTTAGTTTACGCTGGAGAAAAAAATGAAACGAGAACAAAAGTATCTGTGTTCAGTTGGAAAAATATCATGCCCTTCGTAGATTGACGGGGGACGAGCGCCATCTCCGACAATTCAAATTTTCCAAAACTGTGGCTCGGGATGGACTCGAACCATCGACTTCGATTTTATAAGAATCGCACTCTAACCGCTGAGTTACCGAGCCTCACTTCTGAAGCAATTATAGCCCTTGCTTCCCTTTTTTCCTAAAAGCCGAGGACATCTGTTCCCATTCTCTGTTTTTTCTGACCTTTAAATTTTTCTTCCAAACAGCCTCCAGTACGGAAACATCGATCTTTAATTTCTTGGCCATTCCCAAAATCCCGATCATGTCTTTAGGAAAACAGGTTCCTCCAAAACCAAAGTCTCCGTCTGGCCCCGGAACTTTAAGGTGCGATCCAATCCTGGGATCCGCCTCGACTACCTTTCTTGCTTTGTCATAATCGGCGCCAACGCTCTTAGAAAGAGCGAAAAATTCATTGGCCAAGATTACCTTCGAAGCCAGGGTTAAATTACTCATATACTTGGCTACCTCCGCGCTGGTCGCATCCATAATATAGTAAGGTTGGTCTTTAGAGTAAATGGTCCGGTAAAGTTTTTTGATTCTTTCCCCTACTTTTTTGCCGGAAATGCCGATGACGGTGCGATACGGATGAGCGAAATCATAATTAGCATTATCTTGCGTCAAAAATTCCGGATTCATCGCAAAATTTACTTTGGAATATTTCTTTATATATTCAGCCACCGTCCCGGGAAGAACGGTGGATTTAACAATCACGATTTTGTCTGTTCCTTCGGCAAGGGGGGCAATTTGTCCCACCACCTCGTCAACGATCTCCATGCTCATTCCGGAATAGTCGCTAAACATCGGGGTGGGAACGCAAATAAATACGAATTCGCTCTTCTCAACTACTTGAGGAAGGGTAAGAGGACTGGTCCTTTCTTTGTCGTAGACAAAAATTTTATTGATTTTGTTTTTGGCCAGACCTTTGCCGGTTGCCTGCCCGACAAAGCCCCAGCCAACAATTCCAATGTTATTCATCGTGCGTAAAGAATATCACAACTTTGCCCGGCGGGCAATTTCGGCTTCAACAAGCCTGACGTCCTTACCATACCTAAGTCTGCTCATTTCTTTTATAATCTCCGCCACTCTCGGATTTTCCGCCTTTTTTATCTTGGCCAAATCTTTGGTCACATTCATTGAAAATTGAGGGACGGGTTCATTATCCACAATTGATTTGATATAGACGTTGTATTTGTCGACATTTAACAAATCCTCTTCCCCGAAGACGGGAGAAAACTCGTGAGAAAGATAACTGGCATCGGTGACTCCGACCCTAAATGAAATTATCGTGCCTACGTTTCCAAAAACCGCGTTTTTAACCTCTTCCTCGACTTGGCCTATAAACTGGTTGGCAACGGTAAGATTTAATCTGTATTTTCTGGCCTCGGAAAGAATTTGAGCAAAATCGGGAGTGGCAAAGTTCTGGAACTCATCAACATACAGATAGAAATCGGACCTTTGATCTTCCGGCATATCCTGCCTGCTCATGGCCGCCATCAATATTTTGGGGATAAGAACCAATCCCAAGAAATTGGAATTTTCCTCCCCGATCTTCCCTTTCGCCAGGTTGATCAGAAGGATCTTTTTGGCATCCATCACGTCCCTGAAATTAAAGGAGCTTTGCGACTGACCGATAATATTTCTGACCATTCTGTTGGTGACAAAACGGCCGAATTTGGAGACGGTGTAATCCAAAACCTCGGATTTATGAAAATCCGCCGTTTGAGCAATCTGATCCGTCCAGTAGCGCCTCACTAAGGGGTCTTTTACTTTCGGGAGAAGTTCTTGGACAAAATCCGACCGCTGCATAATCTGCATTACTTCGACAAATGTGCTTCCGGGCAGACCCTGCATGGCCGTCAGCATCGCATTTCTTACTCCATGCTCAAATCTGGGCCCCACTATTCCGGTTTTATACGGATCGAAGAGTTTATACATCAAGTTAATGACCGATGTCGCCACAAAATGCTGTTCATCCTCGCTTCTGGCTTCAAGAAGGTTTAAACCCATTGGCCGCTCTGAATCACCGGGATTAAAATAAATTACATCCTCGGCCCTCTCGGGCGGAATTAATTTTAATATGTCTTCAATAGCATCCCCATGAGGGTCCATAAAACAAATGCCCTTGCCCGCATTAATATCCTGCATTATCAGATCTTTTAAAAGTTCCGTTTTACCCGTCCCGGTTTTCCCCACAATATAAACGTGTCTTCTCCTGTCCGGATCTTTGATATAAACAGGCCTTTTAGCACCACGGTAAGCACTCATCCCTAAATACAATCCCTCGGTCGGTATTTCGGCAGGAGCAGGGGCAGTTTTGGCATTCAACCAATAAATATGAGGTGTGGTCACCTGTTTGTTGGGAAAATGATAAACAGTTGCCAATTCTTCGGAATTTAAAATCGAAACTTTATTCCCAAAAAGATGAAGCATGGGTTGATATCTATAGAGAAAATCTTCAACAAACTGCCCTTTGTTGTATACTTTCCTGCCCTTAAAGTAATTTAAGTCTCCGGCAAACTGACCGAAAGAAGAAACAATATTATCCAGGTGGGATTTTGCCAGTTCTTCGTCTTCATCAACCACGACAATACGTACCGATGTTTCAAAACCGGGTTTGCCGACCTTGGCTTCAATGGCTTCAAGGGTTTTTGCCGAGGTTGAAAACCTGGCTTTTTCCGGATCCGACTCTTGCTTTTTTGTGTCGGAGATAAATTTGCCGCCCGACTTTTGCCAATCACTTTCCGCCGGTGAAAGCAATATCTGAATTGCAATAGCTTCCCCCGGTTTCATTTTAGCTAAAGCCGAGGTTATGCCGGCCATAGGATCCGTAGCCAAATCCTTGAAGGTTTTTATCGGATAGAAACTCGTTTTTGCCAGCTGGAGAGATTTATAAGCCACTTTCCCTTTTTCGGAAAAAATATCATACTCGGGAACTTCCAGTATTTCCGCATCGGGGAATCCGCCGTTGATTTGTTTTTCAACCAGGTCTTGAATTTTTTTAGGAACCCAAACATAAAATCTGATATCTTCTTGTCTGGCCACAATCTCAAAAGAAACCGTGGGTTGAACCGAAAATTTTTGCTTCCAACCCCCTTTTTTAATTGAATACAGAGCCGAAAAAAGCTGTTCCATGGCATCAATCTTCGTTTCATTCGCCCTGGGAACGGCAACCTGAAGCAGAACCGAGTCAATAGACCTTCCCTCTCTTCCTCTATGCCTAAAAAGAACAAAGGCTACGTATCCCAAGGCAACCAACAGTAAAACAGCCAAACTAAGCAAAACAAGGATGGTTACTATCGTATTTAAATTAATCGCCGCCGCTTCTATCATGATGAACCGGTTATTATCTGCCAGCCAAAATGCAGGGCTTTTTTAGTCATACGCAGCCAAAAAGAAGCCCACCAAGTTGCAGAATCAAAAACGGATCCTTTGGCCAATGTCGTCAGCCGTACTTTGTCCGAGGGGAGTGTAATCGTAACCGCCGCAGTTTGCGATGACTGGGTTAAAACCTGCCCGTTGTCGGATTTAACCTGCCTGGTAAACTGCGACGGGACAGGAGAAACAACTTCCTTCCTTTCGATTTCTAAAGGAGCAGCTTCCTCCGGCCGAAACTCCAAGTCCGGCTCTCTTTCTCTTTCGGGAAATAAAGGCATGCTCTCATATTAGCACAGATTTTTTTAATAAAATTTTTTCTCTATTATCCATTCTTTTACTTTAGAATCAAAATTCTCTTTTCTTGCCAGGCAAAAGGCAAAGTCTGAAAGACGGTTAATAAAAGGTAATAGCGTAGAGGGTACAGCGGATGGGTTGAGAAGGGCAACAAGACGGCGTTCGGCACGGCGGGTAGTTGATCTTGCCAGGTGGAAAAAGCAAGCCGGCTTGCTTCCTCCGGGCAAGATAAAATTTGCAAGAACGGGTAAAGCGTCTTCTAATTTATCGATTTCCTTTTCCAGATATTTAGTTTTCGAGAAAGGAAAAGAAAGTTTTGCTCCCGCCAAAATTGATCCAATTGTAAAAAGGTCACTTTGGATTTTGTTTATCAGTTCTTTAGTTCTTCCGTTCTCAGTGTGTGATCCTACCACCCCCCAAGCGCTATTGGCCTCATCAATCGCCCCAATTGCCTCAATCAATAATGAATCTTTTAAAAGCCTTTTACCGTTAAAAAGCCCGGTTTCTCCCCGATCGCCCTTCTTGGTGTAAATTGCCATAAATCAGATACTAAGTGATTCGATACTAGGATACTAAGGAAGAAAAAGCAAACCACTTTTTCTTTAAAAGTATTCTCTGAATTAATTCAATTTTCCCTTTGTCTTTTTGTCTTTCAGCTTTTCGATAAAATCGGAGTTCTGACTCAAGCGATTGACAGGGAATATTCATTTTTTTACTTTTAACCCATATA
>CAYITS010000044.1:0-5699 GCA_964366385.1 uncultured Gammaproteobacteria bacterium
CGGATAAGGTCCAAAGTTGCCAATTTTATGCGCAATTGGCTGATTGAGAAAGATTTTGTCGAAATAGAAACTCCGATATTAACCAAAACCACTCCCGAGGGAGCCCGCGACTTTTTGGTTCCCTCCCGCCTGCAACCGGGAAACTTTTACGCTCTTCCCCAATCGCCTCAACAATATAAACAGCTTTTGATGGTGGCCGCTTTTGAAAGATATTTCCAAATTGCAAGATGCTTCAGGGATGAGGATCCGAGAAAAGACCGTGCATACGGTGAATTTACCCAACTTGATATCGAGATGTCGTTTGTTACCCAGGAGGATATATTATCTCTTACCGAAAATATGTTTACCCGGCTGGTTGAAAAAATATTTCCTGACAAAAAAATATCCCAAACTCCTTGGCCCAGGATTATCCATAAAGAAGCCGTTGAAAAATATGGTACCGATAAACCGGATTTGAGGAAAAACAAAAAAGATCCTGACGAACTGGCTTTTGCTTGGATAATTGATTTCCCCCTTTTTGCCGAGCAAAGGAAAGAAGGTTTCTTTCATGGTTCGGGTTCGGCGAAGTTTGCCCCGTCTCATCATATGTTCACGGCACCCCATCCCGACGATATCAAATTGTTGGACAGCAATCCCTCAAAGGTTAGGGGCCAACAGTATGACATGGTACTTAACGGTTTTGAAGTTGGTGGAGGCAGTATCAGGATACATCAACCGGAAATTCAGGAAAAGATATTTGACCTTATTGGATTTTCCGAGAAGCAAAAGAAAGAATTTGAGCATATGCTTACGGCTTTTTCCTATGGCGTTCCGCCGCACGGCGGAATTGCACCCGGGATTGACAGGTTTGTCTACGTTGTCTTGGGAGAACCGAGTATAAGGGAAGTGATGGCATTTCCCACCTCTGCATCAGGACAAACCGCGGTTCTTGACGCACCGAGTCCGGCGACAAATGAGCAATTGAAGGAACTTGGTATTAGAATCATCAAATGAATCCCCATTTTGACAAAAGATTTACCCTACTTTATCTGTCAATGCTTTCTTTAGTTTTTATTGCCGGTTTTGCTTTAGTACTGGGTTCGGGAAATGTTTTACCGTTCGGTGACAAAATAAAAGGAGTCTCGACAGCCAAAAAGAATTTGCCCTTACTTCCTGTTTTAAAATCTGAATCATCGTTTCCGATAGTATCTGCTCAAGCCGCTTTAGCCATAGATTGGGATTCGATGGTCACTCTGTATGAAAAAAATCCCGACGATCCCCTTCTTCCTGCCTCAACAACAAAAATTGTCACGGCGCTTGTCGCCATGGATTATTATTCCGACGGGGAAATACTTGAAGTCGGAAGAATAAAAGTTTACGGACAAAAAATGGGCTTAAAACAGGGAGAAAAAATAAGCGCTATAAACCTTTTATACGGACTTTTGGTTTATTCGGCAAATGATGCCGCCGAAGTTCTGGCGATGAGTTTCCCCGGCGGGAGGGAAGCTTTTATCAATGCGATGAACGATAAGGCAAGGGATTTAAACCTGGAAAACTCGTTTTTTGCCAACCCGACGGGTTTGGACGGAAACGGAGACAAGATAGCTTCAACGGCGAAAGATTTGGTCAGGATATCGATGGTTGCCATGGAGAATTCCCGATTTGCGGATATCGTAAAAACAAAAGAAATTACCGTTAAAAGTGTGGACGGGAAAATTTCACACAAGCTTTATAACATCAACGAGTTGGTCGGTGAGGTTGATGGTGTGTTGGGGGTTAAAACCGGATGGACGGAAAATGCCAGAGAAAACTTGGTTACCTATATTGAGAGGGATGGCCACAGAATTATAATTGCCCTTCTCGGAAGTCAGGACAGATTTGGGGAAACAAAAGAACTTATCAACTGGATTTTTGCAAACTATAAATGGGAGGAAGTGAAACTGCCCTACTCTCCGTAATAATCCGTTGTTACGGCCGGGATATAAACCACAAGACCGTTTTCAACTCCCTCGTCAAGGACAATAATGGGTTGTAAAAAGTCTGCGGGTACTCCGGGATCAAAATAAGCCAAGTAAATTCTGCGAATCTTGATATTGTCACCTTCTTTGTGGAGTCCGATATTGACAAAGTAGGCTTGTCCCCGGTCAAGTTCATTCCAAGCGTCCTCTGCAGTTTTTGTCGGATAGGTTGAAAACTGAGATTCGTCAACAGGGAAGTAACGATACTCGGCCGAAACTATTTGTTTCTCTCTCTGCCCTGCTCCGCTGACGGTAAACCAGACGTTGGCGATTTTAGGATCCGTGGTTACGACCGGTAAATTATCGTACGGTTTTCTAAAAAAGTGAATTTTTACCAAGTCCGCTTCGGAAAGTGAAATAGCGGAAATAAACTTGTCTTCCTGCAATTTAAGGTAATTATATGTGGTAGGCCCGGTTAAATCTTGAGGCAGAAGATTTGCCGAGGAGAGGATGCTTCTTACTTGGGAAGCGGCGACTTCCCCTACAAGGGGCCTGGCGTCAAGCGGGGTCGGGTCTGTCCTTAAGTCGTAATTTATCGAAAAAATCCCTAAAACAATATTCATCTCCAGGGTGGACGGTGCCGTTGGGTGACGGAAGCGATAGGTGGTGGTTGAGACTGCCTCCCCGTCTGGAGCATAGCCGATACTTTGTGCCTTTTGTTTTGCGTTATCCAACGAAAGGAGGTTTGCGGAAAGTTTGGGCATAAAGAAAACCTTGGATTGGGTTGGCAGTTTCGGGAATCCTCCCTCTGCCGTCTCCAGGGTAAAAGTGATGTTCGCCGGCAGTTGTTTTTGAGCAAAAGGCAGTTTAGGGAGCCTTCCGTAAGTGACGGTAGGCGGTGGAGGAGGCGGAGGAAATATTTTTTTGTATATTTTTACACCCGACAAAATCAGCATTCGGACAACGATTATTCCGATGATGGACAATATTCCGTATTTGATTATTTTTCTGGTTGTTATGGCGACCTGGGTTAAAGAAGTCATAATTGCTACTTTTGAGTATAGCCTTAATTGCTGGTACAATTCAATTGGAATGACGAAAATTCGCACCCGTTTCGCTCCCAGTCCGACGGGAGCAATGCATATTGGAAGTTTAAGAACCGCACTTTATTCTTTTGCCTTGGCCCAACATGCCCGCGGTGATTTTATTCTTAGAATTGAGGATACCGACAAAAAAAGAGAAGTGGCAGGATCAAAGGAGGGTATCAAAGAGCTTCTGGGGATTTTTGCCTTAAATTGGGACGAATATTATGTGCAGTCGGAGAGGGTTGGGGGAAATATATATAAAAAGGCGGCGGAAAGGCTGGTTGCCGCGGGGCATGCTTATTATAGCGACGGTGCGATTCGTCTTAAGATTCCCAAGCATGAAACGGTTTCTTTCCATGATTTTGTCCTCGATAAAGATGTTGCCTGGAATACAGACACCCTGGAAGATTTGGTTCTTCTTAAGTCCGACGGCTTTCCTACTTATCACCTTGCGGTAGTGGTTGACGATGTCGATATGAAGATAACCCACGTTTTAAGAGGACACGATTGGCTGCCCAGTACCCCCGTTCACCTTTTGATTTATAAGTATTTAGGTTTTAGTCTGCCTAAAATCGGACACCTAACCGATATTTTGGATCCCGAAGGAGGAAAACTCTCCAAAAGAAAGGGAAGTATAACTTGCGAGGGGCTGCTTCAAGAAGGATATTTACCGGATGCGATTCTCAACTTTATTATGCTGTTGGGTTGGGCGCCGAAAGACAACAGAGAGCTTTTTACTTTGGAGGAATTTGTCAAGGCTTTTGATACAAAAGGCTTCCAAAAGTCAAATCCGGTTTTTAATCAGGCTAAATTAGACTGGTTTAACGGAGAATATATTAGAAAAACTCAAAATTCAAAACTCAAAAATCAAATCTTTAATTTTTTAGATAAAAAATACGACGAAGAATTAATTGCTAAAACAATACCTCTGGTAAAAGAAAGAATTACCAAACTTTCGGATTATTGGCTATTGGCCAAGTTTTTCTTTATCAGGCCGAAAGTTGATAAAAAACTTCTGGGGAAAAATTATACAAAACATCTAAATATAGCAATGGAAGCTTTGAAAAAAAACATTACCCTTGATCAGATTTCCCGGGACAATAACTTTAAAACCGGAGATTTTTTCATGGATCTAAGAATTGCTGTAACCGGAAGTAAATTTACGCCTCCTATCAACGAATCGATTGTTATTTTGGGGAAAGACGAAACCCTGATAAGGCTGCGCCATGCAATTTCTAATTTTTAATTTCTAATTTCTAAAAATGCCAAAGTATCCTGCCAGAACCTACGAAGATATAGACAGAGACAAAATTGATTTTTCTTTAATCCGCGAGAAGCTTAAACTCAAACAATTTGAAGCCAAAAAGGGATTAAATAAACAACACCCTCATGTCTTAAAATATTTAAAGAGTAAAGGCATCGATCTTGAAAAAATCCGTGAGCATTCGGCAAAAATATTGAGTGCGGGAGCTTTAACCGGGACCCTGCTTTTGACTCCGCCAGTGGGGATAAAGCCGCTGCCTTCTCCGGCCGAGATTATTGAGAGTATAAAATTGTTAATGGGCGAAAAAGTGCCGGATGCTCCCCAAAAATTGATAATAGACTTGCTTTCCGGAATATTACCGGAAAGACCCGAACCGCTTTCTCAACAAGAAGAGAAAAACCTTGAACAGATTTTTGAGAGGCTGATTGGTATAAAAGCAAAGGCAGATTTGGAAGGAGAACGCCTGAATACCACATACGGCTATATAGGAGCAGAACAGCATCTAAGGAGATACCCGGGGGACACAATGATAAACCATGGGCCTTTTTACAAGGAAGGAATGGCTCCGGGGCTTGGCGCCTGGGGTTATTTTGCCTATTCCAAAGATAAACTTACTCCCAGTCTCGAAGAAATCGAGAGATGGTATGCAGTGGTACAGACTTTATATCTTCCGGACTGGAATACGAAAACGCGTTATTTAAGAGAGTGGTATAAATACAGGAAAGTTTTAATAGTAAACGTCAAAAGCGGAAATGCCGTGGTGGCCGCGATTGCCGACTCCGGACCTGCCGCCTGGACGGGTAAGCATTTTGGCGGAAGCCCTGAAATTATGGAGTATTTGGGGGGGCCGCGCTACAAAAAAGGGCCCGTTGTTTTATTCTTTGTCGATGATCCGGAAAATAAGGTTCCTTTAGGTCCCGTGGACTATAATCAAATAAACTTGCCCGAATTGGCATTGGTAAATATATGAGTAAAATATTCTTCGATCATTTAGTTGAATTTGAAACGGTTGAAGCGGAAATAAAGAAAGCTTCCAAAACCCCCGAGGAGAAAGAGGAGCTTTGGAAAATAGTGGACGATATCGTCAACCATAAAGCCTTGGGATTTATATTGGACAAGCTTCCTATTCAAAATCATGATGAGTTTTTGGAAAAGTTTCATCAAACTCCTCACAGTCCGGATCTGTTTGATTACTTAAAGGAGAAAATCGGAGAGAATATCGAAGAACTTTTAAGGCAGGAGTTGGGTAATTTGGCCTATGAACTTCTGGGAGAAATCCGAAGCACGAAATCCGAAACCCGAATTTAAATTTTTATGGTAAAATTGCTTTTGGGAATGTATTGCCCGGTCGGCTAACGGTAGGCCAGATGGCCCTGAACCATCTAATCCACGTTCGAATCGTGGCTGGGCAGC
>CAYITS010000045.1:0-5652 GCA_964366385.1 uncultured Gammaproteobacteria bacterium
TGGTGATATTGGTATCGCTGACATCAATGGCGTCAACAATGCCCTCGGCAATTGCACCTGAGACGGTAATTTTTAAAGCATCGGTCACCGCCGTTGATCCGGAGACAGATGTATCGGCATTATCAAGAAGGAGCAGGGTGTCTGTTGCATCAGATCCTGTTGAAACTGCTTGAGTTAATGAAACAAAATTCTGGGTTCCGGCTGCGGCGTTGTTTATCAAGGTCATACTCCAGGGATTTAAGGCTCCGGTTGCCGTCCAGCCCATGGCAGTTGTCCAGGCTCCGTGGGTTAAGGAAAGACCGGCGGTGGGATCGGTGAGACCGCTCCAGGCTAAAGAAGTGGCCACTCCGGTTGAGGCAATGGTAATAATATCATCATCGCTGCCGGTAATTGTTATTCCTGTTCCGGCGGTTAAGGTTAAAGTGTCGGTGGCAGTATCGGCAACAGCCGCAGTTCCCGAAGTCGGGGTAATCGTCTTAAAGACGAGTTGATCTCCGGTATTGGTCCCCGAAAGATTAGAACCGGTCACAGCTCCGGCGCAGGCCAAGGCGCCGGTGGCATTGGTAATTGTACAGCCGGTCGATGCCGATCCTCCGGCAATGGCCACATCTCCGGTACCCGAACCGGCGAGATTAACTCCACCGGTTGAAGTGCCGGCGATATTAACCGCTCCGGTAGTTGAGGCATCAAGGGTTAAAGCCTGGGCTGTGCCGCCTGAAGAAAGAGTCACGGCTCCGGCGCCGGTAAAGGCCTGGCCGGCGGCAATTGTGACTGTGCCGGTTGAAGCCACATCAAAGTTGGTCAGGTCAATGGCCGCGGCTCCGCCTAAAATGGTATTGGCGCCGATATTGATGGCATTGGTGATATTGGTATCGCTGACATCAATGGCGTCAACAATGCCCTCGGCAATTGCACCTGAGACGGTAATTTTTAAAGCATCGGTCACCGCCGTTGATCCGGAGACAGATGTATCGGCATTATCAAGAAGGAGCAGGGTGTCTGTTGCATCAGATCCTGTTGAAACTGCTTGAGTTAATGAAACAAAATTCTGGGTTCCGGCTGCGGCGTTGTTTATCAAGGTCATACTCCAGGGATTTAAGGCTCCGGTTGCCGTCCAGCCCATGGCAGTTGTCCAGGCTCCGTGGGTTAAGGAAAGACCGGCGGTGGGATCGGTGAGACCGCTCCAGGCTAAAGAAGTGGCCACTCCGGTTGAGGCAATGGTAATAATATCATCATCGCTGCCGGTAATTGTTATTCCTGTTCCGGCGGTTAAGGTTAAAGTGTCGGTGGCAGTATCGGCAACAGCCGCAGTTCCCGAAGTCGGGGTAATCGTCTTAAAGACGAGTTGATCTCCGGTATTGGTCCCCGAAAGATTAGAACCGGTCACAGCTCCGGCGCAGGCCAAAGCTCCAGTTGACCCGTCAAGAGTACAGCCCGTATCTGCTGAGCCTCCGGAAAGGACGATTGATGAGACACCACTGCCTGTCGGACCCATATTTAAGGTTGTTGCCGCTCCACCTAAAGAAAGAGAAGTTACAGTTGTATTAAATAGGGTAGCTGTTGTTGTAGTTGATGTGATATCAGCGCTGGTTGCGCCGTTAACCGCAAGGTCGCCGCCTAATGTTGTATCTCCAGAAGAGGAGAGGGTAGTAAATGCTCCGGTATTGGGAGTTGTCGATCCGATTGTTCCGGGAATTGCCCAAGTTCCGCCTATCAGAGTAGAAGCATTAATGGTGCCTGATCCGGTATAATCAAGGGAAGCGCCGGTTCCGACCACCATGGCAGCGGTAGTATTGGTGGCCGAGGTGATGCCCGAGAAAGGGACAGTGGAAGCGGTTCCAACAGATACCCACGATGAACCATTCCAGTAATATACAAAAGAATCAGTGGTATTAAAAACAAGCGAGCCTGTGCCGATAGTGGTAGGGTTTGTACTATATCGACCAAGTCTAAGCTGGCCGTCAAAAATGGCATTGCCTTCATCAACATATAAGGCTGCAGCCTCAACCGCGCCGTCATAACGCTTCAAAACCAGAGTGGAGTAGATGGTATTGCGGTCAATCGGCTTGTTGCGCTCGTCGAGAGTTAAAGTGACGAGATCGTTTAGGGCAGTACCTTTTTGGGTAACAGTAAAAGTACCGCCGGTTTGGGAATAGCCTGTGGCGCTCACGGTTTTAGTGGTCAGATTTCCGGCAGTGGTTAAAGTTCCGCCGGCATAAGTATTTCCCAAAGCGTCAACGGAGAATTTTTCCGTAGGGCTTGCCCCTGAGGAGAGATTTATTAAGTCATAGTTTGACAGATTATTTCCTACATATCCGGAAATAAGTGATCCAGATTTTATGTTTGCGTCTTGAATTTTGAGGTTGGATAAAATATTAGTTTCCCCGCCCGGAGCATTTATTGTTACGGTTTGGCCTTCAATTAAAAGATTGCCATTAATTGCCTTAACTGCCGGAGATTCTGAAGCAAGAATTAAAGATCCATCAGAAGAAATTACCGGAATAGTATTTGCGGTTGCACCCTTTTCCGGGGAAGCTGGTGCAAAGCCTTGCAAGTTAGAAGCCGTGTTTGCCGTGGAAACAGGTATTGAGGGGAGAGTTTGAGAATTTCCATTTGTATCGGAGGCAGTTCCGCTTAAAAATAGCCTGTCGTTTTGGAAAAATACGTCAGTAGGAACCTCATCTAATACTATCGAAAGGGATCCATTTACATCAGGAATTTGTTGTATTGGGCTTGATGTCCAAACTGGAGTTGTGTCCCCAGGGTTTTTATAAAGTTTAAAAGTAATTGTTTGGGATGTTGTAACAGGGGAGCCTGAACTGTCACTCAAGCTTAGTTTGGTAAATATTGTCCAGGGGGAAAGAATTGCAGGAGTTTGAGGCTCTACGGAAATTTGTGTAACAGTCTCGTTTCGAGCAGAAGATTGTTTGCTTGGGATTGGAAGCTTTATGTTTTTTAAAGCCAGAATAATTGCAATAATTCCTAAGGCAAGAGAAACCAAAGCAATAATTGCTTTTCGAGGTCTTTTGATATTATTTGTATCATTAACTACTACAGTCATAGGTTCAAGACCCAAGATTGGATTTTCTTCTATATGGCCTTCACTTTCAGCCCAATTAAAGAATTTTGAGAGAGAAGCGGTTTTTCTTTTTAGAGTGGCGGAGCTTGACCTTTTGGCAATTTCTTCCTGATAGGCATTTAATAATTCTGGCGATATATTAGGTAACGGCATGATGTGAATCTATCCAATTTAAAAAATGACGGATATCTGCAAGGTAATTTTTGATCGTATTTTTGGAAGCTTTATTTTCCTCAAGATGCTTTTTAAAGTCTTCTATAATTGCGTAAAAATTAACTGTCTTTTTGGGTGCAGCCACTGAAATATTTTGTAAATTTTTGGCAAAATCGAATGAGAGAAATTCTTTAGAGTAGAGAAAGTCTGAAAACCTCCTTAAGACCGATAACTTGCGGTTGATAGTAACATCCGGTGTACTTTTTGAAATTAAATCGTTTTTGTAACTTTCTCCAAAAGATGATTTTATGAAGGGAAGCAGATCTTTAAAGTCGTCTGCAAGAATTCCTGTTTTTCTTATTTTAAGTTTTAGCCATAAAGTAAAGGAAGAAATATCAGACTTATAAAATCGGATTGAATTTTGAGATAGCCCAGAGAGTTTTAAGTCACTTAAAAATGATCTAATTATTTGATCGTAAATTATACCGATTATACGCATTATACTATTAATAAAAGATTTCAATAAGCTTGTCAAGTGCCTATTTAAGTAATATCTAAAATATTTCTAAGAAACTTTTCACACGCGGTTATAATTTATTTTCCGCATCAATATTTGATGACCTCTTAATATCAATTAATATCATATTATAAACCTATAACAGTTAATATTAACTTATTTTTCAAAATACTTACGCATGGTTTTTTGAATGCGGTAATCTGCGGTTAAATATTGATTTGTTCAATTATTGCGTAAATTACTCGTTTTTAGGCACGGAAATTAAGCTATTTTTGAAAATTTATTGTCTATTTTTTTAAAAGTATAAATTAGTATATTTGGCAATCTTGTTAAGTGAGTGCTAAACATTTTATAATTTATTTTATTCCGAAAGTACGTAGTTTTTGTTTTTTGAAGTTTCTTTTCTTTAGGTTTTGATTACCCTGTCTTTATTGTTAGTGTTAGCCGCTGCTTGTTTGGTTTGTTCTAGTTTGTATATATCTTTTTTCCGGGATTTTTACTAAATTTTCGAAGAAATCCAGCGAAGAAGTCTTTCTTTCGTCAAAAAGGAATGGGTGTAGTTTAGTTTTATATATAGGGAGCAATTTTTTCTCTCGGTTAAATTTCTTTAGTGCTTTTTCCAAAAGATCGGATGTCAGGTGATTCTTTTGAGCGAATGTACGATCTATTTTCATTCCACGGGCAAGAAGCCAAACTAAATCGTAAAGGTCGCGGGCTTGAGTCTCTTTACGCCCCAAATAGGCAGCCAGCTTTTCTACCAACATTTGATCCAGGGATTTTGTGACTATAGTTGCTAAAAGCCCGTAGCGGTTGACGAAAACCATTTCTCTTTTTTGTCCTCGCCAGAGGCTTTCAATATCAAGCTTAATCATAAGTTTTTCCCCTGTATTGGAACTTAATTTAAGCTGTGCCAGCAAATAGGGGAAACGGAGTTCATAGTAATATTTCTTCTGAGTTGTATTTTGGTAGAGTTCGACAGCAATATTTTCCTGATCAAGCCCATGCATCACTGTTTTTACCAATTTTTGAATCTCCCTAGGCGTAATTCCTACTGAGTCGAAATCCAAATCTTCGGAAAAACGGTCAAGCCCGTGCAAGATCCGTAGGGCAGTTCCACCGACAAAAAACAGATTTTTGGAAGTACCTTCCCGATAGATTAGAGAGAGAATTTTTGTCTGTAAATACTCTCTTAAAATTGCCCGCTTTTTTTCCTGCGGCAGGCCATAATCCTTAGACAAGTGCAGAATTTCGTCAAAATTGGTCATAGCATTATTCATTAGAGTTTAATTTGTTGCACCCATTTAGGAAAGACGGCTGCGTACGCATGGTAGCGTTTCCAGTCCCAGTCAACAAGCTGTAAACGTGTATCAGGCGTGACCTTTCTTACTTTCCGCAAGTAAAAATAATCCAAAAGAGCCTTTTCTTTATGGGCAATTGCAAATGGCGTTTGAGAAAAACCGAAAAAGAGTTTACTGTCAATTTTCAGATAATAGTAATCGCCCAAGCCTGTTTCAATTTTTTTTGTGGTTATTGGCGTGACGCTTCTTACCGCTATGGGAACGTCCGGGATTACTCCGTAGTAGTTGAGGGCCGTTTCTAAACTGATGTAGGAGGGTGAATATAACTTACCTGCAAGCTCAAGTTCATCAACCCTGCTTTTATCGAAGGAGTAGAGACCACGCTTAATAGGGAAGATGTGTCCCTTTTTTACCAGACGGTAGAGTTGGGTTCTTATAGCTTCCGGCTTTTCGTCGGGGAAGAGTTTAGCTACATCCAGCATGCTAAAGACATTTCCTTCTATAAGTTTTCTTAGATCCAGATACTTCATTAACAGATAATATACCAAACTGTCTATTATTTGTCAATATCTATTCTTGCCATTTTTCTAAAAGCTTTGTATAAT
>CAYITS010000046.1:0-5527 GCA_964366385.1 uncultured Gammaproteobacteria bacterium
CGAGTAAGTAAAGCTGGTAATCCCAAATCCCTTCCAGGCAAAAAATACAACGGCTGCGCTATAAACCATATTTTCTAACACTTGCGGAATTATAAATTTCCCAAATTCAAGTTTTCTTTCAAGCATTATTGAGGGAATATTTTTTAAAGATGCCAGGAAAAAAGATCCACCCAAAGCATATAAAAGCATTAAGCCCTCGCGGGTTAAGACATAAGTCTTAGCCAAGACCGGACCCAAAAGAAGAATGATTACAAAGATAATAAAAACCAATATTTCCTGAACAGTAAAGACAGTTCTATAATCTTCTTCTTCGGGTTTTTCCTTCTTTTGAATAAGAGCCGCCCCTAAACCGATATCGGCAAAGTATGAAAGAAAATTGACTGTCGCCGAAACTATTAAAAATACTCCAAATTGACTGGGATTTAAGAAAGCCCAAAGAAAACCCTGGGAGATAAATGAGATTAAATTGAGAAGAAGAGTTCTCCCGGTTAAAACAGCCACGCCCTTGACGGCTCTTTTTTTGACAGCATCAAGCCCGATTTCACCTTCCACGCTTAAATTGTAGCATCTTTTGCCTCCATAACGGAAAAGTAAGAAGCCCTAACCAAAAAACGAGAGATATCGTATTTCCAACTGTTCTTATTGGGGTGTTATAGAGTTTTAGATATACTTTGTGCTCGCCTTGAGGGGCATTAATATACATTCTTCCCCATTTCTCATCCTTCGGGATAAACTTTTCTATCCTTTGTCCATCCAGATAGACTCTCCAATCAGGAAAATCAAAGATATTAACCCTTACTACACTTTGTCTACTGCTTACGGCAACATTGAATTTCGCCCAGTTTGTTCCTTGCTCCTCACCGCTTATGCTTCCTCCGCCACTTATAATTTCCGCCAAACTTTGGGGAGGCTCTTTCGGATTTTCCCTTGCACCTTTGGGTAGATAATCAAATATTCCTGCAGTTCGCTGAAGATCCCAGGCGGCACCTGAAAATTTCTCCGTATCCGTCAGCGGTCCCATCTTTCCTCCTACCGGAAGAAAGTAATTCCAGTTGATTATCACAAGCAAAATAATCAAAAAACTTGGGATAATCACCCTGAGCCTGTCGAAGGGTTTTAGAAATATTGCCACCGATCCGGCAATAAAAGAAAACGACAGGGTGCTTAAGGTTAAAAACCGCCAAGGAAATTGAACAAATTTCAACGGGGGAAACAATTGCCAAATTGGAGTTGAACGAACATGAGCCATAAAAAGAGAAAACCAACCAACTAAGAAAAAATAACCAATAATCAATAACCCTTTGGATTTGTTACTTTTAAAATACAAATGCACTGAAGCGACTATTATTACCAGCGATAAAATCCAGTGAACGTGGCCAATTTGGAAAGGCATTCCGTCGGTCTCACCCCAGACAGAAGCACCGTAACCCCAAAAACGGGAAAATAGAAGTTGATTTATGTTTACAAAATGAGCAATATATTCATAATAACCGACCACTAAAGTATTGACCTGAACGTACTTCTGTTCAACAAGTGCGGGTAAGGTGAAAAATGCGGCCAGACCAAAAGCCAACAGGCCGCTGGATACTAGATACTTGATACTGGATACTAGATTTTTTGAGCGCCACAGCCACAACAAACACCAACCGGCAAAAACCGGGGCAAAAATTAACACCATTAGATTGTGCGACGTAAGAAGGGCTGTCCATGATAAAGCTAAAACAACAATCCACAACCCACCTCGGAGGATCAGTCTATATCCTGCCCACAGAATCAAAGGAAACCAGGCGAGGGCCCAGGCTTCGTTCATCGCTCCCCTGACATAAACATCAACGGAATGATATGGGGCCCAAATGTAAAAGATCGAAGAAACAACACCACCTAGCTTTCCAAAGAATTCTTTCGCCAGCAAATACATAGTTATGCCGGAGACAATGAAAGAAAGAGCGAAGAGAAGCTTTGCCGTCCCGACAAAACTAAATCCCGCCAGCCTAAAAATCTCCCCTATCAGATAGGGAAGAGGCGGGTAGAAATTAAAAAGAGGAAATCCAAAACCATAACCCATATCGGGAATCCAACGGCAAGGGATCTGATTGTCAATAATGCACTTCTCCATCTCCAACTGCCTCATCATTTGCAAGTCATCGTGCATATTAAAGTACCCCTCTTGAAAAATAAGGGTTCTACCGGCCAGAACGGCGAAAAAGACAACAATTAAGATAGGCCAAAAAATCTTCCCTCGGGCAAGTTTCTGGAGTATCTTCATATCTCTGATATTACCATTATATCGGAGGCAAAATCTTAATAGTTAATAATGAGTATCCAGTCTTCGATTCTTTGTTGTGGGGTTCTGCCTTTCATTCCATAGCCTCCATGTTTCCTTTTGGTATTATACCAGGCAAGATAACGGGAAAGCCAATACCTGGCGTAGTTAATGTCCTCCCGGTGCGCCTGCACTCTCCAGAAGCATTCTTCTTCAATTGTTCCTCTATAGCCAAGCCCAGCATTATTAATTAGAACATCAACACGCCCAAATTTCTTTCTTACTTCCCCTATAGTTTTCTTAATTGATAGTTGGTTTCTTAAATCGGTCTTTATAAAAAAATACTGCTTGTTTTCTATCTCTTCAATATTGTTTCTTCCAAGACCAACAATAACACCTTCTTCACCCATATGTTTCAAGGCATAAAGAACAAAAGCCTTCCCCATGCCAGAACTTACACCTGTAATAAGAATTATTTTATTTTTCATTTTGAATAGATTTTGCTAGTTCATATGGTTTGTATTTATTTTTAGCAAGAGACGACATTTCGCTTTTGACATAAGCCTTTGCATCCTCCAGTTCCTTGCGAGTTGGATAATGTGTTTTTGAAAGATTTTCTTGCATAAAATAAGTTCCGGTCTTGAAAAAGTGCGTCTCATAAATTGATTTATCCTTGCCAATAACAACCTGTACACTTCCTCCTCCAATATCTGATACTGCTATCACCTTCCCCAAAAAGTCCTTTGAGATAGAATGAAAATATATCTCAGCTTCCTCCAAAGTCTCGGGTCTGTAGCCATTAATGTCTAAAAAGTATCGTAACTTGTTCAGTTTTGAAGTATCTTTACATCTTTGGTGTTATCATTTATTCGTTTAATTGATAAAAAAGAAGAAACTCCTGCGGACCCTTGGTGACATATTCTCTCGCGCCTAATGGTCTTGGGGGCTTGGGAAATTCGGCTATTAAACTCAAACCCTGAATCTTTGCATCCCCTTTAAATCTCGATTTATTGATAACCAAATAAGTTTTATTTCCGGCTTTTAACGACTCTTTTAAACTTTGGGGAGTTTCCCTGATATCAATCCCAACCCCGATGATTATTATCTCGGGCACATCGTTTAAATAAATCTGAAGCCCATCAGGCAGAGTCCCAAAGTACCCCTCGGTTCCGACTACAATTTTGGTTCCCGGGTTCTTCATTTCTTCAGTTCTTAAGTAATCAGCAATCTCTTTTATCCCCTGCCCTGCAGTCCATTCCTCCAAATACCCGGACCTCTCGCCTCCGGGCAAATTTGCTCTCTCGGGCTTGGTCAAAAGCGAATAATCAAACTTTACCGCCAGAACAAAGAGTAAAATTATTGCAAATATCGCAATTTTCCTTAAAAGTCTTGATTCAAAAAGAAACACCATCCCCGCCAAAACAAACAAATAAGGCAGGGAAAAGAAGATGTATCTGGCCGTAAATACCTTTGCAAACTCCGACTGAACCAATATCGGAAAAAGAAACCACCCCGAAAGAACCAATGTTTCCTTAAAGCGTCTTTTTATCAATCCATACAGTATTCCCATCACTGCCATCGGCAATGCCAAAGAAGGCCCCATTGCCCAAATCCATCCGAAAGATTCTTTTAGGTGAGAAACAAACGGATCTTTAAAGTTGGTCCAGAGATGGCTTACGGGAAAAATATAGTCTTGGTTTCTTAAACCAATCATGTGGAAATTGGGGCCAAGCCGAAGAATGTTGTATAGTCCATAGCCAATAATATAAGCAATAAAAGATAGAAAAATGAGTTTAATCAAATGAATTGTAATATTTTTCTTTCCCTTGGGCGACTTGGAAAGAAGCCAAACCGAAGGAAAAAGGATCGCAAAAAAAAGAGCAGGTGACTTGGTAAGAAGCGCCCCGCCTAAGGCAAAGCCCGTGAGCATGGCAAAATCCAATCGCAGTTTCCTAACCGCATATGTTCCCAGCAACAATATCCACACCCCAAACATAGAAAGAAGTGAGTCGGCTAAGGCCATTCTGTCAAAAAAGACTGCGTATGGAGAAACAGCGTACAACAACGAGGAAATTAAAGCAGCCTTTTCGGACTTGAAAAGTTGATACGAAAGAAGGAAAATGGCCACCAAAGTTCCCATTCCGGACAAAACGGAAACAATTCTTCCGGCAAAAAGCGGATCGGATACAAACTTCAAAAAGGGAATAACCAGCCACATGTACAGCGGTTGTTTCCCGTCGGATAAAGGAAGAAATCTTAATGTTGATTCAGCTCTCATCACCTGCGCCCATCTGATATAGATAGCTTCGTCGACAAAAACGGGAAGGAGAGTTAAATGATACAGCCTAAGTATCAATCCAAGCATAAGAACAGCTGCTCCGGCTAAAATTACCCACCCCCACTCTTTAAAAATCTTGTTCATCCCTCTCAAAATTCTAGCACAAAAAAAATTACTTGGCCTACTTTTGAAGGTAAAACTTATTATTCTTATAATTAAAGCGCACTTCGTCAAATTGGTCGAAAAATCCCTGCCTGCCCAGAAGGGCAAATCCTGTAATAGAAGCAAGATTTATACTCAAAACCTCGGCAATGTCTGAATGAAAAACATTTGCATAAGCACCTGAATCCAACATTGCCCTGTAATTGGTTGCCTTTTTGTTTTCTTTGTTAGTAATTCTTATGTCAATGAGGGGTATTTTATCGTTACCTACAACTTCAAAGGGAAACTTCAGTTGCATATTTATCCGATATATGGAATGTATTTTACAGGCACCTTGAACAGGGTCGGAATATCAACATTCTTTTTCTTGGCCTCCCTATAAACCCTCTTGGCATCTGTCCCACTAGAAACTACTCTCTGTGAACCAGACCTCAACGCAACCCACTTACCTCCATGTTTTTTGATTAAACTTAAAAGATTTGACTCCATAGTACCCATTATACACTACTCTTTTTATTTATACTTGCCTAAAATTGCGTTTATTCTCACCCGAAGCAAATCCCTCAAACCCTCGAGGGAATCTTTAATGGGGTTAATTCTCTCCGTATCTTTATGGTACCAATTGACATTTACTTCGGCAATTTTGAGACCAAGTTTCCTGGCAATGTAGAGAATCTCCAAATCAAAACCCGCAGAAACAGAAGCTCCCGAAACAATATTGCTTTCGTTAAATATTTTTAGCCTTTTGAATATCTCTTTTACCGAATCTTTTTTAAAGGCCTTAAAACCGCACTGAGTATCTTTGTAGGGAAGCCTTAAAATAA
>CAYITS010000047.1:0-5427 GCA_964366385.1 uncultured Gammaproteobacteria bacterium
AGTCTCAGGTTGTGCAAGGAAAAAAAGACGTGAATCCGTTTTTTCAAGATGAGGTTTATTTACCTGACCTGGCAGCAAAGTACGATCCTCGAAGTATGACTGTTATTCAAAATAATGGTCTAGTAATTATAGATTATAAAGCAAGGGGTAATGCGGATATTTAATATGTTAAAGCGCCGCCCCGACTTCCAACTCGATTTCTTTTTTGGTGAGCCCGGAAGGATTCGAACCTTCAACAAACAGCTTAAAAGGCTGCTGCTCTGCCGTTGAGCTACGGGCCCGTGACCCCACTGGGATTCGAACCCAGGATTTGCTGGATGAAAACCAGCCGTCCTAGTCCACTAGACGATGGGGCCAAGGTAAACCAAATCGGATTTTATCATTTTGACAAGGCGAAAGCTATATTTGTTATTTTGTAGATTCAATGTTATACAGATATTTAGCTGTCGTAAGAGCGGTTAGCAAACGCGGGCTGTTGGGAAAAAAGCCGATATTTTTCTCTAAAAACTCGACCGCCTCCGAATACTTTTTCCGTTTGATGAGAATAAAGGCATAATTTTCGTAAGCCAGATAGTAATTCCCGTTATCAATGGACTTTTTATACAATCCTTCCGCTTTTTCCAACTCTCCTCTTTTTTCCCAATAGGCCCCTAAATTGTTATAATTGGTCCACCATGACGGGGCAAGCTGAATCGACTTTTCAAAATGCTCCTTTGCTTCTTCATACCTTTCGGTCCTAAAAAGTTCGACTCCTAAATTATTTTCAAGGTCAAAGGCATTTATCGAATTTTTTATATCTTTACTATAAAGAATAAGGCCATTTCTCCAATCAAATGTTCTTAAAAGCGTCCTTGCGCTAAGCAATACAACTCCCAATAGTACCAAATAAGTTATTGCCTTTTTGTCAACAAATCCTCCATTTTTAATACCCAACACCAGGCTTCCTAAAACTCCCAAGATACCCGCCAGGGGCAGATAAAACCAACGCTCCGAAACGGTCATGTCAAGAGGAAATAATTGCAGGTGGAACAACAAGGACCCCAAAAACCAAAGAACAAAAAAGATATACAGATATATATATTGTCTACTTTTGATAGACATTAATATAGCCAAGTAGATGAGGAGGGCGATAAATACTCCATCGACAATCAACGGCAAAACAAAACCGGAAAAATCCACGGAATTCACAACCCACTGTTGGCCTATAGCTAAATTAATTGGCCAAAAAAGTGTTTTTAGATAATAAAAAACAATTGCGGGTATATTTATGAGTCTCTGCGTCAGGTCCATCGCACTAATGGCGGCTAAACCGTGTTTTTCAAAAAATACCCGCGCTATCCCAAACCTCAGGTATGAATAAATGGCGATCGATATGGGTGCGGAAAGCAAATAAGATGACAGTTGCTTCTTTTTAAAGGCAAAAAGATATAGAAAACAAATCGCAAACCAAACTATCCCGGTTTCTTTGGAAAAGAGGGATAAAAGAAGAAAAAAAGAAGCCAACAAACCGGCTCTCCAACTCTCTTTCCTGACCAAAACGTAAAGGGCTAAAATTCCAAAAAAGAAAAATAGAGTATCCTGAAAGGCGGAGACGTAAACGACCGTTTCCACATTGATCGGGTGAACCAGAAAAACCATGGCCAGAATAAAAGATAACCGCTCTTTTTTAAAAAGGCTTTTAAAAACAAGAAAAAGAAGAATGCTGTTGGCAATATGCAGTCCCACCTGAAACAGGTGAAAGAAAAAAGGTCTGGGTCCAAAAAAAGTATATATCAAAGAAAAGGCCGTAGTCATTAAAGGCTTGTAATATAAACCCCCCAGTCTTGTTCCCCCACCGGAGTTGAATGTCGACCCCGTCCAATAAGAGGAAAAATTGGATAACGAATAAACGGCGCTATTATTTACCACCTGTTCTTCGTCGTCCCAAACGAAGGCGTTAAAAAAAGAGTTGAAATAAAGTAAAAAGCCGAAGACGACAATCAACAGTATTTTGTTCTTCACCGGATTAATTATATACTTTACCGGATGCTTAAACTGGGAGCAAAACAATTAAGAAAAACTTCCCCCCAAAAGGGTGATTTAAAAGAGATAAAAAGAAATCCGATTTACTTGGTTTTGGATCAAATAATCGATACCTACAATATCGGCTCCCTCTTTAGATTGGCCGATGCTGTCGCGGTTGAAAGAATGTACCTCTGCGGGGAGATGGAATATCCTCCGTCTTCGCGTATCCACAAAGCCGCCATCGGGACCGAAGAGTGGGTACCATGGAAAAAAACGAAAACTACAACCGAAGTACTGAAGAAATTAAGAACTGAGGGGGTGCAAATTATCGCCGTTGAGCAGGATAAAAAGTCTATCGACTACAGACTACTGACTACGGCGAAAATTAAATTCCCGGTTGCAATAATTGTCGGCAATGAAACCGCCGGAATTTCAAAAGAAGTTTTAAACTTAGCCGATATCATCGTCGAACTGCCGATGTACGGTGTAAACAAATCCTTTAATGTCTGGGGGTCGGCGGCGGTAATTGCCTACAAAATTATAGAATCATTAACCATTAGCCATTAGCCATTAACCATTAACCATTAGCCATTAGCCATTATCCATTATCCATTAGCCATTAGCCATTATTTCAAGGCTTCTTCGATTATGGACTTGAGATTTTCGTAAGGAACAGCCCCGGGGACAACCCAAACTTCACCTTTTTTATTCATGATAAAGTTGCCCGGGGTTCCGGTTACCCCTGCCGTAACTCCTCCTTGATACTGCTCTTCTACTTTACCCGCATATTTACCGCTATCCAGACAGGTTTTAAATTGAGTTTGATCAAGCCCGACTTGAGAGGCATAAGCCGGGAGCTTGACCGGATCAAGCCCGTTGTTGGAAGGAGTTACCTCAAATATCTTGTCAATAAATTTCCAAAACCCGTCGTTTCCTCCAAGTTCTGCCGCGCATTCTGCCGCCTCCGCCTCTTTATCGGCTTTCGGATGAAGAGTATCCAGCGGAAAGTGCCTGTAAACCCAAGCAACTTTGCCTCGGTATTCGTCAACCGCCAGTTGAGCCGTCGGGTGAAAGCTTTTACAAAAAGGGCACTCAAGATCTGAATATTCAATCAAATAAACTTGGACACCTGCCCGCGCAGACAGGTCTTTTGCTCCCCTAATGTGGTCGTCATCCGAAACACCGGCGACTTTTTTGGCTTGCTCCTCCGGAAGTTTTCCGTTTACATCCGGCCGAACAGCTTTCGTTCCGGCTGCATCGCCGGCGGTTTTTACGGCTGTTCCGCCGCCCTTTTCCAAGTTCCGAACTTTTTGCCAAAGTATCCCCACAAAAAAGGCCAAGATAACAGCAACAACAAGAAGAACCGGAACAAAACGTTTAGACATGTCAATTATTATCTTCTAGATATTTAAGACAGTCAAGTGCCGCCTGACATCCGTATCCTGCCGCCGTCACTGCCTGTTTATAAGTATAATCGTGCACATCGCCGGAGACGAATACCCCGGGGACGCTCGCCGCTGTTTGGTATCCATTCATCATTTGTAATTTGTCATTTGGCATTGTCTTGATATAACCTTTTTCATCTATCTCAATAACGCCTTTAAAGATATCGCTTTCGGGTTTGTGGCCGATGGCTATAAAAAGCCCATCCAAGTCAAGTTCTTCCTCTTTATTTGTTTGATTATTTTTAATAACTATTTTCTCCAGTTTCTGCTCTCCAATTAACTTTATTACTTCGCTGTTCCACAATATCTTAATTTTCGGATTATCCAAAACCTTTTTTTGCATAGCCGCCGATGCTTTAAATTCACTCCTCCGGTGAATAATGAACACCTCGGAGGCATACTTGGTCAAAACTACCGCTTCCTCCATGGCCGCGTCTCCTCCCCCGACAACAGCCACTTTTTTATTTTTGAAAAAAGGCGCATCACAAGGAGCGCAAGAGGAAATACCCCGACCGATGAGTTTTTCTATGCCGTCAACTTCCAGCCACTTGGTTACTGCCCCGACTGCAATGATTACCGATCTAGCCGTTAGCCATTGACCATTGACCATTAATTTGAAGGGGTGTTTCGAGAAATCAACGGACGCAACGTCTGAGGGCATGAATTCAGCCCCAAAGCGAATAGCCTGGTTTTTCATATTGGCCACCAAGTCAGGTCCCATGATTCCTTGAGGAAAACCGGGGAAATTGTCAACTTCCGTAGTTAACATCAACTGGCCGCCCCATTTTTCTCCTCCAATAATAAGGGTCGAGGCGGCTCCCCGGGTGGTATAAATTGCCGCGGTCAACCCCGCCGGACCCGAACCGACAACGGCAACATCCCAAGGTTCTCCCTGATTTGGTTTCGGGGCAATAACATCAGACATTAGTTACTAAACTCCCGGAATCGGAGGTGCAGTATCCCCGTCCATACCACTGTCTGCCGTCGGCCCCGATTCAACCGGGGTTAGTTCCGGCATGGCAACCGGTTCTACCGGGACGGTTGGTTCTACCGGCACTGTTGGCTCAAAAACAGGAGGAACCTGCGGTGTTTGATCACCGGTTGGCATAGGAACACCTGTCGGGTCTTGCGTCGGTTGGTCGTTTGTTGTTTGATTTGGATCCATTTATATCACCACCCTTCCTTTTCTTAACAATTCTTCGTATGCTTGTTTGCCCGAAAAACCCACCTGCCTTTCCACCTCACTGCCTTTATTGAATAAAATCACGGTAGGGATAGACATCACTCCGAATTTGGAGGAAGTCCGGGGATTTTCGTCAACATTTATTTTAGCAACAAGCATTTTATCTTTATACTCTTCCGAAATTTCCTCTAAGATAGGCCCTGACATTTTACAGGGACCGCACCATGGAGCCCAAAAATCAACCAAAACCGGCAGAGTTGGCTTTAATACTTTCTCGTCAAAATTGTTGTCCGTAACGGCAACAGTTGCCATGTTGCTCTAATATACCAACTAAGTTGTGGTTTAGTCAATCTCTGATTTTATCCAATTCTTTAAGAAGTTCTTTGTTTCTAATTTGCATGTACTCATCATCCAAAAGATAACGAATAATGCCTTCCTTATCGACGATGATATAAGTATGTCCGGGGAATTCGCCCCTATGCATCGAAGAGGTCAGTGTTAAAGCTCCATAAGTCAGTGAAACGTTCCTGTCTATATCCAACAACACGGTGGATGAGCTTAGCTCAGGCATCTGCTTCACCGCTTCCGCCCAGTCACTCCTGGGGTCAACAACGATACTTAAGGTAACGGTCTTATCATTGTTAAATTTCGGTTCTTGGCTAAAAGCCGTCATCTGATCCCAGCACGAAGGATAACACATCGCTCCCTCCGTAAAGAAAATAACCACGTTTTTGCCTTTAAGATCTTTAAGACTAATTCTCCTGCCGTCGTACGCCTCAAGAGTAAAATCGGGGG
>CAYITS010000048.1:0-5403 GCA_964366385.1 uncultured Gammaproteobacteria bacterium
CATCAAAAAAAGCGATCGAAAAAATTGGGTACAGTATTAGTTTAGAAATTTTTTGTAGAAATTGCAATAGCTTTTTGATATAATTCATCAAATAATTACAAAAACTCAAGTTGATTGTACTCAACATTGTAAAGCAAATGGGCAGGATACAGATCAGATTGTAGTTTGGTGTAAAGCACCGGGTACTCCAAAGCAGGCCGATGGTAAAACACCGAGAGTTTGTATTCCATTAAACAAAGGAATAACTATAAGAGAAGTTTAAAGGCTCGCGAAGCGAGCAAATCGCGCGCGCAAAAAAGATAATTAAAAGCAAGGCCGAAGGCCGAGCACAATAAGGGGCGGCGGCTGGTCCCGCTCAGCGGGACGCCTTACCTTGCGGGTCGACCTCGCGGGTTGTACAAAGTTGTAATATAATAATATAAATAGCATGGGGGAATTTAAAAAATTACTTTTTCTTCTTTTGGGAGCCGCCGTTTTTATAGCTTTTGTAGGTTTTCTTTTTAACAAAGACAAGAATTCGGCGCGCGAAAGCCGGAATACGGTTGACATCAAAATAGGCAATACCAATATCAAGGCGGTTCTGGCAAACAACGCCGAATCAAGGAAAAAAGGATTGGGTGGAACGGACAAGCTGGAAGAGAACGAAGGGATGCTTTTTGTATTTGATAAAAAGGATGTCATGCCTGTCTTTTGGATGAAAGACATGCAAATTGCCATCGATATTCTTTGGATCAACGACGGAGAGATAATTCAAATCGACAAAAACCTCGAGCCTCCCAATAAAAACATTTCCGATAAAGATCTGGCCAGATATTCTCCCCAAAAAACCATTGACTATGCGCTGGAAGTCAACGCCGGTTTTTCGGACAAAACCGGCATTAAAGTCGGGGATAATATCGAAATTCCCGGCATCTAGAAAATGAAAAAGTCCATCTTATACGCTATTTTTCTGTTAATCGGTATTGTTTCGGGGTGGTGGTTCAGTCGGGAAAGAACAGTCATTCAAATAAAACCCCGGCCGCTGGATAAGTACACTATTGAAAACCTAATCTCACTGAATATAGAACCCGGTCAGATAGTAATCGGGGATACCATCAAAGAGGAAAAAGATTTCACTTCATATCTCTTTTCTTTTGTATTCGACCCCGCAGCTGCGGGACAAGTCTTCAAACTTAAAAAAGTAACCGGTTTGGTTAATCTTCCCGCCGGAAAAGGTCCATTTCCGATTGTTATCATGCTTAGAGGATATGTTGATCAAAAATTATATAAAACGGGGGACGGCACCGGACAGGCGGGGGAGTACTTTGCCCAAAACGGTTTTATGACAATTGCCCCGGATTTTTTGGGTTACGCCGGCTCGGATAAAGAGGCCGAAAACATATTCGAATCGCGCTTTCAAACCTATACGACCACACTCGCCCTCCTGAAATCCTTAAAATCTCTTGAAAAATGGGATAAGCAAAACATATCTATCTGGGGCCACTCAAACGGCGGGCAGATTGCTCTGACCCTTCTTGAAATAACCGGAGAGACCTATCCGACTGCGCTTTGGGCGCCGGTATCCAAGCCCTTTCCTTATTCAATTCTCTACTACACCGACGAGTCCGATGACGGGGGAAAATTAATAAGGCGGGAGCTGGCCAAATTTGAAGATCAATACGACCCGGATTTGTATTCAATTTCGAAATATTTTGACCGCATAAAAGCGCCTATTCAACTGCACCAGGGAACGGCCGACGATGCTGTTCCCCGGAATTGGTCCGACAAGCTGGCAAGTACTTTTAAGAAACAGGGGCTTGAAATAAACTATTTTATACACCCCGGAGCCGACCACAACTTGCAGCCGTCCTGGAATACGGCAACTGAAAAAGACTTGAAGTTCTTTAGAAAAAACTTTATTATTGACTAATAACTTTATTATTAACTAATAAAATTATTATTGACTAATGAAACTCATAATCAGACTGGCCGTTAATGTCTTTGCTTTGTTCGTGGTCGAGTATTTAGTTCCGGGATTTATTCTTAGCGATCTTTGGGCAGCCATCGTGGCCGCAGTGGTTATCGGAGTAGTCAATACTTTTATAAAACCCGTGCTGCAGCTGATCGCTCTGCCGATATCAATCCTGACATTTGGAATTACCGCTTTTTTCATCAATGTTCTGCTTTTGTGGTTAACCAGCATGTTTGTGCCCGGTTTTGAAATCGCCGGTTTCCAAACTGCCGTCGTTGCTTCATTAGTCCTATCCTTCGTTTCCTGGTTTTTGCACAAACTGGCTTCGGATTGAAATATGAAAGGATATATCAAAAAAAAGGCCGGACCCCAACTCGGATTTCGAACCCCCGATTTTTTCAAGATAAAAAAATTTAGCGGTCGGGACGTTACTCAGAAATTTAATCCCTCTCAGTTCAAAACTCAGCATAAGGGCGGATAATGGATAAAATTCGATCGGTGATTGCCAAAAGCGACGACGGAACAATCCAGATTACCTTTACCGTGCCTTACCCAACGGTTAAAGAGTCGCAAAAGGCGGTTATTGAAGAGTATGCAAAAACAGCGGAAATTCCGGGATTTAGAAAAGGCAAGGCTCCAATTGATAAAGTCAAAGAGAAAATAGATCCGAACACGCTGATTGAAAAGTCTCTCAGCCGCCTGCTTCCCAAGGCTTTGGCTGATGCGATAACGGAACATAAACTCAGGCCGGCAATCTACCCAAGATTTGAGGTCATCAGAGCAAATACGGATGAAGACTGGCAAATAAGGGCGGTCACTTGTGAACTTCCGGAAGTTGATTTGGGCGACTACAAAAAAATAATTGCCCAAGCATCAAAAGAGAAACCCAAAGAGCAGGAAATTATAAAAATACTTCTGGATTCAATAAAAATTGATGTTCCTAAAATATTAATTGATGAGGAAGTTAATTCCAAATTGGCAAATCTGCTGGCAAGAATAGAAAAGTTAGGATTGACCCTTGAAGGCTATCTGTCTTCACTCGGCAAAAATCCTGAAACTCTGCGCGAAGAGTACAAAACCCAAGCCAAAAATGCCATTATGTTGGATCTTATCCTGAACAAGATTGCGGTTGAAGAAAAAATACAGACTAACGAAGAGCAAATTAACGACGCGCTCAGAGCCGCGTCGGCAGACCCGAAACTTTTCGAAAAATTAAATACTCCCGAACAGAAACTGCTGGTAAAAGGAGTTCTCTCAAGGCGATCCGCGCTTGACTATTTAGTATCTTTAATATAACATTTGACGCAAACCTGCTTAAATACTATGGACAAAACGCAGAAAACAAAAAACCAAAAGACTGTCCGACGCACCAACGTTCTTGAAACTTTAAGAGACATCGGCAGCAATAATGTACTGGAGCAGGTGTTCGGCCAATACCCAAAGGAAAACAAATATTCTGCCGAAATAAATCCGGGAGAGTCGTTGGAATTTAAAGAACTCTTCTCCGGCAGACACGAAGAAGCTCTTAAGCTCAAAAGGCAAATGTTTCTGGAGAGAAAGCTGACCGAAGAAGAAAAGGCAATCTCGGCTCAAAAAACAAACGAATTAAGAGTCCAACTCCAGGCTCTGATGCAGGAACTTTTAACCCTGGCTCAATCTACCCAAGGATTGGGGAAAGAAGTGGAGGTGGCCGCCATGCAGGCACCGGCTCAACCGGGAATCTATCACCTCATCTTTTTTGAAAAACTTCTCGATTTTGTCAGATCATTCAGAAAAAAGATCGACAACGCTTCCGTCTGGCTGCAGTCCTCCAATAAAAGGGCGGAAAAGAAAAATTATTGGGCGATGTACAAGAAGAAAGGCAGTTCCTTCCTTCTTTCCCCCGACCACTACCTTTCCAGATCGGCCGGTTAATTCATTTACGGACTTATGCTCGCAGTTTTCTTGAATCTGTTATAAAATATCCCTATACACGGACGCTTAGCTCAGCTGGTTAGAGCGCATTCTTGACGTGAATGAGGTCGAGGGTTCGAGTCCCCCAGCGTCCACATTTGTATTTATGAGTTTTGTGGTATCATTCGGTTCAATGAAAGAGATATGAATAAGGTATTTCCGGAAAAATTAAAACGAGGCGATGGAATTCAAGTTATTGCCCCGTCGAGATCTTTGGCATTAATTTCAAAGACGCAAAGGGATTTTGCCAATAAAAGATTTGCAGACATGGGCTTTAATATATCTTTTGGAAAGCATGTACAAGAGATTGATGATTTTGTTTCATCTTCGATTGAGTCCAGAGTTGAAGATTTACACGCTGCTTTTGCAGATAAAAATGTTCAGGCGATCCTAACTGTTATCGGGGGATTTAATTCAAATCAACTTTTAAGGCATATTGATTGGAATTTGCTAAAAGAAAATCCAAAAGTATTTTGTGGATTTTCTGATATCACTGCGCTAAATAACGCTATTCTTGCTCAGACCGGCTTGGTTACATATTCCGGTCCGCATTATTCAACTTTTAGTCAAGAATTATATTTTGACTATACGATGGATTACTTTAAAAAGTGCTTATTTTCGGAGAACCCTTTTGAAATTGAACCAAGCAGCGAATGGAGCGACGACGAATGGTATAAAGACCAAAAGAATAGAAAGCTTATCAAAAACAAAGGCTTTTGGGTTATTAGTGAAGGAGAAGCAGAAGGAACTATTATCGGAGCCAACTTGTGCACTTTTAATCTTCTCCAAGGAACAGAATATTTTCCTGATCTCAAAGACTCGATTTTATTTTTGGAAGATGACTCCGAATCAAAGCCCCACAGCTTTGACAGAGATTTACAATCCCTAATACATCAGCCGGATTTTTCCGAAGTAAAAGGGATTGTAATTGGCAGATTTCAAAAAGGAAGTCAAATGACGGATAAACTTCTGACTAAAATTATAAAAACCAAGAAAGAATTAAATAATATTCCGATTATAGCTAACGTTGATTTTGGCCACACAGACCCTAAAATTACATTTCCAATTGGTGGAATAACAAAAATCTCTACAAAAGATTCAGAGGGTGTAATAGAAATACTCAAACACTAATATGAATATCAGAAATGTTGCCATTATCTCCCACGTCGACCACGGTAAAACTACACTCGTGGATGCTTTGCTGCGTCAATCTCATACAGTACTCAACAAAGACCAGGCCGGGACGGAAATGATCATGGACTCAAACGAATTGGAAAGAGAGCGGGGAATTACAATTTTTTCTAAAAATGCTTCGATTGAATACAAAGGAGTAAAAATAAATATTATCGACACCCCCGGGCACGCCGATTTCGGAGGCGAAGTAGAAAGAGTCCTTTCCATGGCCGACGGAGCGCTTTTATTGGTTGACGCCAAAGAAGGGCCCATGCCCCAAACCAGGTTTGTCCTTCAACTGGCGCTCAGGATGGGACTTAAAATAA
>CAYITS010000049.1:0-5137 GCA_964366385.1 uncultured Gammaproteobacteria bacterium
GCGGTATGCGAGCCGAAAAAATCCGCACCTACAATATCCCGCAAGATAGAGTCACCGATCACCGCATAAAAAAATCATTTGGAAACTTAGAAGCAATCCTAAACCGCGGACTTGATAAAGTTATCGCACTTACTGCTTAAATTCGGAAAGTGTTACCTGTAATTTAAGTGTTTCCCCACCGCGCCAGATTTCCAAATTGATTGTCTCGCCGGCTTTATGCTTGGAAATAAGCACGGCCAGTCCTCCTTTTTCTTCTTTAATCTCTTTACCGTCAATTTTAACAATAATATCCTCGGATTTTATCCCCGCTTCTTCCGCCGGAGAATTAGCTATCACATTAACCACATAGGCGCCTTGCGGAAGGCTGTTTAATATTGCACTCTGTTTGGTTATCATCTGATATTCAACTCCCAGGTAAGCTTTTGCCGGAAAACTTCCTGTGGCTTTGAATTGATTAAGCGCATCTTTGACGGTATTTATGGGAAGAGCAAAACCGATATTTTGAGCCCCCTGGGCAATAGCAACATTGACTCCTATCACCTGTCCGGCGGAATTTAAAAGCGGCCCGCCTGAATTACCGGGATTTATGGCCGCATCGGTTTGAATAATATTATCCAGTTGCTCGACATATCCCCGAAAAGAAGTTTCTGCCGTTATTCCCCGGCCCAGCCCCGATATTACTCCCGTGGTCACCGTATGCCTGAACTCTCCCAAAGCCGTACCGATGGCGATAACAAATTGCCCGACTCTGAGTGCAGACGAATCTCCTAATTCAACCGGTTGAAGTACTTGTTCCGCCGCGGCGGGGTCTATCTTAATTATTGCTATATCATTTGACGGATCCCGGCTAATCTGTTTTACCTCATACTCCTTGTCGTCTTTGGTAATCACTTTATATTTCGCCTCCGCGTTGGAAACTACGTGTTTATTGGTAATAATAAGTCCTTCGGAAGAGACGATAAAACCGGTTCCGATGTCCTGATCCTCACCACCCTGAATACTTTGGCTGAAACCTCCAAAAGGATTAAATTGCAGCACCTTCCTTCTCGGGGTCTGTACAGAAACCGTCACTACCGAGGGAGACATCTTTTCGGCAACATCAATGACAACCGATTCCTCATTTAATATTTTCTGATCGACCCGAAAGCCCGCACTCTGACGGGGAAAAAGCTTATCCAGAGGTCGAAATCCAAAAAGTCTATCGGCTATCGCCCCACCCGTGATAGCCACCAAGATCACTGCTACTGCCGAAATCCAAACAATTACTTTTTTTGCTTTATTTTTTTTCATTTGAATTTATTTAGGATTTAGAAATATATTCGATTTAAAAAATCGTAGAAATTAGTAATTGAATAGCTCTTTGCACCTGTTCGTCTTCCGTTGTTTTCTCATCATCGCTTATTTTAACATCCGGTTCAAGCCCTGTCCCGTTTACCCAAGTACCATTTGGGGTAAGCCACTTGGCAACGGTTATATGAAGCCCGCTGCCGCCGTTTATTTGAATCGGCTCCTGTATCGACCCTTTTCCGAAAGTCTTATCCCCTACCAGTTTTGCCCTATTTGCGTCCGAGAGCGCTCCCGCAAGAATCTCAGAGGCTGAGGCAGAACCGCCGTTGACCAGGACGACAAGCGGTATAGACATTAGCCTGCCTATTCTTTCGGTTCTGTATTCCTTTTTCCTCCCATCGGAACGCTCCTCGATCACACCCGCAGAGCCGGTTTTTACAAATTCCCCCAGAATATCTACCGCCCCTTCCAAATAACCGCCCGGGTTATTCCTGAGATCTAAAACTATTCCTTTGATATTTTTATTCTTAATTATCTCATCTACTTTTTCGTTCCATTGCGCCATTGTCTCTCCTCCAAACTTTAGAATTCTGAGGTGAGCAACCGTGTTGTCTTTCCCTGAATATGACAACACGACACTGGGCACATCAAGCTTCTTCCTTTCCACTTCAATAGTTAAAGGAGTTTGGGCTCCGTCTCTGGTAAGAATCAGGGTTACTTTTGTTCCGGCTTTACCTCTTATCATCTTAACCGCCTCGGGAAGGGTTATTCCGATAGTTCCCGCTTCAATTTTTTTGCCTTCATCTTTAATGCCAATGATAAAGTCGCCCGCTTTTATCCCCGCTTCTTCCGCCGGAGAGTCGGGAAGAGGGGCAATAATGGCAAGCTGTGACCCCTTAAAACCAATCTGAATTCCCACCCCCTCAAAACTTCCCGATAGATCCTCCTGAACGACCTTATTTTCACCCGGAGGCAAAAAGACGGTATATGGATCGCCAAGAGCAGAAACCATTCCCGAAATCGCTCCATAGACCATATCGGTTCTGTTGATTTTTGATTTATCGAAGTACTGTGATTCTAAAGTATCCCACACTTTCCAAAACAAAGAGAAATCGATATTGCTTTTATCCGGGGGGGTTTCTCTGACAATTTTTATATTTTTAGCACTTTCAAGCCGAATTTTAAAACCTTCGTTTCCCAACCCAAATCCAAAAGCGAAAGTAAACGCGACAATAAAAGCGGAAAGCAATATTTTTCTAAGTTTAATAAAACTTATTTTAATCATTAGTCTAAAGAGGGAGTAAACGAAAGAAGACCCAAGTGGCGTGCCCTTTTTATCTCTCCACCCAAAGCCCTCTGGTGTTTTGAACAAACTCCGGACCTTGCCTTCCCGATAATCTTTGCCCTGTCCGAAATAAACTTCTCAAGATTGTTGTAATCCTTATAATTTGGTTCCAACCCCTGCTTACAGAACGAGCAATTTGTAGGTACGGGCTTAAATTTGATGCGGCTGGATCTTCTTTTAGAAGGGGATTTCTTCATCTTGATTCTTTTCCTCCTTTATTTTATCGCCCGTTTCTTTCTTGTCTTTGGGAGCTTCTTCTTCTGCCGGAGGTGCCTGCTCAAAGCCAACATCGGGAATATCCGCATCCCTACCCATCCCACCGTCTCTCTTGGAATCCAGTATAATCATTTCCGAGATGACAATTTCGGTGGTGGTTCTTGCCCCGCCGTCCTGAGCAGTCCAGTTCCTGGTCTGAAGTCTTCCCTCAACATATACCTTCCTCCCTTTCTTCAAAAATTGAGAACAAATCTCGGCGAGTTTGTTCCAAGCCACTATTCTATGAAACTCGACATCTTCCTTTTTTTCGCCCGATTCGGTCACCCACTGCCTGTTGGTTGCCAAACCAATAGTACAAACCGCGGTCCCGGCCGGAGTGTAGCGCAAATCGGGATCTCTGGTTAAATTTCCTATTAAAGTTGCTTTGTTTAAACTCCTTGCCATACTAGTAAATGCCTTAAAACAACACCTTCTTGACTAAGTTTGGTTGCAATTCCCTTTACCTGTCCACTCTCTAATTCTAAAATATAGTGCAAATATAGTCCAGTGGCAGATTTCCCTATTCTGTAGGCCAGATCCTTTACTCCCCACTCATCGAGCTTTACAATTTTGCCTTTGGCAATTTTAATTAACTCCTCAATCAGCTTCTGAACAGCCTTTTTCTTTGCGGGAGTGGTCTTGCCGTCCAGAACCAGAGTTAATTCGTACTTGTTCATTGTCCTATTTTGAATTCTACCACATCTCCGTCTTTGACGATATAGTCTCTTCCTTCCAGCCTAATCAGACCTTTTTCTTTGGCCTCTTGCCACCCTCCGGCAGTCAAAAGTTCATCAACACCTATCGCCTCAGCCTTGATAAACTTATTGGCAAAGTCGGTATGCACTTCGGCGGCCGCATCCAATGCTGTTTGGCCGTCTTTCAGACTCCAGGCATGGATCTCCTTACCGCCTTTGATGGTATAAAAGCTAATCAGCCCCAAAAGCTGATAGGCTTTTTGAATCAGTTTTTCCAAACCGGATTCCGGCAGATACTCTCTTCTTTCTTCGGGAGTCAGATCAATTAACTCTTCTTCCAACTTAGCGCAAAGGTAAATACCGTCGTCTTCTTTTTTAATATCCTTCTCATCAACATTATAAACGACCAGCATCGGCTTGCCGACAATTCCTCCCAATTCCAGTTCAAGATTGACAATTTCAATATCTTCTTTGGGGTCAATTTTACCGGCAACATGAACCACTTGGGAATCGGAAAACTCCCGAACGACATGAATAATGGCGTCCACTTCCCTGATCTTTCCTAAAAACTGATTTCCCAAGCCTTCACCTTGACTGGCTCCCTTAACCAAGCCGGCGATATCGATGAAAGTGACAACGGCAGGAATTTTGTCTGGCGTTGTCATCCTGAGCGAAGTCGAAGGATCCCCTCGAACCAACTCCCAAAGTTTTTCCAAGTTTTCATCCGGTACGGCAACAACCGCCTCATGCGGATTAACCGTTGTAAAAGGCCGAGGGGCTGTTTCCGCTAAACGCCGGGCACAAAGCGCATTAAAGAGCGTGCTTTTGCCTACGTTTGGTAATCCGACTATCCCGACTGATAGGTTCATGTCCCAACTTGTGGGCAGAAGTTAAACTTAGTTGTGGTAGTGGAATATGACATAATACTTCTACCTCGCTCCTTTCTTTTATAATGACTTTCTCTATTATATCGCGAATGAAGTTCTTTTTGTCATAGAGTTCCAGGCTTTTGATGACCTTCTTTGCTTCGTTACATAATTCGTCAGCTTCGATATTCACTACTTCGGGTGAGACTTTGGCTGTTAGTCCATCTAACTGCTTTTGAAAGCCTTCTTTCTTTCGCTTAGCTACTCTTGCCAGTTCCATATACTGGTCAAATTCCATACCACCTGAGCCATAGGCTTTAGCGTAACGATTGATTTCTTCCGTTAACCTGTCGATCTGTTCTTGAATTTTTGCTTTCTCTTGGGTATCAGCTGAACGATTTGCCTGGTCGCTAATCCACTCCTCAGCGTGCTTCTTGAGCAGCTTGGGATCAGTTAAATGGTTTGTTAGTTCTCTCCACACCATTGCGTCCAAAACTCTCGCATTTACCCCTCTAATATGGCATCTGCGCTGGTCTTTGGGAAAATGGTGTAGTCTTTCCTCGCAGCGGTAGTAGTAATGTCCGTTTTTGTTGCAGCCGTCACCAGCCCTGCGGTTGCCACATCCGCACCACAACACCTAGATCGGAAGAGCGTCGTGTAGGGAAAGAGTGTAGATCTCGGTGGGCGCC
>CAYITS010000050.1:0-5086 GCA_964366385.1 uncultured Gammaproteobacteria bacterium
ACTACTGTACTAGTTGTTGAATTACGATAGGTTGTCAGATGTATAATTCTGACATAAATGATACAAAGATGATTAAAAAGGTAAATTACATATTGTTAGTTGTTTTGATATTAGCGGCAGTTCTGAGACTTTGGCGGTTGGGGAGTATTCCTCCGGGTTTGACACCGGACGAAGCATCTTTGGGTTACAACGCCTATTCAATATTAAAGACCGGTAAAGACCAGTACGGAAATGTCCTTCCGATTATTTTTAAATCATTCGGAGACTATACTCCCGGCCTGTATGTATATTTGACGGCACCTTTTGTAGCGCTATTCGGATTAAGCGAATTTGCGGTAAGACTTCCCAACGCTCTTTCGGGGATTGTCATTGTCTATCTTTTTTATTTACTGGCCAACAAGACTTCCCAATTCGGATTAATAGCCGCATTTATTGCGGCAACAAATCCGTGGTTGATATATTTTTCCAGAGGGGCATGGCTTCCCAATATTTCCTTGGCACTGACTTTAGCGGGTATCTACTTCTTTTTAAAATCATTTTATAAATCCCGCTTTTTGTACTTGTCGGCTTTGTTTTTTGCTTTAACTCTAATTGTTTATCAGGGGGCAAAAATTACGACGGCAATAGTGGTTCTTATTTTGGCTGTTCTTTTTTGGAAACGGTTATTTAACAATAAATTAAAAGTATTAATTGGTTCTTTTGTAATTGCCGTTATTATTTCGCTGCCTGTTATTTTTAGCATTTTTCAAGGTAAAACGGGAAGGCTTAATGTAATCAGCATTTTTTCCTACCCTCGTCCGAGGGAATATCTTCAAGACCTGCTCAGTCAGGGAAATGAAAAGATAGGCAGCTTAAGTTACAACTTATATCATTCGGAAAGCTTAAATTATACGCGGGCAATTCTTGGTAAGTGGTTTAATAATTATTCGGCAAGATTTTTATTTTTGGAGGGCGATTGGGAGCATCCCAGACACGGGGCTCCCCATATGGGGGTGATGCTGTTTTCCGACGTTATCTTGATAGCGGGCGGATTATTTGTGGTAATAAAAAACCTGAAGAATAAATATGCGTTATTATTATTTTCTTTATTGATATTAACTCCGCTTCCCTTAGCGTTTTCAAGAGATTGGGTTCATGCGGCGAGAAGTTTTCATCTGATAATCCCTTTAATAATAATTAGCGCTTACGGCTTGGCAGGCTTGGTTGCTTGGATAAAACAACAAAAGTACCAAATTCCTTTTTATATTCTACTTTCTACTGTTTACTTAATGAGCCTCGTTTACTTTTTGGATGCTTATTTTGTGCATCTTCCCATTCGTAATGCAAAGTATTGGGATTATGGATACCGTGAGGTGGTTCAAAAAATTCTGCCAATTCAGTCAAATTATAAAAAAATTGTTTTTCAACAATCCTATGAACAACCGTTTATATATTTTTTGTTTTACGGCGCGAAAGAGGGGTATCGGGAGTATATGCCTGACAAGGTCCAGAAAGAGATCAAGTTAAAAGAAAGTGAGGTGGGAGATGTGGGATTGGTTGAGAAGCTTAATAATATTGAATTTAAGTTTATAAGTTGGCCTGTTTCTGAAGATATAGGTACTTTGGTTGTTGTCGAAGGTCTGACCGCGCTTAGAGAAATTATCGATGATGATTATAATATTATTTCCCAAATTATGTATCCGGACGGAATTTATACAGCCTTTCATATCGTCGAAGTAAAAAATAAATGAAAAAAATATTGCTGCTTTTAATTATTATTTTTGCGTTTTTATTGAGGTTTTATCGCCTTGGGGATTATCCGGCCTTAAATGCCGATGAAGCCGCCATTGGCTATAACGCCTATTCGCTGATCCAGACCGGAAAAGACGAACACGGAAACGCTTGGCCGATTAGTTTTCAATCCTTTAATGATTATAAACCCGGACTTTACTTTTATTTGGTTCTGCCTTTTGTAAAAGTAATGGGTTTGAATGAGTGGTCGGTTCGCTTGCCGAATGCTTTATTGGGAGTTGCGACTGTCTATCTTATATATTTGTTAATTAAGGAATTAGGATTTAAAAATTCATCAGAAATAGCAGCATTTATGCTTGCTATTTCGCCATGGCATATCCATTTTTCCCGGGGCGGCTGGGAGGTAAATACCGCTACTTTTTTCATAACCCTCGGCGTTTATTTGTTTATTAAGGGTTTGAAGAAACCTGTTTTTTGGTACTTTAGTGCTTTAGCTCTTGGGTTGAGTTTATACACCTATCACGCTGCTCGTGTTGTCGTTCCCTTATTGGGTTTTTGTTTACTATTAATTTACCGGAAAGATGTGAAGAAACATTTAGGGCAATTATTATTTGCCATGCTATTTTCCCTTATTTTATTGCTGCCGCTTGCCAAAGACATCTTAAGTCCCGCCGGAATATCAAGAGTATCGGGAGTCGGGCTTTTTTCGGACCCGGGACCATTCAACCGAACCAATGAGCAAAGAGGGGAACATGCTGACTTTCAAGGTAATATTTCAAAAATATTACACAACAAGGTGGTCAATTATGGACTGGCTTTTATTGAGAACTGGGGAGAACATTATCGGGGAGAGTTTTTGTTTTTAACCGGTGACGATATTCAAAGAGATAAAGTTCCGGAAACGGGGCAGATGTACTTATTTGATATCTTATTTATTGCGGCGGGGCTGATGTATTTACTGCAAAATTTCAACAAAAGCACAAAATTGATTTTTTGCTGGGTAGCAATTGCGCCCATTGCGGCCGCTTTTACATTTCAATCTCCCCATGCCTTAAGATCTCACAATATGGTGATACCATTGGTAATTATCAGTGCTTTGGGATTAATTAATCTTCTCAACTGGTTAAAAAGTACACTCCCGATGTGGATTTATATTGCCACATCGGGAGTGGTTCTAATTTTGATAATCTTAAATTTTTCCCGATACGCCCATATGTATTGGGTGCATATGGCCAAAGAGTATCCATATTCTTCCCAGTATGGAGTCAAGGAGCTGGTTTCTTACCTACAAGATAACAGTCAGAAATATAATAAGATAATAGTTACGGACAGGTATGATCAGCCCTATGTTCTTTTTCTCTTTTACCTTAAGTACCCGCCGGAGAAATTCCAAAACAGTCACATTCTGACGGCAAGAGATAATTATGGTTTTTCAACGGTAAGAGATTTTGACAAATATCATTTTGAAACAATCGATTTTGATAAAGTAAGGCCGGAAAACCCGAATAGTTTAATAGTCGGCACTAAAGAAGAAATTCCTAAAGAAGCAAATATAGTGAAAAAGATTTATGGATCTAATGGTTATGAGTATTTCGATCTGGTAGCAAACTGAACATGAGTAAACTTAGTGTTGTCTTGGCAGTACGAAACGAGGAAACGAGTATTGGCTTTTGTCTGGAGTCCGTCCGCCGGCTGGCGGATGAAATTATCGTGGTTGATGAATATTCAACTGACAAAACGAGGGAAATTGCGGAAGAGTACGGCGCAAAAGTATTTCTTGAACCCCACCATGATATTTTCCACATAACTAAGCAAAAAGCCCTGGAGAGAGCCACGGGAGATTGGATACTGCAATTAGATGCGGATGAAGTTGTTACTTGCGGGCTGGCTAAGGAAATAGTAAAAGTTATTAAGAAAACACCCCGCAGGCGGCCGAATGGTCTCCTGCGAGGTGGAGGAAAGTTGAAACTATTTAAAAAGCATCAAAAGCTGATTGAAGAACGCGATGGTCCAATTGGTAAAAAAACGGGGGAAATTGCGGCCTTTTTTATTCCGAGAGTAAATTATTTCCTCGGGAAGCCTCTTATTCATGCCGGAGTATATCCCGATGGGGTAATCAGATTGGTTAAAAAGGGGAAAGCTCATTTTCCCCAAAAGTCGGTTCATGAACAAATCCAAATTAACGGAGAGGTAGCCTGGCTTTTTAATGACCTGGAACACCACGACTCCCCAACCTTAAAAAAATACTTTGTTCGAATGAACCGTTACACGGATTTACATGCCCAAGAATTAAAAGAAAAGAGTATTTTAAAAAATGCTTTAACCATGTTCAACTATGTAACCATTAAACCACTCTTCGTTTTTTGCAGTTTATTTTTCCGTCATAAAGGTTTTCTTGACGGTCCCCGCGGCTTTCTCTGGTCCTTTTTTAGCGCTTTACATTACCCCATAGCCTATTTTAAGTACTTGACTCCTTTGAAATAAAGTAAGTTAGCTAAGAGCTTTGGTTTTGAAGTCTTTTACCTCGAGGGTTTTAATTTCTCGTGTGTAAATATATCAAAATCCTTGAAAACGCTTAACTTTTCAAAAACTAAAAGTTGATTTTTATTTAATGATTCGAGGATAAGTTTTAACATAATATCTTTTATCCACACTTTTTATGGGAATTTCCAGGATTATTTTTTGGTATTTTTGACATAACTGCTCTTTATTTTATCATATTTTTAGGTTATATTTTAGAGTAATGGATATTAAAGGTAAAATTGCGATTGTGACTGGGGCAAGCGATGGGCTTGGAAAGCAAGTTTCGCTTAAATTGGCTAAAGAAGGAGTTTCACTTGCATTGATTGCCCGGAATAAGGATAAATTAGGCGAAGTCAAAAAAGAAGCAGAGAAGCTGGGTTCCCCAAAGGTAATTGATTATCCTTGCGACATTCAGGATACCGAACAAATAAAAATAACCATTCAGAAAATAAATTTTGATTTCGACAAGGTTGATATTCTTCTTAATATCGCCGGTATTTGGCAGAAGCTAAACCTTTTGGAAGATGTACCTGAAAGTGAAATCAACTCGGTGATAGGAACAGACCTTACGGGAATGATCCACATCACCCGTTTGGTACTGCCCATCTTAAAACAACAAGAAGAGGCAATAATAATTAACGACTCGTCTAAATCCGGAATTACCGCACAGCCCGGACAAAGCGTCTATTCTGCGGCCAAATGGGGAGTTAGGGGTTTTACCGAAGTCTTAAAGGAGGATCTTAAGGATACCAATGTCCGGGTGGCCGGTATTTATCAGGGTGGTACAAATACCGGTATGTTTGATAAGGCCGGAGAGAATCTTAATCAGGAA
>CAYITS010000051.1:0-4735 GCA_964366385.1 uncultured Gammaproteobacteria bacterium
TCTTTGGGAATGGCCGGAGAAAGACTTCCCTGATCATTTTTTTCAAAAATTAAAGAGGCATTGAGTTTACCGGCGATCTTCATCGCCGAATCCAGTTCCTGTTTTTTTAGCCTTAAGTAGAATTCTTTAATCAAACGGCTGACAGGAGAATCCGGAGCGTTGAGTGATGAAAATAGAACCTCCCTGTTCGCAACCAGCTGTAAAACCGATTCGATCCCCCTATACCCCCATTTAAAATTTTCAATCTCATCATCAGGGTAGCTCACTATTCTGCCGTCGCTCCCTTCCTTAACCAGCCACTTGCCGGCGTCAAAAACATAATTCGGGAAATTTATATAAAAGCCATCTGATCTTTGGGGACGGAAAATTTTGCCGGTAATAAGCGGATAAGAGTACAAAAAATTCCCTGCAATTAAAGTAACGCAAATTAACGAGAAGAGAATATTTGATACTCTGTTAAACAGAAGAGCAATAAGCCCCGCATACGACAAGAAGACAAGGGGGGTAAAGATATACCAGGGGCTTCTAAATAAACTGAAAAACGGGAAGCGGTCGATTAGAAACCTAAAAAACACTCCTGTGGGCGGATGCGTACCGGCGCCTAAAAAAACACCTACCAGCAACATTAAAGAAAAGCTAAGATAAAGGTTATTGTTTTCTTTCTTTCTAAAAATCAAGGACAATATCGCCAAAAACGGAGGAATCAAACTAAAAACAATAAAAGGCAGTCTATAAAAATAATTAAGCGCATAAGGGATATAAAGCGGAAATCCCGTTGCCTGATCAAGGGCATACCAATCCCAAGCCCCCTGGAGTCTCAAAATATTAAAGAGACTGGTATTTTCCGAAAGACTATTAATCCAATTGGTAAAGCCTATCCGATCAATACTTCCACCGGCCGGAATGCCCTTGATAATAAAATTTAAGGCGGGAAAAATCCAAAAAGCATTTATCAAAATTACGACAGCCGAGACTATTAAAAAATTCTTTGTTTTTTCAAATCTTTTTTCCGGAGAAACGATAAATACCCCTATGAAGTAAAGAAATATTGTGAGAAAGAAGGAAACAAAATAAGACGGATTAATTCCGGTTCCCGATAAGACAATTCCGCCTATAGCTGAAATAAGAATTGCCAAAGACTTGGAAATTTCCTTTTTATCCAAAAGCACTAATGCCCCTAAAATTATAGGAATTCCGGCAACCAAAGAAAGGTTTGCGACCTTAACATTTTCCCAGGAATTAAACAGGTAAATATTAAAAGAGTAAAAAACAGTAAACAGCAATTGAGGCAAAAGTTTTTTGGGTAAAATTGCCCTTGCAAAAAAAAATGATGAAAAAACGATTAACAAAAACCAGAAGACCAGACTGATTATTTCAACAAATTGAAGTTTTAGACCGATTAAATAGGGGACTACTTGTATCAGGTGGAAAAATAACCCGGCCGTTGAGGAAGAAAAATCTGCGCCCGCATTTGTTATATTGTTCCAAACATAGAACCTCCTTGCAAACCAAATTAAAGGGTTTAACGGGAAATTGGTGTCAACGCCATTTATCAAAACGTCCCCTCTGCCTAGAAACCAAATAATAGGTATCAGCCCTAATACAATAATAGGAATAAAATTTTTATATTTTACTAAAACTTTAATTAATTGCTTCATATATCTTAAGTTCATGAATTACCCATGACGCGAAACTATGACCGCCTACCTGCTCAATCTTTACGCGGCGGGTAACCTGCGGTTCAAAATACAAATTCACTATTCCGTCCTCATCTGGTGGATATCGCTTAGCATAGAAAACCTCATGCCAAATCCCATCGTCACCAAACAGAGAAACCCTATATCCTACTTCATTCTGATCTTTGTTATGATACGAATCAATTTGAATTTGGGCAATTTTTTCCTCCATGTTTAAATCAATTTCAATAAATTGTGGGTATATATAGGGCAGCTTCGAATCCCAAAAAGTCTCTCTATTATTATCTCTTAGAAAATTAGTGTCTTTTGAATTTAATGATGAATTTAAACCCACCCTACTCATCACTATTTCTTTCTTTTTTGCTGCGTATCCGTCAAGCCTTCCCCGAACCTCTACCGATATGTCCTCGACTTTCTGTTTGGATAAATCATAACGGAATGCAATCGTTGAATCTATTGGAATACCTTCTTTTTTTATAGTCTCCGCCAGAAGTTCAAAATTTCGAAAATAACCAAAACCCCTACTTTTTATTTCTCTATACCCTTGATCGGTAATTTCCCAAAGAAATCTATCCTGAAAAAATTCCGTTGGGAAATATTCTGTTGCTTGATACCACACAAGAAGAGTCTGACCAAACCCGGACTGAAAAGGTAAAATCTTATAATCTTCCGGTAAACCAAAATAAGAAATATCGCTTTGTGTATAGAAAACGGTTTTATCCGGCAAGTGAGGATAACTTTCTTTGATTTTATTCAAAATACCTTCTCTTTGTTTTCCTGCTTGGAATAAGTCATTTGAACGCTTCCAATTTCCAAAAACTCCAAACAATATAAACATCACAATAAAAAGACTAATAATTTTCCCCAATTTCTTTTTTGTTAGTAAAAATGAAATATCAGCTAATAGGGAAATTAATATCGCAATTCCGGCTATACCAAAATAAAGGTATCGAGGGGCAAATATCACAAATTTTCCGGCTTCTCCCGGAATTAAAACAAAAGGCAACGAACTTACTAAGATAAAAATTAATACTAAAAGCAAGTTTTTCGCATAATTTGGGTATTTCTTTTTAAGAACAATCGTGGTCACAAAACTTGCCGCGATAACAAATAGTCCAATTATTAGTGATATGCTGCGTAGAATAATTTCTTCAGCAAATACTGTAAACGTCTCTCCGAACAATAAAGACTGCCCGAAATATAATAGAGGAAACTCAATAATTTTCAGGAGAAATAGTTTTGACAATATAGATTCACCCGAAAACACTCCGCCGCCGCCTAAAACATTAAACCTGATAAAAATATAGCTCAAACCCAACACCGAAAAGGGTAATAGAAATCGAAAAGCGTCATGAATTCTACCCTTTTTGGCAAAAATGATTGTTAATGCCGGAACAAATATTAATAATCCGCCGGCATATTCATTGGTCATTAAAGCCATAATTGTCAACAAAGCAACTACCAACCCTTTAAAATAAAGTCTTCTGCCTGTCGGATACCCCAAGGCAACAAACCAAGCCAGAAGGGCAAACGTCAAAGTCAGCATGTTTACACCAACAAACGGCCACATTACAAGTTGAGCTGCCGAGGCTGAGGAAATAAATAAAATTGCCGATAGTAAGGCAATAGATTTTTTCTTGTTAATTTTAAGGGTGATAACAAACACCAACAGTCCGTTTATAAAATGCAAAAACAGATCAACAGCGTTGTATCCTATATAATTTAAACCAAAGATTTTATAAAGTGTCACCCCTATAAAACTATTAAGCGGAACAAAGTGGTTTATGTCCCCCACATTAAACCTGTAGAATATCAATTTACTGCCTAGGTCTATTATATTTCCAAAAGCGTACCATTCATCTTGCTGAAAAAAAATAAAAGGGACTTTGTAATAAATAATGATAAATATAACAATTCCGATAAACAACAGAGTCTTTGACGAAAACAATATCTCTTTTGATTTCATACTAAAACAAAAAAATCCCAATTTGCGGCTTCTCAAACCGACACAAATTATTGTCATCAAGCCAAAAACGAACCTGCTTTGCTCTCCTGGCGGCAAAATAATATGTAACCGTATTGCCTGTCACATTACTTTTTCGACCAATTTGCAGTTGAGGAAAGCCATCTTTTTCCCTCGCCCAATTTTTTCCATCAATAGAGGTATCAACATTACCGCTCAAATTACAGCTAGCGATGTCCGCAAAATTCAACTCCATATGAGACACAAGAACTTCTTCGCCTAAATCAACCGAAATTATACTATCACTTATTTCAACCTCCAAATCTCCTTCATAGACTTTCTCTTTAAATATAAAATTATCGTTTGTATGTTTTATGTCATTTTTCCAAATTCTGAGTATTGGTACGCCGTCTACTTTTACTTCATGCACCGGAATTAAAAACTTATCAACATACTCCCATACATAATAAAAATCCTTACCCGTGTCATCAAAGGTCAATTCCATTAAATACTCTCCTTTTCGTTCAATCCCGCTAAAATAGGTTTCCTGGCTATCAATATTCCCGTCCACAAGGTAATCGATGTCTTTTCGTAAATATAATGGTGGTGCATTAGAAGGAGTACCCTGAATTAAGGATAGTTTCGCCCCTTCTTCAACATTTTCATTTATCCACCTTATTCCTTGAAGATAAGCATTCCCAAAAGTATTTCCCCAAGAAGGAAAGTTTTTACTTTGGGCCCCTTTTAATCCACCAATCAAAAAATTAAAGTAAACATTTTCATTGGGGTGCAGTTTAAAAAGAATAAATACGGGCCAAATAAAAATTAATATAATAAGTATTAAAACAATTCGATTATTTTTAAACCATTTGCTAATTTGATAAGCACCCAACCCACTAAGAAGAGCCATGGCCGGAACAAATTCGGAAATCTGTCTTACTCCCCCATAAATCGAAGAGCCTGGAATTGTAACTCTCAAAATTGGAACTAAAAACCACAAGAGCCACAAGACAGAAACAAATCTTTTCTCTTTTCTTCTTAAATAGGAGGAGATTATACCTACGCAAAGAAAAAT
>CAYITS010000052.1:0-4730 GCA_964366385.1 uncultured Gammaproteobacteria bacterium
AAACTTAATTACGATGACAATGCAAATACACCGCTCGTGCAGGCGGCTTTAATATCAAACCAATCGAGCACGACCCCTACATCTTCAAGTGCAATAATTACCTGGTCAACGGATAGGCAAACATCAAGCCGGGTTGTTTATGATACGCATTCCCACTCGGTATCGGCATCCTCTGCTAATTACGGATATGCTTATTCTTCATCAACCTTTGACACAAACCCCAAAGTTTTATCTCATTCCGTAACAATCACGGGGCTCGCCAGTGGTACAACCTACTACTATAGAACCATATCGGCGGGTTCTCCTGTCGCAATAAGTGAAGAGAGAACATTCAGAACGTTATCAATCGCGGGACCTCCTGAAGTGAGCGGAATATTTAGCCCGGCAAACATCATTATAGGAACAAGCCCTGTAGCAGTAGTGCAGAGTTTTTTGGATGAAATAACTCTTACGCCGGAACAACCGGAACAAGATACGCAAGAGGTGCCGGGAAAAGAGGTTTTGGGTGAAACCACACAATATCAAAAAAGAAGTTTTATAAAAGACAACCTGGGATTAATAATTATACTTTTTTCAGCTCTTGCCGGAATCGCCTACCTGCAAATAGCAAAACCGATAACAGGGAAAACCAGTAAAAAGCGTAAAAAGGCATAACAACCGCATCGGTTCCGACTCCCCTAAGATGTATTGCTACCAAAAAGAAAGCAAGATAATTCAACAGATGAAATTTACGCCAGTTTTTCTTCAAGAACGGGTCAGAGCCTCTAAATATCACAGCAACAATTCCTGCCGTGATTAACCATAGGGCTATTCTCCCAAAATTGTAGAAGTGTTCTAAATTCCCTTTACAAAGAACACACAGATCGGTATATACATAAAACGGATCAAGTACCCCCTTTATTTTAAAAAGATATGCCATGTACATTGCGGGGTGAAGCAAGACAAGAAAATAAAGCAATTTTCCGTTAAAAATATGAAACCCAAACACCCACCCTCCAAGTTTGTCGGTAAGCTTCACCATGAAAGCGCCCAGGAATATTTGAATAAATAAAAGGGTAAACGCCATCAGACCGACGATCCTCTGAAAAAGGTTTATCAGCAGAATCTGATTTTTAGAAGCAATGATAAATTTGAATTCTTTTACCGGAGAAATAACCGACAAAACAATCAACAACAACCAGATAAATATGAAGAATAATTTTCTATTTAACATGTGGTCGCGGTAGGACTCGAACCTACGACCTCTTCGATGTGAACGAAGCGCTCTTCCTCTGAGCCACGCGACCGCAACCGACACATTGTATTATACCGAAGAAAGCCACCTACTGAAAGAAAGAAGAGCTTTTTTTCTCATTGAATATTTATTTTTTTCCTGAAGGGTCATTTCGGCAAAAGTTTTCGTCTCTCCTTTGGGAATAAAAACGGCATCCCAACCAAATCCGTTTTTTCCTTTTGGCTTATCTGAAATACTGCCTTCAACTTTACCGATAAAAACGTGTTCTTTAGCATTATTGTCAATATAGACAACGGCCACCTTGGCTATTGCCTGCCTATTTTTGCCGCTGATCAGTTTTACCAGCCCTGCGTTGCCTATGGCTTTAAAAACATCATTGACATAAGTACCGGGTAAGCCGTTTAAAGCGGCAAACGATAACGACCCGTCTTCAACAAACAAAGGTTTTCTTAAAATCTTGTAATATTCCTTTGCTTTTAAGGTTGCAACTTTTACCGGATCGAGAGATTGAACTTCTTCAATTTCAAGAGAAGTTCCTTCAAGCGGTACTTTAAGTATTTCCCGGGCTTCTTTTAGTTTGTCTTTATTGCTGGTCGCAAAAATTAGGCTGTTGATTTTCACAAACTTATTGTATAGTAATGTCGTATGAAATACGAGGAAGATTTCAAACTTTTAAGAGATCCCCTAAAGGGAAGGGAGAGAATAGAAAAAAAGTTGGCCGAATTGGAAAAAAACAGAAGCAGGTATCTTGACGAATGGTATGCCTTCAGCAAAGAAAATGGGGACGTATATCCCAACCAAGGCCTTTTAACCACTCCCTACGACTACCTGGACTACCATTCCTTCCAAATGCTTCCTCAGGAAAAAGTAATCCAAACATTAAGGCTGCGCTGGTACTTTCTTGAATTATTTAATCACCCTTACCGAATGCATTTTCTAAACGAAACCAATAAATCTAAATTTATTGCGCCCGCGGGAGTTGAATCCAATACTTTTGCCGATGCTTTAAAGACCGGTCTTTCGCTTTCTGTCGGTGACTTGGGAGCCAGTGTCATCGGATCAAACAAAAGCAGGACCAGTCGGACGGAAAGGTATGCCGAAGGTCCATTTGTAAAACTGGGAAAAAGCGCCCGGATGATTTTTGTGGGTTCTGCCTCTCCCGATGTTTGGAACAGTTCATCGGCTATTGCCACCATGGCGGCATCGCATTGTTTGGCCACAGTCCCCAGAAACGGCGTCTTGGTTGATATCAAAAGACAAGCCGATTTGGCCAAAGAGACATTTTCCAAATTAAAAAGCCTCAAAGATATTCTTCTTAAAGAAAGAACCGATAAAAATGAGGTCTATGGCTATTGGAAAAAGAACATCGGAGGAGTCCTTGAAGCCTCTTCCCAAAAAGCTTTACCCCGGGCTGTGGCACTTTTCAAGGCCGGGGTACGCGTATTTAGGGTTTACTCCCCCGAACCGGGAACGGAAATAATTAAAACAACCAAACTGTTAAGAAAAGAATTTGGAAATTCGATAGAAATTTTTACAGGACAAGTAATTGACGTTGATCAGGCTAAAAGAATTGCAGAAGCGGGAGCCGATGCAATCTTTGTCGGTATCGGCGGAGGGGGCCGCTGTATTACCGGAGTCAGAAGCGGATCCGTTGTTGATTGGCCGATGCTTGTTTGGAATCTGCGCGGTAAAGTATCTCTGCCAATTGTTGTCGAGGGTGGAGCTTCCGATCACATCGCCGTCACCCTTCTTCTGGGAGCGAGCGGAATAAGTACGTCCAGAATAGTTGCCGGCGGAACAATCGAATCACCGGGCGGAATGCTCTACTGCTCGGACAAAAAGGGGAAACTCTTCAAACCCTACGGAGGAGAAGCTTCGGCCAGAACCAAATACTTAGAAAATAAGGTCCTGCCTTTTGATATACCCTCTTTTGTAGAAGGAGAAACATCCAAAGCAAAACTGAACTATGTCAAACACGCCCTGCCGACCTTGACTTATAACCTGCATCTCTTAAACGAGGATGCAATTCTTTCCATGGTATTCAGAAACGTCGGTACCGTCGACCAATTGCACGCCATCAATCCCTCACCTTTAAAAAGGGGTACCGGATTTGATCTGATGCAGAGAAATACGCACTGACTAATACTGTACAATGGAGTAATATTATTTTATGTTACGTCGTTTGGGCGCGTTTTTTTTGGATATTATTGAAGTCCTCGTTTTTGCGATAGGGATATTTTTCTTTGTTTACCTCCTGATTATGAGACCTCATAAAATAAAGGGGTCCTCAATGTCCCCGACATATCTTGATAGTGAATTTTTGCTTACGGAAAAAGTATCGTACTACTTACGCAAACCCAAAAGGGGTGATATTGTGGTGTTTAAACCGCCGGTATCGGATGACGAGTATATAAAAAGAATTGTTGCTCTTCCGGGAGAAACGGTTTTAATCAATAACGGAAAATTTTACATCAATGGGACACCTCTTAAAGAAAGCTATATTAACCCGGATGTTTATACCTCGGGAGGTACTTATTTGAAAGAAGGTACTCAAAAGACAATTCCCGAAGGGAATTATTTAACCGTCGGCGACAATAGAGATCATTCTTTCGATTCCCGGAGTTGGGGGCCGATAACAAAAAAGGATATTGCGGGCCGGGCATGGATTATTTACTGGCCGCCCCAAAAAGTCGGAGTTGTAAAAGCAGTTGACTACTGAGAGGTAACCGCTTTGTAAATCCTTTGGAATCTGTCTTCGGTTTCTTCCAAGCCGCCTTTAAATATCAAGACAAACCTGGTTTCTCTTCGTGATCGTATCAGGCGTATTTTGCTGGCTTTTTTCTCATCCTCTATTCCTTTGTTCAGGGCTTCTTCCATATCCGCCTGCATCTTATCGAGCTCTTCGGATACGATCCTTAATGTCTCTTTTCTTATCCCCTGCCCCTGCATCACTTGCTTGGATTTGGCTTTCATCCGTCTGGCCAATTCTTCCGCTTTTCTCACCGAACCGCTCTCTTTTAAAATCACTTTATAGGCTTCAACCATCAGGCTCTGGTCTTCAATCGCGGCCAAGGCTCTGGCGTGTCCTTCAGAAATAAGACCCGAAAGAAGCCCGTCTTTCAGGGCATCCGGCAAGGAAAGGAGTCTAATGGAATTTGATACATAGGCAACCGACTTGCCGATTCTTACGGCAATTTCACTGGCGGTCAAGCCAAACTCATTCATCAGTCTTTCAAATCCTTTTGCCCTATCAAGAGCGTTAAGATCGACCCTTTGAACATTTTCCACAAGAGCCATCTCGAGCATGCCCTTGGGAGAAGTTTCCCTAATAATGACCGGCACATGAGTCAGTCCTGCCAGTTTTGAAGCACGCCAACGCCTCTCCCCGGCAATGAGTTGAAAACCTGCCGGAGTTTTTGCAATAATCAAAGGTTCCAATACCCCATGCTCTCTAATCGAGTCCGCCAAATCAACCAAGCTTTCCGGAGTAATCGCA
>CAYITS010000053.1:0-4691 GCA_964366385.1 uncultured Gammaproteobacteria bacterium
AGCCCTCATTGTTGCTTCGGCAATCGCATTAGCCGCATTGGGAAAATTTGGATTCAAATATAACTTTTCGATAGGATAATTTTTGACGTGTCTCTCTTGAAGGGATACGTCGGTTATAATATCAATTGATACCGGTACGCCAAGCATTTCTTTTCTGATTTCTTCGCGGTATCCCTCAATAATTTCATATAGCGGCGGGGCTTCGGTTGGAATAGAGGTGGGTTCTTCCGTCGGGGTAAATTCCAGAGGTAGTGGTATGGGCGTGGCAAAAATATCCGGCGCGCCTTCGATGAGGCCTCCGGCGGCGATGCCGCTTTTTTCAGCATAAACAAACAAATTGCTTGCCGCGTCATAGGCCGCATAAATCACTCCCCTGGCCCGGCAAACAAACCTGGCTATTCCGTTTTCAGTCACATAAACAAGTTCAATTTCGCTCGGATCAATTCCCTCGGGAACAGCCACCGGCGGAAAAGCTTCCCACTGGATATCTTGATAGCCGTTTAAGCCCAGGGCTTCGATTTGGGAAGGATTAAGAAGCGACAAAACAGCCAGCTCTCTTAAGTTTCCATAAAGTATATTTCCGCTCTCATCCCGCAAAACTTTCCCGTCTGGCCCCAAAAGAACCTCTCTTTCTCCATAAACCCGGCCGTCTGTTCCCACCGCCCAGACTTGGTATCCCGCGGTCGAGACGTTAACATAAACGTCAAACCCGGTTTCCGGATATTGAGCCGAGATTCCGGCGTATACAGCTTGAGAAATATTTTTGTATACTTGCTCGTCACTGCCCAATTCTCTGCCCCAATCCAATGATTCGGGACTGTTTAAACCTAAATCCGAAAGCTCGTCCACGCTTGGGGGTTGAGGCAAAGGAGATACTTCTGTTGATAAAGGCTCAGTGGGCTCAGCCGTCGCCGTAGATGCGGCCGGGCTGAATTCGGTGACCGGAAAGGCAGGCGGCGGCGGAGCCATTTCTGTAGGAGGCACAATCCCTACTCTTTCCCCGACCTGACAACCGGCTAAAGTAGCGGCTAGCACGGCGTTAGAAACTCTACGCAGTAAAGGCGCTCCTTTAAATCTTTCACCCATATGGTTTATTATAGGCCAAAATTGGAAATTTGCAAGTTTTTGGGCATTTTAACCCTTGAGTCCCGCACCCTGCGTGGTGCGGGATTTAAAAACCCTTTGGCTACGGGGTTATTTATTTCCAGCAACAAACGGTACAATATCTTCTTTTGAAAGCAGTTTTGAAATTGAACAATTGGCGACCATTGCCACACTCGGTTTGTGAGAAAATCCAATATATTCCACGGATTTTCCTTTTTCTTTGGCCTTCTTTATGGCAGGAAGCAAATCCATATCGGAAGAAACAAGAATAATTCTATCGGCTAAATTTTCGTAAACAGTTACTAAAATATCGACAGCGATGTTTACATCAACTCCCTTCTCACGAAAAATACCACCGGATTTAAGAAGATACCCCAATCAGTCTTAACAGCGCCCACGTAATAGATCGCCCGAACAACCTTATCGCCACTAGTCAGCATCCTAATAAAACCCGAAAAATCAAATTCCAGAAGATTGTGTAATTCCAAGTCTTTTAGCTTGAAGTAAAAATTACTTCCATCAATAAGAATAATACAACGCTTTTCATATTTGTTTAAGTATACAGCAAATCATGAGGTATTTATGCCAAAAAAATCCTGCGAAGACCTTGCGGTGTCGCAGGAGGATTTAGTATCTGAATAGTAACAAAATTATGCACTACTGTCAACCCCTGTACAGTATCAGGGTTTCGTTGACACCGGGTAGTTGGGTTTGAAAATTTGCAAGTTTTTGGGCAGTTTATTAAATCAAAACCCTAGACTCTTCTTTCAATCCTTTTCATATGCTATATTGAAAACAGCAACATATGCCTGTCAAAAAAGAAAAGGGTATAAATTTACTACCGCAAAACGAATTTGAAGTTTCCGCTAAGGGAAGAATCCTGCGTTGGGCGCTTTCAACTTTTAGGTATATCGTTATTATTACCGAGCTGGTCGTTATGGGGGCTTTTCTTTCCCGATTTTGGCTTGATGCTCAAAATTCGGATCTCAACGAGAGTATCAAACAAAAGATCGGAATCATATCCGGCTATCAAGATATCGAAAAAGAATTCAACCTTGCCCAAAAAAGGTTAAAAATTTTCTCGGAAATTTCAAAACAATCGCCAAAATCGGAGATGGTAAAAACGGTGACCTCTCTACTACCCCCGGATGTATCTTTAGTTTCAATCTCCTCGGACGCGGGTTCGTCACAAATAAGGGGTATTTCAGCCAGTGAACAGGGTATTGCCCAATTCATTACAAATCTGGAAGCCCAAAAACAATTTGGGGAAATTGAACTCTCCCAACTTGGTTCCGACAAGGAAAATCAGTCGTCTATATCGTTTACTCTAGAAATGACCTCCGATGGAGGAAAGAAAGGATAAAAAAATGGCGCAGGGTTGGAGAAATGAATATTCAAGATATAAATCGTTTTTTCTAAACATTTCCGAACTTTACAGAAAAAAAAGGGATTTGCGGATGTTTTTGGAAATACTCCTTTCGCTGACAACAATATCTTTTTTTGCTGTTTTTGCTTTAAGGCCAACTTTATTAACCATCTCTCAGCTGGTGGTAGATATAAAATCAAAAAAGGAAACTATCGCCGTGATGGACACGAAGATCAGAGATCTTGCGACTGCCCAACAACTATTATTGCAGGAAGCGTCCAGGCTGTCGTTCTTGGAAACTTCCGTTTTCGATACCCCAAAACCCGAAGTTATTGCCCGGCAGGTTGAAGGACTATCCGATAAAAACATGGTTAATATCCTGGGTCTTTCTATTGAGGAAACGGAATTGAAACCCCTGCCCGAGAACTCCGATAGTATAAGTTTGTCGCTTAACGCGGCGGGTTCCTATTGGGAACTCTATTCATTCCTGAAGGATGTTGAAAACCTCCGTCTGCCGGTTCAGATCGACACTTTCCAAATCGGGGCTTTGACCCTTGTGATTTCAGGGAGAATTCCGTATCTTGGAAGCCAAGAAACACGTCTTGATAAACAATGAAAACAAATAAATTACCCGGTATTGTCACTCTAGCAATCCTAACCTTGATCACTATTTTCAGTTGGATAGTTTTAAGCGTCTTAAGAGTTTTCACTACCGAACCCGCCCTTCCGATCCCGGCCGGTATTCTTGACTCAGTTAACGCCACCCTGGACACAAACAGTTTGGAGATGTTAGAAAGTCGGCTTTTCTTTGAAAAAGGTAAAGATATCACCCAACCGAAAGAAACCCCATTACCGTGAACAAAAAAAGGATCCCAACAATAATCGGCATGGTCATCCTGGTAGTAAGCCTTGCTCTGGGAGTAAGTCTTATTTCGTATCGCCAAATATTCAGAATCGGCGCCAGCGGCGAAATGTCTCCGAAAGATGTCAGAATTTCAAATATTTCCGACTCATCGTTTAGCGTCTCCTGGACAACCGACAAAACAACTGCCGGCGCCGTCAAATATGGCCCGGGAGAATCCTCTTTGGGAAATATGGGAAAAGAGGAAATAGAACTTGAGAGTTTTACCCACCTGTCCAGACTTGCGGGATTAAAAGCAAACACGACCTACTTTTTCAAAATCAACTCAGGAGGAAAAGATTTTGACAATAACGGAGTTTTATGGCAAATAAAAACAGCGCCTCCCATCGCCGAACCCAAACGGAATATAATTATTTCGGGAAACATCTTAACCCCTACCGGAAACCCGGCAAAAAATATAATTGTGTATATCTCTATCGGGGATAGTTTGCTTTCAACATTAACATCCCAAAACGGCAGCTGGCTTATTCCAATTTCCTATTCACGAACGGTCGACCTCTCGTCTTACGCTGAAATAGATCCGTCTGCTACTCTTTTGGAAATAACGGCGCAAGGCGGACAAGGGGAAATTGCCACCGCCCAAATTTACCCCCAATCGGCAAATCCCACCCCGGCAATGATTTTGGGGCAAGTTTATGATTTTAAAAATAATCCCCCGTCTCAAACAAGTGATTTGCCCGGGTCCTCACTGGAAGCTCCTGAGGGAAAAAGACAACAATCGGGCTTTAATCTTCCGGACCAAATTGCCACTCCATCCGCGCAGTCCGTAACCTTAGAAAGTGTTAATGATGGTGAAATTATTACCACCACCACCCCCGAATTTTTCGGCCAGGGACCGGCCAATGCCGACCTAATCATCAGCGTCGAATCGGACCCTGTTGTTGCCGATAGCCTGCAAATCCCCCAATCGGGAGAGTGGAGGTGGACCCCCCCGCAAGGTCTATCCGAGGGATCTCACAAAATAACTCTGACCTGGAAAGACGCCCAAGGTATAACCAGATCTTTAATCAGAAATTTTGTTGTCAAAGCTTCCGAAGGACCGGCGTATGAAGCCACCCCTTCGGCTACGCTCAGGGCAAGTCCTTCCGCAACACCGAAAATTACACCAACCGCAAGCGCATCTGCCAGCCCTTCAGCCACCCCCTTTTCCGCCCCTGACGCGGGTGTATTGACACCCACTTTAATACTGTCTATCATGGGTATAGGAGCTTTGACGTTCGCCTTTTTAATTTTTAATTTTTAATTAACTTTAGATCGGAAGAGCACACGTCTGAACTCCAGTCACGTGAAACGATCTCG
>CAYITS010000054.1:0-4570 GCA_964366385.1 uncultured Gammaproteobacteria bacterium
GGGAAAAAACGGAAAGAACAACGGTCAAAACCACCGCTAAAGATAAAAGTACCAAAATCAGCGCCTGACCCTTTTCTCTCATTAGTTCAATGTAGCATCTGGTTCAATTTCAGTCAATATATTGCAAAACTACAAATTTTTCTTAAAGTATCAGCGAATTAGTTTACATTATGTCAACGAAACTCTTATACTGTACATAAAAATGTGCCAGCCATTTCTAAGCAGTGAGATTTTAAAGACCACCATCACGTAAGCGAAATTGCTTTTCTCACGAGCAATTACCTAAAGGTTAAAGTGGTCTTTTTACTTTGTTTACAAAACAGTAAAATAAGAAAAATGTACCCAACACTTAAAGTTAAGCTAAATAAAGAATTAGATAAGAAGGTTTGTTTGCAATTTATCAATTTTCAAAAATCAGGCATCGATTTTGGAAAAGGGATAATCACGGTTCACCCCGACCTTGGAGAGGCTAAAAGACTTTTTGGTAATAGACAAAGCGATTTTATTAGTAAATATATTGACTCTTTTTATAAAAAAAATAATCGAGAATTAGATAATACTAGAATTTTTGCCAATGAACAATGGGGGGCGGGGGCCCATGGTTTTTTTGGAGTTACTGACAAATATTTTAAAAAACACTCTTGGCCTGAAGGAAAATATTTAGGCTATCTTTCTATCTTTAACTGTAATCCAAGATTCTTAAAAGACAAAACATTCCAAGTTTTTTGGAAACACTCCAAAGGTTTCGTGGCAGTAGCGGTTCATGAAATGCTCCATTTTCTGTTTTACGATTATATTCCGGTAAAATTTGGCAAGGAGAAGTTTACTAATGAATCATTATGGAAGCTTTCCGAAGTTACTAACTACCTACTTCTAAAGGAAAAGGAATTTACAAAAATTACTAGCGATTCTCAACCCGATTTATACCCCGATCTTTTACATCTTGCCTATAAACTTGCTCCTATTTGGAGAAAAGATAGAGATATCAAAAAATTGACGAATTATTATTTAAAAAACGCATGAATTTTAAGAAAACTAAAACAGTTTTAAAATTAGATAAAACTTGTTTGGAATACATTATAAACCTGCTATAATATATCTGTAACCATGAAAACTAACAGCCTAACCGAAATTAAAAAAATCCTGACCGATGAGAAAAGAAATCTAGACTACAAATATGGCGTGTCCAAGATTGGAGTTTTTGGATCTTTCGTCTTTGGAGATTTTAGGAAAAATAGCGACATTGATATACTGGTTGAATTCAAAAAACCAGTAGGACTTTTCAAATTTATCGAATTGGAAAACTATTTATCCGAAAAGCTGGGAAAGAAGGTTGACCTAGTCTCAAAAGACGGTTTGAAGAAATATATAAAAAGAGATATTTTGGAATCGACGATTTATGCCTAATCCTCGAAAGGACTACAAACTTTATTTATTGGACATTTCTTCAGCTTGTAAAAAGATTACAAGCTATACCAAAAATCTTGACCAATCACAGTTTGCAAGAAGCCAAATTACAATTGACGCAGTTATCCGCAATCTGGAAATTATTGGGGAAGCTGTAAATAAGATACCCGGCAAAATTAGAAATGAGAACGATGAAATTCCATGGAAGGATATCGTAGGACTTAGAAATAAAGTAATACACGAATATTTCGAGGTGAATGTCCCGATTATCTGGAAAACAGTTAAAGAAGATATCCCTGTTCTCGAAAGGCAAATTAAAAAAGTACTGATTAACAGGGGTTTTTAAGCTCGTAACCCCGCAGGGTGCGGGACGAGAGGGTTAAAATCCCCAAAAACTTGCAAAATTTGACAAAAGCCCTATACGGGTTGCAAAAAAGTGATATACTAATTCTTAACGAATATGAAAACACGAATTTTTAGAACAATAATTGAGCCAGACGATCCAAAAGGATTTCATGGTTTTGTACCTCTTCTGCCTGGAGTACACACCTGCGGAGGTACAATCGAAGAAGTAAAGAAAAACTTAAAAGAGGCAATACTCTGTCACCTCCAAGGCATGGCCAAGGATAAGTTAGAAATTCCACAGGAAGAAAAAGCTTTGGAGTCGTTAGTTGTTTTCCAAGAATAGGAAATTAATCAAGATTCTTAAGAAAGCAGGCTTTATTAAGTACCATCAAGCAGGAAGTCATCTTCAGTTAAAGCATCCCGACGGAAGGCGTACCACCATACCCAACCATCCCACTCAAGAGCTGGGAAGAAAAACTTTGAAATCAATACTGGATGATATGAGAATTTCTACAGATGAATTTAGGAAACTGATGAAAAAATAACATTATGATCTCAAACTTGCAAATTTTAATATAGTGAAAACAGTCAAACCTATTTTGAGATTTGTTTATTCGTATCCATATGAAGAAGCTTTTCTGAAGCTTACCAAGCAGAAAGTTTTACAGAAACATCATAAAGAGGGATACAGAAAAACAAAAACGGTTCAGGGAATTTGGGATAAATACGAAAAGAAAGTGTTAGATCTTTACGTGTCGATATATAAAATAGAAATTCTCGAGGAATCCATAAAAGTGTATATCTCGCTTGTGGCTCCGAATTCCTTTTCCGACCCCTTCACTATTTCCCTCCAGCGTTGGAAGGATATAGAAAATAATCCAAGATCGAAAAGGGGCTTTGTCTACGTCACAATCCATGAACTTGCTCACTATTTTTCTTACACTAGGAATAAGAATACTTATTCCAACAAACTTTATTCTAAAATCCAAAAACTGAATATTTTGGGTGAACATGGAGCAAATCTGCACTGTCTGATTCAGGCTGTTGAATTTGGAATAATAGGTGAAGTATTTGGGCATAAGTACGCAGAATATTCCAGAAACTGGGTTATTGAGAACTGGAAAGATAACGAATACGGAAAATCGGCTAAGCTTTTAAAAAGACACAAAGTTCCCTTAGATAAAACTTGTTTGGAATACATTGAAGAATTATCGAAAAACTTGACACAACCATCTTAAAGTATCAACAATTTAGTTTACATCATACAGTTCCAGACTTATCCGATGTCAACGAAACCCTGATACTGTACAAAACTTGCAAAACTTGCCCCCCAGGCCTATAATGTGATTTAATGAAAGATAGAGATTGGGGTAATTCGGGTATGGAAGGAAGTAAAGAATTAGAAACACTTCAAAAGGGCCTTTCCGGGCAAAGCCTGGATTCAATGCTGGATGTTTTGCATTTTAAACCAATGTTTCCCGCCGGCAAGAAGTTTGGGAATGTTCCGGGGACTCAGGTTGACGGATATGCTCCCGAAGGACTTAGAAAGATCCTGGTAGATTTGCAGGGTAACTTTGATGAAAGCCCCAATTTTGGGAATGATACAAAAGCAAAGGAGAAATTCCTTGATTCCCATGCAGTTCCTGACTTTGATCATTTGGCCCTTGGTGTTTTGGAAGCTGCGCATTATTTGGCAGGAGGCGCGGCCGGATACGCAGGAGCTTACTATTGGGGAAAGGAAGATAGCTTAAGGAGGGAATTAACCAATCGGTATGCTCCGAAAACCAACATTGAGCAAAAATCAAAAGCGTTTTCTGTTCCTCAATTAAGAGTCGGGTTGCCTACAAAAGTTGTTCTTAGTTTAGCTACTCTATCTACTGCAGTTTCCGCTTGCGGTACGGTATTTGGTGCCAAGACCCCGGAAATATCTCCCCCAATTTCTACCCCGACTCTGTCATCCCTGCGCACGGAGATTGTTCCTACTCCCGACAATATTTATAACTCCGAGAGGTATGACATTATTGACCAAGAAACCCTTCTTTCCATAAAGGTAAGCGAAACCGGTACTTTGAATGATGTTTTTGAAAACTTTAAAAATAATTCTCAGGTAAAAGAGCTTTTTGGCGATCCCTCTTCAATAGAATATTCCGCCGTAGGTATTAAGATTTTCCCCAGGGGTTCAAATGAAGCAATAAACTATCCTTTTTTCTCAGCCGTCTCGGAAAAAGAGGGAAAAGGAAGAGTGGCAATGGTTCTTGAGATCAAACCCGGGATGATTGTCTATACCGTTTTAAACAGAGTTGCGGATACTGACGGCCAAGTTGGATTGGCGGTAACCCAGGATGCCCTAACCGGTGAGGATTTGAAAAACCCGGTTATTATCTTCAAGTTTGATTTAACGGAAGAGCAGATAAACAAAATGACTCCTGAAGAGATTGCCAAACTGAATGTTTTGTTCATTCCGTCAGGATTAAACATTCCCAACAGCGAATTGCCTATAGGCGCCAAAGTTCGTGCCGCTTTGGTCCAACCTAAACCAAGTGAAGAAGACGCCTTGGTTGAAGTTGGTAATGTTGAGGTCAATGGTGTTGGTGAGTTTAAATTAGTAATTCCTGCGGATGGGCGGCTTATTGAAGGATTTAAAGATCTCAATCAAATGGGGTGGGGGCAGACTAAAGACGGGAAATGGGTTATGTATGATAAGAGCATTGGATTAGCTGTTGAGACATTGAGTGAAGAATATATGAAGAAATTAAAGATTTTCCCTGAGTACCATAATGCCGATAAATACACACGCAGTAAGGCCATTGATGTAAGA
>CAYITS010000055.1:0-4345 GCA_964366385.1 uncultured Gammaproteobacteria bacterium
GATTAAAACTGGTAATCATTTCTGCCAGAAGACCGGTCGAAACGAGTTGAACGCCGACAATCATCAGGAGCATGCCCAGAAAGAGCAAGGGATGCCTATATTGAATAGTTCCGGTAGAGATTCTTAAGTAAGTAATATAAAGACCGATTAAGAACCCAAAGAAAAACGAGATAAGACCAAGAGTTCCAAAAAAGTGACCGGGCTGTCGTAGATATCCGGTTAGAAATATCACCGTTAACATATCCAGAAAACCTTTGATATTTCTTTCCCATCCAAACTTTGATTTGCCGAATTTTCTGGTCCTATGCGAAATTACTATTTCTCCAACTTTAAAATTTTGTTTTTGAGCCAAAACCGGTATGTATTTGTATAATTCCCCATAAAGAGAAAGGTTGTCGGTAACCACCTTGCGATAGGCTTTAAAACCGCAATTTAAATCATGAATCTTAATCCCCGTTAGAAACCTCGTTACGGCATTGCCTATTTTCGATGGGAAGGTTTTAGAGAAAGGATCGTGTCTGACTTTTTTCCAACCGGACACCAAATCAAAACCGTCATTCAATTTGTTTAGAAAGTCAGGTATTTCTTTCGGGTCATCCTGAAGATCGGCATCCATGGTAATAATTATTCTTCCCTTTGAATGCTCGAAACCTGTCTGAAGAGCAATTGACTTTCCAAAATTCCCTCTGAGTTTAATAACTTTTACTTTTTTATCTATTCGGTTGAGCTTTTTGCAGACAGCAAAGGTGTTGTCATCCGATCCGTCGTCAACGAAGATAATTTCAAAGCTTTGGTTTAATTTAGTGACAGTTGCAATAATCTCTTTATATAATTTTTCAATCGATTGTTCCTCGTTTTTAGCCGGTATGATAATAGATAAATCAAGCATATTATTCTGACATTAACTACTCGAATTATATCACGAAGTTGGTGTAAAATAGACAGAATGACGGAAGCACCTAAGGTATCGATTATTATACCAACCTTAAATTCTCAAAGAACGCTTCAGTTGTGTTTACAATCAATTAACAACCAAAACTATTCCGGTGAGACCGAAATATGGATAGTAGATGGAGGCAGTACCGACGACACGCTGAAGATCGCAAAGGTTAATGAAGCAAGAATTATTAAAAATAGGCTTAAGACCGGTGAGGCAGGCAAGGCAGTGGGAGCAAAGCGTGCAGGAGGAGAAATATTGGCATTTATTGATTCAGACAATGTCTTACCCTCAAAAGACTGGTTAAGTCAACTAATTAAACCTTTTAGGATGGATGAGGAAATTATTGCAACAGAACCTCTATTTTTTACCTACAGAAGAAATGATCACTGGTTAACAAGATATTTTGCCTTATTGGGAATGGGAGATCCCTTAAGTCTTTTTATCGGCTGGTACGACAAATACAGCTACCTAACGGATAAGTGGAGTGGATTAAATATAAAAATCCAAAATAAAAATGATTATTTTAGTTTTTATTTGAAAAGAGAAATTCCTACGATAGGAGCAAATGGTTTTTTGGTAAGGAAAAGCGAGCTTCTGAAATATCCAATTGGGGATTATCTCTTTGACACCGATGTTCTAAAAATGCTGTCCGGAAAAAAAAGGGTTAAGGTTGCCAAAGTCAGAGTTGGAATTATCCACCTTTTTACAGGAGATATTGGTGCTTTTATTAGGAAACAGCGAAGGAGAATCAAAGATTACATCTTTTTTAGAAAACAGGGATTGAGAGTGACGGATAACGATAATAAGAGAATTTACTGGGGAATAGTTAAATTTGTATCTTCGGTGATTTTAATTCTGCCGCTGCTTGTACAGACACTGGTGGGTTATTTAAGGAAAAAAGATCCGGCCTGGTTATTCCATCCAGTAGCTTGCTGGTTGACCTTCATAATTTATACCGAAGAGACAATCAAAGCCCCTTTTGTCAAAAGTGAGTTTGATAGAAAGGGATGGAAACAATGAAAAAAGATTATCCCTTAGTTTCAATAATAATTGTTAATTGGAATGGTCTTTCGGTGTTGAAAGAGTGCTTTGGTTCTCTTTCTAAAATCGACTATCCGAATTGGGAGTTGATACTTGTTGATAACGGCTCAAAAGACGGCAGTTTGGATTTCGCCCGCAGTTATAAGTTCCCTTTTCGTTTAAAGATAATTGAAAATAAAACCAATTTAGGTTTTGCGGAACCAAATAATCAGGGGTATGAAATTTCAAAGGGGAAATATATATTGCTTCTTAATAACGATACTAAGGTTAATCGGGATTTTCTCACTAAGCTTGTTGACAGAATGGAAATGGATCCGGAAATAGGGGTATGTCAGCCAAAGATTTACTTAATGGAAAAACCCGGGTATTTGGATAATACCGGTTCGTATATAACCAAAACAGGGTTATTAAAACACGAGGGATTTTTGGAGAAGGATTCACCCCGTTTTGATAAGGAAAAACAGATTTTTGCCGCCAAAGGGGCTTGCATGCTGATAAAGCGGGAAGTAATCGAGAAAGTCGGACTTTTTGATAAGGATTTTTTTGCTTACTTTGAAGAAAGTGATTTTTGCTGGAGGGCTTGGATTGCAGGCTACAAAACAATTTATTTCCCCGACACGCACATTTTCCACACATTGGGCGCAACGTCTAAGAAAATGAATCAATTTGCCGTTAATTATCATTCAATAAAAAATCGAATCGCTTCGCTTATTAAAAATCTGCAATTCAAAAATCTTTTTTTGGTCTTGCTCTCGCATCTTTTTATTCTTGCTTTTATAAGCATTTTTTATCTGCTGCGTTTTCAATTCGGGAAGTTTAAAATGGTGGCGTCTGCCGTTGGCTGGAACCTGATTCACCTGCCGGAACTTCTTTCCAAAAGAAAAAAGATACAAAAATTAAGAGTAGTTTCCGACGGTAAGATTTTTAAAGATGTTGGGAGAGAGTGGCCTCTTCGCCAAATGTTTGATCATTTTAGAAAGGTTGAAGCAAATTTTTAGATGAAAGGCATTAATTTTCCCGAAACCGTTCCAATAACAGGCAGAGTAAGAATTTGTTTAGAACTTCTAGAAGAACAGAGCGTAAAAGGAAAGGTTTTGGTTGATATCGGTTCTTCTTTTGGCTGGTTGGAAAAGGCAATTAGCGGATGGGGCGCAAAAAAAATAATTGGAATTGAACCGGACGAGAAAGCTTTACTTTTTGCGAAGAAAAATGCACCCGAAGCTGAATATATTCAAGGAACAGCCAGTAATATTCCCCTACCCGGTTCAAGCGCCGACATTGTAATTTTCTATGATGTCATTGAACATGTTCCGAGGGAAGATGAATTAAAAGTTTTAAAAGAAGTATGGCGGGTCTTAAAAAAAGGTAGAGTGTTATTATTTAGCACTCCGAACGCGAGTTTGCTGTCTAATATTTGTGATATTGCCTGGTATTTTGGCCACCGTCACTATACGGAGAAGCAAATTTCTAAGTTTATGGATGAGGCCGGTTTTAGGGTTAAAAAGATAATGAAAAAGGGAAGTTTGTTAAGCTCCCTTTATCTTTCGTGGTTTTATATTGCCAAGAGAATTTTGGGTATAAGTCAGCCGCGGAACAAATTTTTTGAAAAAATAGATGACGAGGGTTATAAAAAAGAAGGAATAACCAATATTTTTCTGGCCGCAATTAAGAAGTAAATTTTGAGATAACCTTGGCGACGGCTAAGGCTTGCTCGAGATCTGAAGGCGGTTGGGTTTTGTTTTTTAAGCAATTAACAAAAGTTAGAATTTCGTTTTGGAGGGGGGTCAGCCCCTCTTTTTTACCGGGCTCTAAAGTAAGTTTGCCTCTTTCTCCGTAAACAACAAAAGCTCTTTTCTTAACCGGGTAAGTCCAGGCGATTTTTATCTTTCCCTCAACCCCATTTTTACAGACAAGTGAGATTTCGGCACCATCCGGTTTTATGGGTTTTATTGATTTTAGTCTGATCGTGCCGCCCAAAATGTCCAGAAAAAGATAAATCGGATGCGGTCCCCAGTCCCAAAAAATACCGGTATCGTTTCGGACCGGACTTTGCAGGCCAATATATTCCAGTTTTTTAATTTTTCCAATTTGACCGAGCTTTTTTTTGAGATCTTGGTAAGCCGCGTTATAAAGCTGGATGTGACCGGCCATAACTGTTGCCTTTGGGTGTTTTTTTGCCAGTTCATAAAGAACTTTTGTCGACTTATATGAACTTGTTACCGGTTTTTCTATAAGAACGTTTTTGTCATTTTCTATTAATGTTTTTGCGGTCTTGAAATGGGTTGAAGTGGGAGAGGCAATAATAAATCCGGAAATATCTTTTTTCTTCAGGAAGGGGCGGATATCGGTCTCTCGGGTACAGAT
>CAYITS010000056.1:0-3422 GCA_964366385.1 uncultured Gammaproteobacteria bacterium
GAGCGTGAATAGCCGCAAGGTTATCGAGGGTTCGAATCCCTCCCTCACCGCCAGTATTGAAAGCGGAGTTATCAAAACGCCGTCCGTGCTTATGGCGCAAAAAATTGCGAAGGCCCTTGGTGTCTCCATTGAGGATTTATTGAAGTAAAACTATGAACAAATTAAGAAACGCCACTCTTATATTTTTGGTAAAAAAATCTCAAGGAGAAATAACGGATATTTGTCTTGCAATGAAAAAACGAGGTTTTGGTATGAATAGGTGGAACGGTGTTGGTGGAAAAGTTGATGATCAAAAAGAGACGATAGAAAATGCGGTAAAAAGGGAAGCAAAAGAAGAAATAGATATTTCGGCAAAAGAACTAAGTAAAGTTGCTGAACTATCATTTTATTTTCCTCACAATCCGGCGTGGGACCAAGTGGTTCATGTTTATTTTGCGGAAAGTTGGGACGGCGAGCCAAAAGAAAGTGACGAAATGAATCCGAAATGGTTTTCGTTGAACGAGATACCATTTCAAGATATGTGGCCTGACGATATTTTCTGGCTACCGGAAGTCGTAAAAGGAAATTTACTGAAAGCAATGTTTAAGTTTGGGGAAAACGATATCATTCAAGATAAAGAAATAAATATCGTCAATGAATTATAAATATGGATCATGTGGCCATAATGAAAAAATCATGGGGATTAACTCAAAAAATTCTTACTGGACAGAAGAAAATTGAATCGCGGTGGTATAAATCAAAGTATTCTCCTTGGGGTAAAATTGAAAAAAATGATTTCGTTTATTTCAAAGATTCCGGCGAGCCAATCGTTCGCAAATTCAGTTCGGATATTTTCAAACAGACACCGCCGAAATGAGAATAATTTTTTTAAATTGCTGGCATGGAAAAACAAGGAATCGTCATTTTGCTGACTATGTGTTTACCTCTCCGGAGGTTAAAGTCAAAAGTTTTGAAGTTCCAAATATCGAAATCTCTGACCATCTCCCTTTAATTTTGGATTTTGAGCTATAATCGAGACAGAATGGATCAAGTTGATGAAGTAAAACAAAAGACAGATATTGTTTCTTTAATTGGGGAATACATCCAGTTAAAAAAGGCGGGAAGGAATTACAAAGCCAACTGTCCATTCCACGGAGAGAAAACGCCCTCCTTTATGGTTTCCCCCGAGCTTCAGATATATAAATGTTTTGGCTGTAATCTGGGGGGTGACGCTTTTGCTTTTTTAAAAGAATATGAAGGAATGGAATTTGCCGAGGCCTTAAAATTTTTGGCCGACAAAGCCGGAGTAAAGCTGGCGAGTTTTCAGGGGCGAGATTCTTCCGAAAAAGAAAAACTTCTCTCGATCAACTCCCTCGCCAACAGGTTCTATCAATATTTTCTGCTTGATCATTCCATAGGAAAACCGGCTCTTGATTACTTATTAAAAGACAGGGGCTTAAAACTTCAATCAATTAAAGAGTTTCAGCTGGGGTTTTCCCCCGATAACCCAACAGTTTTAAAAAGATTTTTAATCGATAAAAAGCGGTTTGCGCCGAAAGATATTGAGGGGGCGGGAATAGGCTATCCCAAAGGCAATTTATTTATTGACAGACTAAGAGGCAGAATAATTTTCCCCCTTTTTGATCATAGGGGAAACGCAGTCGGTTTTGCGGGCCGAATTATGCCCAACAACCCGAATCAAGATATGGCAAAGTACATCAACACTCCCGAAACTCTTGTTTATCACAAAAGCAGTCTTCTTTACGGACTTAATTTAACCAAAGAGGCCATAAAAAAGAAAAAAACAGCCATCGTTGTCGAAGGGGAGCTGGATGCAATTTCTTCCTGGCAGACGGGTGTAAAGAATACGGTAGCCATCAAAGGGTCAGCTTTGACGGAGGATCAGATTAGACTTGTTTCCAGGTTTGCCAAGGAAGTAATTTTGGCGCTGGACTCGGATATGGCCGGTAATGAGGCGGCCAGAAAAGGAGTTATTCTTGCAAATGACTTGGGGTTGGAAGTAAAAATTGCCAGACTTTATAAGTATAAGGATCCGGATGAGGCGGCCAGGAAAGATCCGGAAGGGTACAAGCAATCATTAATAAAAGCGGTTGGGGTTTGGGATTTTATGATAGATTCGGTTTTTGAAAAATATGATGGAAAATCGGGAGCGGATAAAGCCAAGATCTCAAGGGAAATCACTCCCATCTTGGCTTCAATTGGGGACAAGATTGTCAGAGCCCACTACATAAAACTTGCAGCCAAAAAACTGGCCGTTTCGGAAGAGGCGGTAAGTGAGCAAGTCACGTTTTCAACAAAAGAAGGAGGTATAAAAGTCAATATTTCCGAAGAAATCGGGACTTTGTCAAGAGGGAGAAGGGAGCTTTTGGAAGAGAGACTTTTACAGCTTGCGTTCCAGTCGGATCCGTCAATACTGGCAAAGCCAAGCGTTAACACACTGATTAAAACTCCACTTGCAAAAAGAATGGCGGAAGAGTATATAAAATACGGCAAAAAGAGAAAAACCTTTAACCCATCCGGTTTTTCCGAAAGCCTTCCTAAGGAGCTGCTTTCCGGTTTTTCCGAAATGGTACTTAAGATGGACGAAGAATTGGAAGATAATCCGGATACGGTTCAACTCGAAATAGTAATCGTCAAAAGGGAGCTTCAGGCTCTGGCGATAAAGGAAAAGATGAAGGATCTAAGCAAAAAAATTAAGGAATATGAAGAAAATTCGGATAAAAAGTCTTCGCTTAAAACTCAGAAGGAATTTACAAAACAGACCGATAAACTTCATGACCTTGAAGATAAAAGAAGGCAGGGTATAATTCTGGATGAGGTGGAGGGATAAAAATGGTCAGAAAAGCAGTAGGAGACTTAATAAAAAAGGGAAGAGACCAGGGTTTCTTAACCCAGGATGATGTGTTGGAAGTATTTCCCGATGCCGAAAACAGAATTGAGGAGCTGGATGATCTGTATGATAAATTACTCGCCGAGACGATAGATGTTTTTGAATCGGTTACCCCCGATGAAATTGACACCGACGAAAAGGCGAAAGAGAAGTTAGATCGGGAAATCGAACTTTTAACCAAATCGGCGGATACGGAAAGCACCGACCCCGTCAGGCAATACTTAAGAGAAATCGGAAGGGTAGCCCTTTTGGATGCGGAAGACGAGGTTGAGTTGGCAAAACGCTACGAGAAAAATGACAAAAGGGCAAAAGACAAACTTACGGAATCCAACCTTAGGCTTGTTGTCTCAATCGCCAAAAAATACATCGGACGCGGCCTTTCCCTTTTGGATCTGATTCAGGAAGGAAATCAGGGGTTAATAAGAGCGGTAGAAAAATACGACTGGCGTAAGGGTTATAAGTTTTCAACTTATGCAACCTGGTGGATAAGGCAGGCCATAACCCGGGCGATTGCCGATCAGGCAAGAACAAT
>CAYITS010000056.1:3432-4243 GCA_964366385.1 uncultured Gammaproteobacteria bacterium
GACTGGAGTTCAGACGTGTGCTCTTCCGATCTCCGTTCATATGGTCGAGACCATAAACAAACTCTACCGTACCTCAAGAAGACTGATGCAGGAATTGGGAAAGGAACCAACACCTGAGGAGATTGGAGGGGAACTTGAAATTGAACCGGACAGGGTCAGGGAAATCTTCAAAATTGCCCAGGAAGTGACTTCCCTGGAAGCACCCGTCGGAGAGGACAAGGAAAGCTTTCTGGGAGACTTTATTCCCGACGAGAGCCAACCTTCCCCGGTTGATGCGGCATCAAAACAACTTCTTAAAGATCATTTATATGAAGTTTTACTCTCCCTTTCAGATAGGGAGGCAAGGGTTTTAAAGCTCAGATTCGGGCTCGACGGGACAAAGCAAATGACCTTGGAGGAAGTCGGAAAAGTGTTTGGGGTAACAAGAGAAAGAATAAGGCAGATCGAGGCAAAAGCCTTAAGAAAACTCAAACACCCCTCAAGAAGAAAGAAACTCCAGGATTATTTAGATTAAATATGAAAAAATAGGTTTTAAACTCCATCCCACCAACCACCATCTTTCGGATTTGAAGTAATTTTGATATAATCTCCTTGTTCATTAAAGATATAATCCCCTGTAGCTCAACGGTAGAGCGTCCGACTGTTAATCGGCAGGTTCGAGGTTCGAATCCTCGCGGGGGAGCCAAGAAGGACTATCTGCAAAATTGAGGATAGTATCAAAGGGTTTTTGGGCTTGGAATCGGACTTCTTTGCCACCTAATACCAAGTTCTGAAGTGTAAGTTTCAATAATTGCCTTCTTTCTTCTATTTC
>CAYITS010000057.1:0-4137 GCA_964366385.1 uncultured Gammaproteobacteria bacterium
TTCCCGTGCCCCCATGCCCGGCTTTAAAAACGACCTCCGCATTATCAATCAACATAAATTAAACCCTTCTCTCGCACAATCTTAACACGTCGGCACCTATCGCCAAAAAACAATCTCTTCCTCACTCAATTGACTCAAATGAGTAATAAGAACAGGAAACAAGACAAATTTTATCATTTGTCAAACCTCCCGGGAGAACACAAAAATGGTTTCCTATAATTTGAACCAAACCCAATTTATTTACAAGATAGCCAGAAACAAAGTTAATTGCAACAGCATCGTTATTTTCTTCGTTCTTGGGCAATCTCACTGACCTAAAAGGAAAAAATTCTCCGCTTTCTAAAATCTCTGCCGTGTTTGGAAAATATTTTCTTTTTGAAGGCAGATCTCTATCGTAATTCATCGCCTTGGTTGGTGCATCTGAAATTTCATCGATGAGACTAAGTATCCTCTTAATAACAATTTCTTGTAAGGGGCCGGGAAGCCTTTTAAAAGAAGAGAAAAAATCCTTGCAAATTCCTACTTTATTTTTTAACTTCCCTAAAATTTCTTGGTTCATTTTACAAGTTCAGAAGAGCTCTAGGGGTGCAGGGCATATTCTCTATAATTAAGGAGATTGGTTACAGCTTCTCCTGGGGCGACTATTTCTGTTTTATATTTAACCGTATTTGCTGGTTCTAGATAGAAATCTTCGCTATCGGCTAGTTCTTCTATGGTCTTTATACCTCCATCTATTTGTACTTTCATTGAATGAGTAAGGTCTATTGACTTATATGCCTTTTTTCCAGAATATTCTTTCAGGAAACCCCTCGCAATATCTTGATATTCCTTAAATGCTGGATTTGCGGACAATTTCTCAAGAGTGAATATAAGGAAATTGATTCCTTCGTTGGTTAGTACGATGTTGTTTCCGGTTTTTTCTTCCTCCTCGATAAGAGAGTAATTTACAAGTCTTTGTGTAGAAAAATGAACCCTTTTTTGGTAGGGCCCGTAAAGATATTTATAAAAGCTTGTATTAAAAAACTTTATTCCTTTCTCGTGAAGAACTATCTTAGTTAAGAAAATGGTTTTCTGTAAATTTAAACGATTTACTTCCAGGCCACCACTCTCCCCAATATAGGCTGTGAGAAGGACAAAAAAATCGTCACTTAACTTTTCTTCCACAGTTTTGGGAAGATGTTTATCTTCGTCAAATTTTACTAACCTTAATTTAGGTAAGGAATCTTTCATCTATCTCAGGCTCAAATTTCATAACCCTTATGTTATCTTACTAATCTAAACTTATTAATTAAAGCGTACTCTGTGCAAAACCCTAAGTCAATAAACAGATAGGTTGTTGGGGTGACTGAGCGGGCTCGAACCGCCAACCTCAAGCTTCACAGGCTCGCGCTCTAACCAATTGAGCTACAGCCACCGCGTATAATTTATATTCTACCATTTTGGTAAAATATATGTAGTATACTAACAGTTAAGAACTAATGGAAAAAGACAAAAAATCAGAATCAAGAATTGTTGTCGAAGAAATTGTTGACGAGATAAAAGAAGAAGCTAAACCCGCAGAAGAAAAGGCGGACAATAAGTCATCCGCAAATTTTAATATTTTTTGGATTATCCTCCCCGGGGTTATGCTTTTGGGATTGCTTATGGGGGGGATCATTGCCTATTCCAGCGGCATCAACAAACTTAAATCAAACGAGGAAAATACAATAACAAAGGCGTCTCCTCAACCAACTATTATTGCCGCCGCGTCTCCATCCGCATCTCCCGTACCCAAAGTCGATTTAACCAAGTATAAAATAAAAGTATTGAACGGAAGCGGCATAAAAGGTGAAGCAGGAAAGGTCAAGGATCTGTTGGAAAAAGCGGGCTTTACCGTCGAATCAACCGGAAACACAAAAACGTATGACTACACAAAGACTATAATTCAAGCCAGGGATGATGTCAGCAAAGATTTTTTAACACAGCTCAAAGGCGCACTTGGCAAAAGCTATGTTGTCGATGAAAAAGCCCAAACCCTTTCGGCTTCAAGCAAGGATGAAATAATTATCACCGTAGGAACATCCACTCCTTAATGAAATATATTTTTGTATCCGGCGGAGTCGTTAGCGGCCTTGGTAAGGGCGTCATAACGGCCTCTTTAGCTTTCCTTCTTAAATCCCGCGGTTTTAAAGTCTCAACGGTAAAAATTGATATGTACCTAAACATTGATGCCGGTACCATCAGGCCCCAAGAACACGGTGAAGTATTTGTCACCCATGACGGCGTTGAAACAGATGAAGATCTCGGCCATTACGAACGGTTTCTTCATGAAAACTTGACCAAAAACAACTACATAACAACGGGACAAATATATTGGGAGGTATTAAAGCGGGAAAGGGCTTTCGGGTATGAAGGCGAAGATGTTGAAGCAATACCGCATGTTACCGACGAAATAATAAGAAGAATAAAACTTGCTGGAGAGACATCTAGATCCGAAATAGTCATCATTGAACTTGGCGGAACGGTTGGAGAATACCAAAACGGAATCTTCTATGAAGCCAGCCGGATAATGAAATTAAAAAAACCCAAAGACATGATCCAGCTCCATGTAACGTACTTACCTTTCTTGGCAAATATCGGAGAACTGAAAAGTAAGCCCGCCCAAACCAGCGTCAGGATACTAAACGGAATGGGAATCCAACCCGACATCATGGTTGCCAGAACAGAAAGAAAAATTGACCAAAAAAGACTGGAGCGGCTGGCACTTTTTTGCAATATGAAGCCGAAAGTAATATTTTCAGCGCCAAATTTAGACACTATTTACGAAGTTCCGCTTATTTTCCACAAAAACGGACACCGCTTGGCTCCAACCTGTCTCAGACTTTTGGGACTCAAAAGCAAAAGACAGCAAGACTTAAAAAAATGGAGAGAGATGGCAAAAAGAGCAACGGCCAAATGGAAGAGAAATGTAAAAATTGCAATGGTGGGAAAATACTTTACAACCGGAGATTATAGTCTTGTCGACTCATATATTTCGGTCGTTGAAGCAATAAAGCACGCGTCCTGGAAAATAGGCGTCAACCCGATTTTTTCCTGGATTGACAGTGAAGACATTGAAAAGAAAGGCAATCCCGAAGAAAATATACTCAAAAACTTTGACGGAATAATAGTTCCTCAAGGATGGGGCTCGAGAGGAACCGAAGGGAAAATAAAAACAATCAAAATTGCCAGGGAAAATAAAATTCCCTACTTAGGACTATGCTTCGGAATGCAAATGGCGACCATTGAATTTGCAAGAAATGTCCTTCATCTAAAAGGCGCAAATTCAAAAGAAATTAATCCCAACACTAAATATCCTGTAATTCATATCATGCCAGACCAGGAAGAATATTTGGCCAAAAAGCAGTATGGTGGAACAATACGTCTCGGAGCCTGGCCCTGCATTATTAAAACCGGGACCGTTCTCGAAAAAGCTTACCAAGATTATGGAAAAGCCCACTCTGACCCCTGGAACCAACCCAGGCCCGGAGAAAAAACAATAAAGACAAAAAATAATAATCAATTAGTAGTTTACGAAAGACACCGACACCGATACGAATTTAACCAAGAATATCAGAAGCAGTTTGAGAAAAAGGGATTTGTTATTTCAGGCACGTCCCCTGACGGGAAACTTGTTGAAGCAATTGAATTAAAAGACCATCCTTTTTTTGTCGGAACACAATTTCACCCGGAATACATCAGCAGACCTTTAACGCCTCACCCAATATTTCTTGCCTTCATGACATCAACGCTTGAGGAAAAATAATCTTTTCCTTTTGGAGCTGACTTTTGAAAAAATCAGAACCTCCTTTCGCGAAAACCCGTAATGTCGCAGCTCCCCTCGACTACGCTCGGGACAAGCCGGCTCGGCCTTCGGCCTCGCCTCCGCTTTTTTGCGCGCGCGATTTAGTCCAGCTTCGCTTAATATATTTTACTAAAATTTCTCCTTAAAAGAAAGAAATTTTTGTCTTTGCCCCACCTAACCCGTGCGTGCCAGCGTAAAATATAAAGAAACTCACTCCCTATTTTTAGGAACAAACTAGGATTATAATAGTGATAATGAATTGGACATTCAGTATCGCTATTTTTGGTTTTACTATAATTCTGGGAACAAATTGG
>CAYITS010000058.1:0-4045 GCA_964366385.1 uncultured Gammaproteobacteria bacterium
GGGTGGTACAAATACCGGTATGTTTGATAAGGCCGGAGAGAATCTTAATCAGGAAGAATTTATAAAACCGGAAGATTTAGCGGATGTAATTATTTTTATGCTTTCCCGGCCGCCCCGGATCTGGCTTCATGACGTGAGGGTTGAATATTAAATCTCCGAAAAAAGGTATAATTTGATGTATGAAAGTTGCAATTGATTCAGGACCGCTCAAAGGCGGGCATGCCGTGAGAGGGGTGGGAACCCATACAAGAGAACTCCTGCGGGCTTTGAAAATGCCGGGAGTAGATTTTGGCAAGGTTGATTTATCGAAGTTCGATGTTCTCCATTATACTTTTTTTCATCCTTATTTTATTAATCTCCCGTTAAAAAAACCTAAAGCTAAAGTTGTCGTGACCATTCACGACTTAATTCCTTTGATTTATCCTAAACATTATCCTGCCGGGATAAGAGGAAAGATTCGATTTTTAATTAACAAATATCTGATTAACAAAAATGTCGATGCAATTATTACCATCTCCGAAACGTCCAAGAAAGACATCTGCAGATTTTTAGGAGTCAGCCCAGAAAAAGTACATGTTATTTATTTGGCCCCAAGAAAAATATTCAGAAAATTGAAAATTCAGAAACGCTACGGTTTGCCGGAGCGTTTCGCATTGTATGTAGGAGACATTAATTACAACAAAAATATTCCCAATTTGATTAAAGCCTGTAAACTGGCAAAGATTCCTTTGGTGATTTGCGGTAAGCAGGCTTTTGATATTGAAACGTTAGGAGTTGATGATTTGTCAAATCTTAAAGGTCCGAGGGATTGGATACGCTATCTTTTCGGCAAACCCCATCCGGAGCTGGCCCATTATCAGAATCTTTTAAAAGAATTTAATCATGGTAAAAACGTTGTTCGCTTAGGTTTTGTTCCGGATGAGGATTTGGTGGCTATTTATAACCTGGCATTGGTCTATGTCCAACCTTCGTTGTACGAGGGATTTAGCCTTCCGATTTTAGAGGCTTTGGCTTGTGGTTGCCCGGTCGTGGCGAGCAAGATTCAGGCGCATGTCGAAATTGCAGAAGGGGCGGCTACCTTTGTCGATCCAAATGACCTCAAAGATTTTGTCAGAGGGTTTAATAATCTGATTAGAAATCCAAAGCTTCCAAGAAAATACAGCTGGGAAAAGACTGCGAAAGAAACCCTCCGGGTTTACAAATTACTAATTTCTAATTGACCTAATGACTAAAAAAGAACTGGGATTTGTTATTTCATCTTTTTTAATTTGGCGGCTGGGTTTATTTTTAATTTTATTTTTTGCCATTAAGTTTTTACCTTTGCAGCAGCATTTCATAGGTGGGGGAATAATTAACTATACAAAAACTCCTTGGTACTGGGCTTGGGCGAACTTTGATGGTGAAAATTACCTGTCTATTGCCCAATATGGCTATATGTTTGCGGCGCAAGCCTTTTTCCCATTGTATCCGCTTATAATAAAAATTATCGGAAGCTTATTCGGAGGAGGAATAGCCAATTTTAATACTGCGGGTTTTATTATTTCCAATCTTTCGTTTGTTTTAGCTTTGATAGGATTTTATAAATTAATAAAACTGGACTATTCCGACAAGATTGCAAGAATTACAGTGCTTCTGCTTCTTATTTTCCCGACCTCTTTTTATTTTGGCAGTGTCTACACGGAAAGTATTTTTTTGGCTTTAGTTGTCTGGTCTTTTTACTTTGCCAGAAGGCGGAGATGGTTTTTAGCGTCTATCTTGGGAATGTTTGCTTCAGCTACGAGAGTGATTGGAATCTTACTTTTGCCGGTATTGGCGATTAAAAAAAGATCTTTTTGGCTTTTGTTAATTCCGTTTGGACTTATGGCTTATATGATTTTTTTAAGACAAACTACAGGAGACTCTCTTGCTTTTTTACACACTCTTTCCGGTTTTGGCGAGCAGAGATCATCCGTTCCCATACTTCTGCCGCAGGTTTTTTATAGGTATATTTTTAAAATTTTGCCTAATTTAAATTATCTATATTTCCCCGTTGTCTTTGCAACCTATCTTGAGTTTTTGGTGGGTTTGTTATTTTTATTATTAATTATTTATTCGTTTGGTAAATTGAGAATTGATTATTGGATATTTTTGGCGTTGGGTTATCTGGTACCGACTCTTTCCGGAAGTTTTTCGTCGCTTCCCCGCTACGTAATAGTTTTATTTCCGGCATTTATTCTTCTGGCTTTGTGGACAGAAAAACTTTCCCGCCCTTTAAAGATTGTTCTTTATGGAATATTATTCTCTAGTTTGGCGGTAGCTTCGGCTATGTTTTTACGGGGTTATTGGTTAGCATAATGTCAATTTCAAATTTTTGGAAGCACCCTTTATTTTCGGGGGGGATGATTATGATTGGAGGCAATATGATTGCAAATGCCGTCAATTATCTTTACCACTTATTAATGGGGCGGATATTGGGACCAGTGGAATACGGAGTGTTGGCGAGTCTTTATTCGGTTCTTTACCTGATAGGGATAATTCCGATTTCGGCAAGCATTTCCATCGTTAAGTTTATTTCCTCCGCAAAGGAGAGTGAGATATATTCGGTATATAAATCAATAAACATTTTCATAATGAAGCTGGCCATAGCCCTTTCGATTGTTTTGTTGTTTTTATCGCCTCCTGTTGCAAACTTCCTACATATTGATAACTACTGGGTTGTTGTTTTGCTTTCCCCGATACTTTTATTCAGTTTGATTACTCTTGTAAATCAAGCCGCTTTGCAAGGCATTTTAAAGTTTGGCGGAACGGTGATTCCCACTCTTATTTCTTCGTTGATAAAATTGATACTGGGAATTGTTTTGGTTGTTTTGGGCTGGTCGGTTTTTGGAGCTATGGTGGGGGTGGTGATAGGAGCAGTTTTCGCGTACATTTATTCATCCTGGTATATAAAGAAATATATCAATAAGACAAAACTACACCCCCTTTCGTTGAAACCTTTTTTCATTTACTCGTTTCCCGTTTTGATTCAAGCTTTGGCTTTTACCTCGCTTTTTACGGTTGATGTCATTTTGGTCAAGCATTTTTTTTCTCCTTTTGAAGCGGGAATTTATGCGGCCCTTTCAACTTTAGGAAAAATTATCTTTTTTGCCGCATCCCCGATTGCGGCGACGATGTTTCCGATCGTGTCGGGCAGAAAAGCCAGAGGAGAAGCTCATCAGAAAGTTTTTCTGGTCTCTTTGGGACTGACGGTGATAATGACGGTTGCAATAACCGGGTTTTATTGGCTTTTCCCGGATATAGCGATTGGAGTCCTTTACGGCAGCGCTTATTTGTCGGCCAAGCTTAGCTTGGTTTGGATGGGGATTTTTATCCTTTTTTATACTCTTTCCAATCTTTTGGTTAGTTACTCGCTGTCGCTCGGCAACATAAAAGTTGTTGTGTTTCCAATGCTAGCCGCATTTTTACAAGTCCCCCTGTTATGGGTTTTTCATGGAAGCATTTTGCAGGTGATACAGATTTCTTTGGTTTTGGCCTTGCTGATGTTTTTGTCGCTTGTATTCTATTTGGGGTATAATCGTTTAATTAGAAAATATGCTTAAAAATAAAAAGAAATTCTTGTCGCTTATTGTTCCCGCTTTTAAACAGGAAAGAACCATAAAAAAAGATTTGGAGAATATCAAGGATACTTTGGAGGGAGGGTTGGGCTCTGATTATGATTACGAAATAATATGCGTTGTGGACGGCAGGCTTGACGGCACGGAAGAGGAAGCCAAAAAGGTTTTATCTTCAAAAATCCGCATTTATTCATATGAGGGGAATAAGGGTAAGGGGTATGCGGTAAGGTTTGGAATGGGAAAAGCAAAAGGGGATTTGATCTCATTTCTTGATGCGGGAATGGATATTAGTCCCAAGGGGATTATGATGCTGATGGCCCATATGGATTGGTATAATGCCGATATTATAGTCGGCTCCAAAAGGCATCCCGTTTCCAGAGTCAACTACCCTATTTTTCGGAAGATTTTAAGTATCGGCTACCACCGGGGGGTTAAAGTATTATTCGGTTTAC
>CAYITS010000059.1:0-3938 GCA_964366385.1 uncultured Gammaproteobacteria bacterium
CCTATAAAATCAAATCCTCAAGAAGTATTTCCACCTTTGGCAAAAGATGGGCAACAATCTTTACCAGTCGGGGTTGTCCTTTTCAGTGTACCTTTTGCGCCGGGCATTTGGTTATGGGTAGAATTTGGAGACCCCGAAGTGTGGAAAATGTAATTTCCGAAATGGAATATTTGATTGAAAAATATCAAATCCAGCATTTTGATATCGAAGATGATAATTTTACTTTAGACAAAAATAGGGCAAAGACCATTTGTCGTGAAATAATTAAAAAGAGCTGGAAAATTGAATGGAGTACTCCTAATGGCATCCGGGCCGATACGGTCGATGAAGAATTGATAAGAAAAATGAAACGGGCCGGTTGTGTAAGAATTATTGTTGCTCCTGAGTCGGGAAATCAGTGGGTAGTAAACAATCTGATGAACAAGAATATTAATCTTAATTATGTAAAAAAAGTTGTAAGATGGTGCCAAAAATATAATCTGTTAGTCGATGCCTTTTTCTTAATTGGCATGCCGGGAGAAAAAGGAGAACAGATAAAAGATACAATAGAATATGCTCGGGAACTTAGAAAATTGGGTGTAAATGATTGTGGATTTTCGGTTCTTGTCCCCCATCGCGGCACCGAAGCTTATAAGATAGCAGTTAAAAACGGTTGGCTGCGGAATTTAGAAGCCGACAATTTAATCCAGGGTTTAAGCCTTGGTGAACCAATGATAGAAACTCCTTATCTTTCAGCCGAAGAAATAAAACAATTTTTTAAGATGGCCAGAAAGGTCAATCCCATAATTCCCTATGGCAAACTTCGTCTGATTTTTCTTCTAATGATTCGCTCACCCAAGAGGTTTTTAAAGTTAACTATTTCGTACTTATTAAAACAAATGGGATTATCCGAAGGATTATTAGGAACTTAGAGTAATCTTGGTAAAATACTCTTTTCTATTTTGAGTTCAAAAATCAAACATCCCAGTATATATTTTTTTATAATAATATTTTTTATTTAGTTTTACTGCATTTGTATTGTATTTTTTGTAACTTTTCATTATTTTTTTAATTCCCTTTACTAATTCCTCTCGTTTGTAATAATCAACAATTACCCCCGCTCCATTTTCCTCTAACTCTTTTGAAAATTCAAAAACATTGGTAATTATTGTTGGTAAATTTGATCCTAGATATATTTTTACCTTTGCCGGGTCGCCATAATAAGACACATTACTCTCATCCGGAAGATAAGGGGCAACCCCGATGGTACAACGAGACAGTATTTTATATATTTCTTTTTCACCTACTAATCCATAAAATATTGTAGAAATTGCTGATTCTTTTGCTCTTTTTTTGAAATATTCTTCGTCCGGGCCGGCCCCAATGACTTCTAGGGTTATACCTGGAAAATTTTTTTGTAATAAATCTGCTGAATCAAAAAGTAAATCTAACCCCTGGCTTTTTTTGACAACCCCGATAAACCCTAATTTTACTTTTTTGGAAGTTAATCTATTTGATCCATAATTCAAATTTGTACCAATTGGAATTATCAGATACTTTGATCCAAGTGGCAATCCTGCCTTTTTACGAGCTCTAACCATTGTTTTATTAAGGTATATTACCTTGTCAGCCCTCGTTGCAAATTTATCAAATTGCCAATACAACCGGCGCATCATTCTCACTACCAAACTTTTGTGATTTATCGGATAATAATCCCAGACCCAAAAAACTGTTTTTTTAACCATGCCAAGTTTTTTTAAAATTATTCCACCCCAGATGGTAAAAGCATTAACTGAAAAATATACATCAATTTTCCCATTGACTTTAACGATGCTCAGTGTATGCCAAAAAAGTTGCAACAAATTTATAGAAGAACGAATGGGAATTAAGAAAAAGACTAATTTGGCCGGAACGTGCATATAATGTATTAAGGTTTCCTTAATAATTTTTTTATTTTTATAGATAATTATTTTATTGGTCTTTTGATTACTCCCTAAAGGATGAAAGGCTATTGTAAATAAATATACAAAGGTAAAATTTTCTAGAAGATAATCAAGAATATTTCCACTATTTTCATAAGGCGAATAGTTAATGTAAATTATGGATTTTTCCTTTTTTGACAAGTTCATGTTTGTTCAAAAATTCATATTTGATTATTACCAATAAGCCATTTACCGGTGATTTCTGCACCCTTACAAAAAGGAGTCTCCGGATGATATTTTATTTCCTTTTTAGCTTTGGAAACATCATAATAGCAACTGGTGGTTAAAATTTTCACCCTGTTTGGAAAGATAGGAGACTTGACGCCAACTAACTTACCCGTAATCCAAGGTAGATAACTTACCGCCAGAGCCAAATCTTTTGGAAGAAAAAATTTCGGAACCTCTTTTCCTATACTTTTTGAAATACAATTAACAATCGTATTTAAAGTTGTTGGTTTACCGGATCCTAAGATATAGTCACCAGCTTGGTATTTACTCAATTCTGCCTCTCTAGCACCCCCAACTAAATCTTTAACGAAAACATAGTCCATTTTGTTTTTCCCATTTCCAATCATAAAAAAATAGTGTTTCTCAATTGCCTTGTATAGTTCAAATATTCCTTGATAATCCCTTGGGCCATAAACCGTTGTTGGTCGAATAATAATATAAGGAATACCCGTTTTTTCGTGGGTTTCGATTACTCTTTTCTCGGCTTCAAGTTTTGATTCTCCATATGCCTCAGTCGGTTTTTTGGGTTGAGTTTCATTCCAATTTACTATTTCACCAACATAGGCGGGTAAACCATATACCGCGATTGTTGAGAAATAAATAAATTTTCGAATATTTTTTTCTTCACAAGCATCAAGAATATTTTGAGTTCCATCTACATTTACTTCTTTATAGTCTTTATATTTACCTCCATCAGTAATAGTATTTGCAGCAAGATGATACACGGTTTCGACTCCCTCCATGGATTTATTCACAGCATCTTTATCTCTGATATCAGATTCGATAATATCAAAATCTGAATCTGGTAAATTTTTTAAACTTTCCCCCTTTTTAACAAAAAGTCTTAATTCTTTTCTTTTAACTCCTTGAGAAAGAAGATACTCCACTAAATGACTGCCCATAAAACCTGTTGCTCCTGTTACCAATATTTTTGTCATTTAGAACATTATTCTAATATCTTTAATACAACTTGCGGATTATCAAACAGACAGGAATTTGCATCGTCAAGCCAGAAACGAAAAACACTGGCTTTTCTACCTGCCAGATAAAAAGTAATTTTGCCTTCTTCACTATTAGATTTCATTCCAACTTGCGGATAAGGAATCCCATCTTTTTCTCTAAGCCAATTTTTTCCATCTTGTGATGTTTCCAAATAGCTCATCGAAACTGAAGAACATCCTTCAGTGGAGCCATAATAAAGAATAATTCTCGATAAAGTAAGCTCTTTACCAAAATCAACTAAGAGCAAATTACTGTCCTTTTTCACTGATAACGGTCCAAAATATTCTTTTTCAAATAGCTGGAATTCCTTTCGGGTATGCCCAATATCATTCTTCCAGATTTTTAAAATCGGAACCCCGTCAGCTTTTACTTCATAAACAGGGATGAGAAAATTTTCTACATACTCCCAAGCATAATGAAACTCTTTAGTCGTATCGTTAAAAGTCAGATCCATTAGATACTCTCCTCCCCTATCAATTCCGCTCCAATTTAAAGCACTAAAATCAATATCGCGTCTTACGAGTATCGGCGGCACATTTAATCTGGTGCCTTGAATTAATGAGAGTTTTGATCCTTCCGGAGCATTTTGGTTGAGCCATTTTATACCTTGGAAATAAGTGTTTCCAAAACTATTTCCCCAGGAAGGAAAATTTTTCTCCTTAGCGCCTTTTAATCCTCCGATCAAAAAGTTAAAATAAACATTCTCGTTTGGGTGATACCTTAAGATTGGATAAAGTAAAAATGCAA
>CAYITS010000060.1:0-3767 GCA_964366385.1 uncultured Gammaproteobacteria bacterium
AGGATAGACATCAAATGCCGCTTCCACCAGATATTTGTAGGTAACTCCGTCGTAATCAACAATTACTTCGTCTCCTTCTTTGAGAGTCGGCAGGGTAGAAAAAATGGCCAGGTAATTTTTGGGGTTGTAAAAGATCGGTAAAATCGAGTGGCCGAAAATTACGGTGTTGCCCGGCTTACCCGGAACTGCCGTTCCCGGATATTGAATCAAACTTTGAGATAAATCCTCACCGCCAATGGCAACAACGGCATTCTCAATCCTTAATTTCGGAATAGAAAGGTTATAAAAAGAAATCTCAGAAGAATAAAAATCTTCTTTTTTTGCTCCTCCATAAAACCAGTTGCTTGCTTTTGTATAATCCAATCCGCTATCAACCGGAACTTCTTTTTTCGGTTTTACGTCTCTACTTTGATACGATAATATCGGCCACAAAACACCCGTCAAAATTATGGCACCCGAAATTGCCCACACAATAGCCAATATTTTAAACAAAAGGCTTTTTTTCATTGAATTTATTTTTCACCCAAAACCTCCAAGGTTATATTTTGGGAGATTCTCGGAAGCGTACCAAGTCTGCCCGGAAACTTCGGTTTTATTATTATCTCAGCCCCTCTAAAACCCGCAATCGAGGAAAGATATTTATTAACCGAGTTCGGATCTCTTCCTGCAATTTGTTTAATCAAAGCGCCGGAATCAACCTCAGGCAAAAAATTAGCAATTACTCTGACAGAGAATGCGCCTTCTTCCTTCCTGCCCGGTTCAAAACCAAAAACAAGCTGGTCTGCCCTTAATACATAACCCGGAGGGGCGCTTTCCGCCAACACTTTTCTTGAAAACTCGACCAAGTTTTCTTTCGTAACCGAATATCCTCTTACGTCAAGACTCAGCGTAAGTTTTACGTTTTCGGCTTCATCACCGACTTTACCGCTATAAACTCTCGATGAAGGCGTTGCCGCCAAAGAAGAATCGATGAAGAACTCTTCCGGTGAGAAATTCTGCAATAAATCCTTTTTTGCCTTCTCCAACAACTCCGCAGACAGGTCATTTTCCAAGGATTTTTGGTCGTCGGAAGAAATCGCCAAAATTTCCCGGCTGGATCCTCCGGAAAAATTTGAGTTGGCAACAGCATCGACATCGGCTTTGGGGTAATTCGCCACTTTAAAAATTTCATCCTTGGCCAGATTGTATTCAGCCCCAATATCGTATGCGCTTACTTCAACTGTTTGTGTCCCCGGTGAAGAGGGGGATAACGCGGCCGAAATTGAAGCCGAAGAATCGAGTGTAAACCTCAGATCATTGGCGGCCGCCAAGACCGTACCCGCTTTAAGATTAATATTTGAAGACGTGCCGTTTTGGATTTTTACCGAACCCTGAGATTTTTCTCCAACTTTCTTTGTGCCGGTAGCCGCTTTTGTCTTTTCCCCGGAAACCTCGGTTGTTAATATTTTTCCGGGAATGACGTTTTTAGATAAGTCTAAAGAAGAGGCAGACAGGCTGATACTGAGATCCGTCTTTTCCTCGAATTTTTTTGGTGATACGTACACTCGAACAGTCGCCTTAGGATAAAACCACCAAAACACAAAGAGCAAAACCAATAAAGCGGCTAAAAAGCCCAAACCCCACGTAAAAACTTTGTTTGCTCTTGGCAAAAACAGGCCAGACATTTTCCCCTTAGTTTTTTCTACAATCCTACTTAGATGATTTCTTATATCAGGAGCTTCTTTTGGAACAGTTGTTTTGTGAATTTGAGCTATATCTTCACCAACAACAAAGCCAAGCTCCTGAACGGTCGGTCCTTCCTCCTTTATCCCTAAATCCACGGCAATAACCCCTCCGATTTCCGAACCTCCGGCAAGAGCAACCGCCAACACTTTTTCCTCCGGAGAAAACACTTCAATTTTCGGTGTGTGCAAAAAGTTTATTTTATCCGTCTTCTCCCAATCGGCTTCATTTAATGCTTGTTTTACTTCATCCAATTCCCCTTCTTTGCCGTTGTAGAGAACAACCCTTGACGGAAGAGGATCTCTTCCGGAAAAGCGGGAAAGGCCTTCACCCAAATCTTCAATGACAGAAACACTTCTCGCCACCTGCGTCGTCCCGGATAGGCTGCCCATTTTAAAAACTGCAACCTCCAGAAATTCTTTGCCAATTTCAACAACCACGGCACTTAACGGGGCACCCTCTTCGCTTTTTACAAAATGAGCAACAGCTTCCGGAAGAACCACAAACCCGGATGGCTCTAAAGCAAGCTTGCGACAGATATTTTTAATATTTTCTAGATACTTGTCTTTTATTTGACCTGCTTCAACCCAAGAAGCGGGAACCCCAAAAACAGCCTTGGACGGTTCTTTAAAATCATCCGCTAAACTTTGCACGGCCGCCGATAAGGCGGCGTCTACCGCCCCAATCAGATCTTCATTTGTTTCCCAAGCGATAGAAGGACTCACTGATGTTACGTGAGCTTTCGATTCATCAATACTCCAAATGCCGGCCTGAAGCCAACCGGACTCCAAAACCAACGCCCAAAAAAACTCCTTATCTTTAGTACCTCTGCTGACTAAAAAATCTTTGAATTTCATACCGTCAAATAAAGCCTAATCACTCCCGATCCGATTTTCTCCTGTTTAACTATTCTAGCATGACCGATCTCCCCGGTCCGTTCTACGTGCGGCCCGCCGCAAATCTCCATGCTGAATGGAGATCCTGAGCTTGTCGAAGGACCAATCTTATAGACCTTTACTTTTTTACCATACTTCTCAGTAAAAAAAGCCAAAGCTCCTTCTTTTAGAGCCTCTTTTAAACTTTTAATTTCAAAAGAAACAGGCAAATCTTTCTTAATCTCCTCATTCACCATATCCTCAACTTTTTCAACTTCTTCATCGGACAATTTATTTGGGTGAGAGAAATCAAATCTCAACCGTTCGGCCGTAATGTTAGAGCCTTTTTGCGCCACACTCTCACCCAAAACTTTTCTCAACGCCGCATGCAAAAGATGGGTTGTGGTATGCAATTTGACAACCTCTTTGGAATCGTCGGCAAGGCCTCCCTTAAACATCCCTGCCGAGGCTGTTCTCGAAAGCTCTTTATGTTTCTCAAACTCTTTTTGAAATAATGCCTTATCAATTTTTTGACCCCGATCTTTAGCAATTTCTTCGGTCAATTCCAAGGGAAAACCATAAGATTCATACAAATAAAATGCACTTTTCCCGTCAAGAGAAAAAAGCTTTTCGATCTCCCTCAATCCCCTTGCCAATGTCAAATCAAATTTCTTTTCTTCATTTGAAATAATTTCTAAAATACTCTTTGATCTTTTTTCAAGATCCGGGTAGCTAATTTTATAATTTTCAATAACCGACAGGGCAATTTTTCCAATAATCGGTTCATTAACTCCTAATGCTTTTCCGTAACGAACAGCTCTTCTGATTAATCTTCTCAAAACGTAGCCTTGCTGTTTATTTGAAGGAGTTATTCCTTCCGACGCTACAAAAACCGCAGCGCGCGAATGGTCGGCAATCACCCTAAACGCCTTTTCGTTTCCTTTGTATTTCTTTTTACAGACGGCTTCAATAGCCGAAATTATTTTCCCCCAAAGGTCATCAACTTTATAATCATCGTCTAACCCGCTGAGAATAGTTATTGTTCTGTCAACCCCCATTCCCGTATCGACGTTCTTTTGTTCCAGTTGTTCATACTTTCCTTCCCCGGTTTTTCCATACTGCATAAAAACATTGTTCCAAATTTCAAAATATCTTCCGCACCCGTCGCCC
>CAYITS010000061.1:0-3628 GCA_964366385.1 uncultured Gammaproteobacteria bacterium
AGCCATGTAACGGCTGGGACAACCGGTAAGACGCTTAAGGATGCCAAGACAAAAGCAACTCTTGCGTCACTTAAATGATGAGTATATCATTAGAAAGTTATGTTTAATTTCATCAAAAACCTGGGGGTGCCGGAGGTTGTTATTATTATTCTTATCCTGGTTGTCTTTTTCGGCGGCAAAAAAATAACCGAGCTGGCCAAAACCGCAGGCGAGTCCAAAAAAGAGATTGACAAGGCCAAAAAGGAATACCAAAAAGCGGTAGACGAACCAAAAGAAGAAAAACCGAAAGGGGGTGTTTAAAATTTATGCCAGGCAGAATCGGATTAACTGAAATTCTCATAATTGCTCTGATCGTCATCCTTCTTTTCGGGGGCAAGAAAATCCCAGAATTTTTCAAAGGCGTCGGCGAGGCAATCAGAGAGTTTAAAAAATCTTCAAAAGATACCAAAGAAGAGTAATTAACTAAAGTGGTAAAAGCTAAAGGCACCGAACCGTTAAGTTTAGAAGCCTCAATCAATAAATACTCCCCTTTTATGATGGAGATAAGAAAGAGGCTTCTTTTTGCTTCCTCAATTTTCTTAATCTCCGGAGCAATCGGTTTTACCTATTATGAAAAAATAATTCGGGTAGTTTTGAAACTTCTTGATCTTCAAGGAGTAAACATTGTCTTTACTTCCCCTTTTCAATTTATTAACCTCGCCGTAAGTTCCGCCCTTGTTGTGGCAACTGTGGCAACTTTCCCCTTTATCCTGATACAGCTTCTTTCATTTCTCGAACCGGCCCTTAAAAAAAGAGAGTACAAATCAATACTCAGGCTTCTCCCGTTGGGAATCCTTCTTTTTGGACTGGGTTTTTATTTCGGATTGATGATGATGAAATATGTTGTTTCTCTCTTTACCCAAAAAGCATTGGAGATTAACATCGGAAATTTCCTTGATATATCCAAATTTCTCTCAACGGTGCTTTCAACATCGGTATTTATGGGCATTGCCTTTCAATACCCGATTGTTTTGGCGGTTTTGGCTCAGTTAGGTATCGTAAAATACGAAACGTTAAAAAAACAAAGAGTATACGCATATACCGCCTCCATAGTTTTTGCCGCCCTGCTTCCCCCTACCGATATTCTCTCACTTGCCCTTTTGACTTTACCTCTTGTAATTCTCTTTGAAACTACGCTAATATTAATTAAGTTATTCGTTCAGCCTAAAAAGGCCTGATGAAGGGAGCGTGATAAAAATGTTTAAAGGCATTGGAACAACCGAACTGATAGTCATCTTTGTCATCATCCTTGTGCTTTTTGGAGGCAAAAAACTTCCGGAGCTGGGCAGGGGAATTGGAGACGCAATCAGAGAGTTCAAAAAATCACTAAAGAGCAAGGAGTGACAGCCCTCTATTCCTTGTTCGCCCCGTTTTTGCTTTGGCCTATTGAGTATTTATTTCCCTATCCTTATGTAGTCGAGGAGCTTGCAAAAACGGTGATTGTTTTTTTTGCCCTTAAAAGCAAAGCTTCACTATCTACTTACTACAGGACTTTTATCATTGCGGGTGTCTTGTTTGCCTTTTCCGAAACGGTTCTTTATATGATAAACATCAATCTTTTCGGAAGAGTCTCTTTGATTTTTATCAGGTTTTTTTCTACCTCGATCCTGCACAGCCTTACTTTCATAATAATTGCCGCTTTCGGCCTAAAAAACAAAAGGCTTATTGGAGTAGGGTTTGTACTTTCCGCCCTAATTCACTATTTATATAACCTTCTTGTTTCTTAAAGTGAAGATAGTGAGGAATAGCTTTTTGAAATCCAGCCGAAGCTTCCGTCGGAGAGAATTATCTTAAACCATTCTGCCGTATCTTCAACCAAAAGATATTTTTCTCCGGGAAAAACTTTCCCGATCTCTTCCCCTTTTGGGGTTTTTCTTACTCTCAGCCAGCCGGTTGGGGTAGCACTGATGACTATTTCCGAATCCGTTCCCCCGACTCCTTCGTCGGTTGCTGAAAGCTCATTATTTTTCTGAAGCAAGTCAATATTGTTTCCCAACACCGATAATTTATTATCATATGTCTTTGCAACCAACTTGCTGACAATAAATCCTGTGACTGCGGCGCTTAAGGAGGCTGCAATAATTATCATTGCCAGAAATCTAATTTGATCCGGTTTTCTACCCCCGGCTTTTTTTATCGGAGCTTCCGCTAAAGCTTCTTTTCTCCCATTATTGATAATTGTTTTCATATAGATTGTCAAAAAGACAAATCCCGCGGCGATAATAATAATTAGTCCCCATACCGCGATTGTCTGAGATCCGCCTACAAATCCCAACAGGCCGCCGGCCGCGCTTGCCTGACCAACCAGGTTCTTCAGTCCGGCCAATTTTTCCTCGGCCGAATTTTTGATGATTGAGGCTTCCCGATAGGCTTTAATTTTTTGTTCGGGGGTTACGGCCGCATCCTGAAGAGCCAGTATTTTGTCCAAAGAAGCGTTGATATCGCTTTTTAGGCTCACCGCTTGGGCAAAGTAGGTGGTTTTTTCCAGGGGTTTATAGAGTTCATCGGTTTGCTTTCTTAAACTATCAACCTCTTCTTTGGTTATCTGCCAAATATCATCAACCTTTATTGAGAAAGTTCTGGTTGCGCCGGCAGACAAAGCAAACTCTCCCTCAACCTTAAGTTGGCCCTTTTCGGCATCGTATGAAACCGTTAACCCCGGATCCGTTTCTATAATATCTTCCTCCTTAACCTCGCTCGGCAAATAGTAATTCACTTTTACGTCCTGACTTATTAAATTTGAAGGGTTGGTCGCCAGAGTTTTAAAAACCACGCTCCCCTCTTCAAGCCAGGTATTGACCAGGGTTTTCCCTGCTCCTCTGGCCAGAAGAATTTTATTGGTATCAATAATTCCCCTTAAGCCCAAAAGACTGTTCTTGACCGACTTTGCATCGGAAACGTTTGCTCTGGTCAGAGTCTTGGCCGCGCCGGGAACTTTGTTAATGGCAATGACCTGCTTTTGTATGTCTTGGGTCTTTTTGACGGTTCCGGCTGCATCTTTTGTCTTGGCAAAGCCCAGCAATAGTTTATCGATTTCGCCCGACTTGGCATCCAAATTCGCCGCCACCTCCTGAGTTGATTTTATTTTTGCATAAAGGCTTTTTGTATAATAACCATCATCTGCCTTACCCACCAGCTTCTCTAAGGCCAAAAAATCCTTGACTAAATCTTTGACTTCGGCATATAGGGTTGGGTTCTTTTGGTAACCGGAAAGCCTCTCGGCCAGAAGCGAGGTTCGTTTTTGGGCAGATTTAAGTGTACTGTATATTTTATCAGCCTCCTCCCAATTCCAGGCGTCTTTGACCCAATTGGCCTGGCCAAAGATCGTATTGGCGGAAGACAAATCACCCTCCTCTCCCAAGACCTCCGAAAGCTCCATCGTTTTTGAAAGCAATTCTTTTCCCGAAAGCACTTTCCAACTGGCTGCAAGCGAAGCGGATTGGCTGGTTAGATACTGGCTGTTAACATAGATTTGATTTGCAACCGCCCTGGTTTCTTTTAATTTTGCTCCCAAATCCGGAACTTCCTCTTCCAGGACATTTTGAATAATCGGCTTGTTGACAACCTTTTCCAATAAGAGTCTTGTCTC
>CAYITS010000062.1:0-3393 GCA_964366385.1 uncultured Gammaproteobacteria bacterium
GATAACTTTATCAAGTCCGCCGTTTAGGATTGCTTCTAAGTTTCCGAATGATTTTTTTATGCGGTGATCGGTGACTCTATCCTGCGGGAAATTGTAGGTGCGGATTTTTTCGGCTCGCATACCGCGGCCGATGGGTGAACGGTATCCGGCGATTGTTTTCATTTTTTCCTCCTCCTGCAATTTCCAAAGCTTCGTCCGCAGTAAATCCGCGGCCAGGCGCCTATTTTGCTCTTGAAAGCGCTCCCTTTGGGACGACACGACAATGCCCGTAGGTTTATGGGTCAGCCTTACTGCTGTAGAAACTTTTTGCACGTTTTGGCCTCCTTGCGAGGAAGCATGAAAGAATTGAATTTCCAGGTCGGCAGGATTTATTTGAACGTCGGATTCTTTTATTTCGGGCAGGACCGCGACGGTGGCGGTCGAAGTATGAATTCTTCCGTGTCTTTCGGTTGTGGGTACCCTTTGAACTCGATGCACCCCGGATTCGTTTTTAAGAAAGTTAAATATATTTTCCCCGCTGATTTTTAAAACGTTTTCTTCAATTTGGACAATCTTCCATCCTTTTTTCTCTGCGAAACGCTGGTACATTCGACTTAAATCGCCTGCCCAAATTTTAGCTTCATCGCCGCCGGTAGCCCCGCGGATTTCGAGGTAAATTGTTTCTGTTTCCACGTTTAGAAATTATACTTGCTTGCGTAGTTGTGCAAGCGTATCCGGCCGTTCTCTGTCCTCCTGTATCTTTTTGAGTTTTTTGAGCCGTCTTTTCTCTGTTTTGGAAACGCTTTTTTGGACGACTCCTTTTTGTTTTGATTTAAAGGCTTCAACCCGGCCGGCAGTATCCAGATACTTCATTTGGCCGCTATAAAAAGGGTGACACTTGGAACAGACGTCAACGGAGAGTTCGCTAACGGTTGCCCCGACCGTAAAAACGTTCCCGCAGGCGCAGGTTGTCTTTGCTTCAGGATGCCAAGTTGGATGAACATTTGCCTTCATACAGAGGAATTATATCTTCTTTTTTTATATTCGGCAATAAAGACGCCGATTGAAATAATTATTGCCCCCGCAACAAAAGGAATAGTAACTTTTTCCTTTAGCCACAAAACCGCCAAGGGTGCGGCAAAGATCGGGTATAGATAGCCAAAAAGAGCCGCTTCTCCGATTTCAATTGTTTTTTGACCCCTTACCCAGAGCGCATAAGCCAAATTGCCGGAAATAAGCGCCATAAATAAGATGCTTAAATGGTAGGGAACGGTAAGGTTTCCTATGACATCAATCATGTTGAAAAAACCAATCTGCAAAGCCGCCAGCGGGGCAACGGTTACAAAGCCGATGATGAAAGAAAAGTTGGTCATAGTTATAGGAGAAACGCCTTTTCTTAAAAGCCTTTTTGCCATTACTACGGAAAGGGTGTTGACAAGAAGATATAGAAAAACCAGGACATTTCCCATTAAATTTGCAATTTTAAAATTTCCTGAAAATAAAGGTTCAAGTACGGTAATTACGGCTCCGATAAATGCAAGACTCATTCCGGTTTTTTCCCATTTGGTTATGTGTTCTTTGAGATATAGTATTCCGGCAAGAACAATAAGAAGCGGCCCAACGGCTGTAATAAAAGTCATATCAAGTACCGTGGTATTGTTTAAACCAAAAAACAATAGTCCTAATGCAACGGTGGAAGTAAGAAAGCCATAGAGCAAGGTTTCAAAAAAAATCCGCCCGCCTTTTGGAATTTTTGATATACCCATAAGAAGAAAGATAATGGCCGCGATGGATGAAACCGCAAAACGATATGTTAAAAACGGAAGGGGGGCGATACCGCCAAGGGTATATTTTATTATTGGTCCTGCCACCCCCCAAATGACTGCGGTAAAAAATAATAACAGATAGGCTTTGAGGCGGTGAGGATTCATATTTAGAAATTAGTAATTAGAAATTTGAGAAACTAGTTGGTTGATATTAACTGAAATTTGTTTTTTAGTTCCGAGATTTTTTAACACAACTATGTTTTTGCGGGCTTCTTCCGGGCCGATAATAACAACAAACGGAATCCCTTTTTTGTCGGCATATTTAAGCTGCTTATCAAGTTTAGTATTTTCATCAGGATAAGTTTCAGTATTTATTCCGCCATCTCTTATGGTTTTAGCCACTTCAATAGATTGAACCAAAAGTTCCGGCGAAAAAACCGTGACGAGAACTTTTGTTGGTGTAGGGTTTATATCCGGCCAGAGATTTAATTCTTCAATTACATCACAAACTCGATCGAGTCCGACTGTTGTTCCGGTTGCCGGAAGATCCGGCCCGCCTAAAGTTTTTAATAATTTATCATAGCGGCCGCCGCCCGTGACCGAGCCAATTTTTGGCTCCCCGACCACCGATTCGAAAATTGGACCGGTATAGTAATCTAAGCCCCTTGAAAGAATGGGATCAAAGACTAAATTTTCTTTTACTCCCAAATCTTTTGCCAAATCAATAACTTTGGAGAGAAATTCATCCGGAGTCGCCTTTTTCAAAAAATCAAAAATATCTCGAATTTGCTCGGTTTCTAAACCTTTATTTGCCAGCTCTTTTTCAATTTCTTCTTGGTTTTTTTTGTCGAGTTTGTCAATTGATTGAATGGCAGATAGCCACATTTTTTCAAGAATGCCGGATTTTTCCATTGTTGAAAAAAGAACACTTCTTGAATTGATTCTTATTTTGTAATTTGTAAATCCAAGTGCCTCAAGCGAGTCATTGATAACTGCAATTATCTCGGCATCGGAAAGTGGGGAAGAAGATCCGATTGTATCAATATCGCATTGATAAATTTCCCTATACCTTCCTTTTTGTGGTTTTTCCGCTCTCCAAACCGGCTGAATTTGATATCTTTTAAAAGGTTTTGGAAGATCTGGGTAAGAGGCGGCAACTCTTGCGAGGGGAACGGTCAAATCATATTTTAGACCAACGTCACGCCCACCGGGGTCTTTGAAAAGGTACATCAGTTTTTCTGCCTCTTCGCCGTACTTGCCGAGAAGGGCTTCCCTATACTCCAAAGAAGGAGTTTGAAGTTCTTCAAAACCATATTTTTCAAAGACCCCACGCAGCCTTTTGATAGCTTCATTTCTAATAGCCATTTTTTGCGGCAAAAAATCCCTAAAGCCTTTTAGTGTTTGCAATTTATTCGTAGTCTTCATATTATCTTTTTTCTAAACAAAAAACCAGTCGTCCAACTGGTTTTAATAAACACCCAATTTATTTACCAACAACCAATACCGTTCTTGCCGTTAAACCTTTGCTTTCCTCCGCAACGACAATTACCAAGTCGTCCTTTGAGATATCGGAAATTCCGGTTTTTGTAATCTTTCCGTTTTTATACGTCGAAAAATAGGTGTCGGTGGAAATCGTTGCTTTAATCTC
>CAYITS010000063.1:0-3334 GCA_964366385.1 uncultured Gammaproteobacteria bacterium
CTGGTTAAAACTTCTTCAATTTTATCCATATATTATGATTATAGTACTATTCTTGTAATATTTTATCTACAGTTGCTTCGGCTAAGATTTCAAATGTGTCAATAAATTTAATGTTTCTGGTTTTTGGGTTGAGCAATTGCAGATCAGTGCACGCTAATTTGTGCCTTTTTTCATATACTATTGTACTAGTACAGTGATACATTATTTACCTTTGTGTTTGTAGAAATCATCTGAAACTTCTTTTAAATTTTTGTCTATATCTTTCTTATTCTTAACATCTTTAACAAATCTTTCTATTTTTCTGTCTTGGGTTTTGGCAACTCCGTATTGAATAGAAGCAGCAATAATTTCCGGTAAATGATATTCTAACGGGCCTTTTATGGGTTTTGTCGGTATATCGTATTTTACCGGAAGTCTTGAGATAATTTGTTTGAAACCATCACCTTTTTGGTTTAGCCAAGCATTAACTTTTGTCACAGTGGCTATGCTTATTTTTAAATTAGAACTAATGTCTCTTTGTTTTTCTCCCGAGAGAACAAGTTTTGCGATACGAAGTCTTATAGCTAAATTTTTGATTTCTCTTGCGGTGAGAATATCCTGAAGAAAGGAAGCGCTTTCATTTGCAGATTTTATGGATTTAAAAGCATTTATCAGGTCAAAAATTAAATCGGATTTTATAGTTTTGTTCCTCATGTCTATGTACTACTGTACTAGTACAGTAGTATTCTTGTCAAGTACCGGATTACGGAACAATTATGAAGTCATGAACCTATCTACTTTCACTTTGAGGTGACTGATACTAATTACATTAAAAATTTTGGTCAAGTGCCAATTATTTGTTAGAATGGATTAAGGATGTGGAGGGAAAGATTAAAAAGAAGCAGGGAGGTAAAAAGAAGCAGGCGGCTGTTGGCTTTGGCCAAGCTGGCTTTTATCGGAATAATAGGGATATTTATTGTTTCTTTTATTGTTTTTCCCATTATTGCCTTTACCCTTCCCTCTCCCGAAAAAATAGTCAGGAGAGAAGGTTTTTCAACCAGAATATTGGACCGCAACGGTGAGGTTTTGTATGATATTTTTGAGAATCAAAGACGCACCCCGATCACTTTTGATGCCGCCCCGGCATATTTAAAGCAGGCCACAATTGCCATTGAAGATAAAAATTTCTACAAACACCAAGGATTTGATCCCTTTGGCATGATTAGGGGTTTTTCGAGAATATTTACGTTAGGAAAAGCCCAGGGGGGCTCTACCCTGACTCAGCAACTTGTCAAGAATGTCCTTCTGTCTCCCGAAAGGAGCGTCTTTAGAAAAATCAAAGAATTTGTTTTGGCGATTCAAATTGAAAAGAAATATTCAAAAGACGATATTCTTCTTATGTATTTGAATGAAGCCCCCTACGGGGGAACCGCCTGGGGAGTTGAAACCGCGGCCGAGATTTACTTCGGGAAGAAAGTCTCCGAACTTAATTTGATTGAGTCGGCAATCTTGGCCGGGCTTCCGCAACGCCCGTCGGTTTATTCTCCGTATTCATCTACCCCAAAAGCGTATATCGACAGAACCCAAGCGGTTTTAAGAAGAATGAGAGAAGACGGTTATATCAATAAAGATCAAGAAAAGGAAGCGGCGGGATTACTCGAAATTGTTGAGTTTCAGGCAAGAGGCGCTTCTTTTAAAGCGCCGCATTTTGTCCAATATGTGCAAAAGATATTGGAAGACAGATATGGCGAGACGGTTGTGGAAACAGGGGGTCTTAAAGTGACAACTACCCTGGATCTTGAACTTCAGGAGAAAGCGCAGGATATTGTAGGGGAGGAAATCGAAAAAGTTGAAGGCCAGCACATCACCAACGGCGCCGCGGCTGCCATCAACCCCGAGACGGGAGAAATTCTGGCGATGGTTGGGTCAAAAAACTTTAACGATCCCAATTATGACGGGCAGGTAAACGTCACCCTTTCTTTAAGACAGCCGGGTTCCGCCATAAAGCCGATGACCTATGTGACCGCCCTCAAAAAGGGGTTTACCGCGGCAACTTTACTGATGGATGTTCCGACTACTTTTCCCGGAGGCGAAGGTCAACCCGATTACGAGCCCGTAAATTACGACGGAAAGTACCGGGGTCCGATGCAAGTCCGCTATGCCCTCGCCAACTCGATCAATATGGCTGCTGTTAAGATGCTGGCTTTGGTGGGAATTAAGGAGACCTTGGAGACCGCCTACGATCTGGGTATTTCTACGTTAAAACCGGATAAAGAAACATTGAGCCGGGTTGGCCTTTCACTTACTCTAGGGGGCGGAGAAGTTAGGCTTTTGGAACTGACTTCCGCCTACGCCGCTTTCGTCAATCAGGGATATCGGGTTGACCCCGTTGCGATACTTAAAGTCGAAGACAAGGACGGAAAGGTGTTGGAAGAAGTAAAATTTGAGAAAAAGAAAGTACTGACGCCGGAGCAGGCCTGGCTTATTGCCAATATTCTTTCGGATAATGCCGCCAGACAGGAAATATTCGGAGTCAATTCGCTTTTAAATATTCCCGGAAAACAAGTAGCCGTCAAAACCGGAACAACTAATGACAAGAGAGATAATTGGACTATCGGCGGGAATCCCCAAGCGATTGTGGGTGTGTGGGTTGGGAATAACGACAATTCTGCGATGAAGGAAGTTGTTTCAGGAATTTCCGGTGCCTCTCCCATTTGGAGGAAAGTGCTTTTGCAAGCGCTGTCGGGAAAGCCGGGTGTTGCTTTTGAACAGCCGGCCGGGATAGTCAGCGCCGCGGTAGATTCCGTTTCGGGTTATAGGGCTCATGACGGCTACCCTTCAAGGATGGAATATTTCATTAAGGGAACAGAACCCGGAGAAGATCCGATTCACAAAAAGCTTAAAGTTTGCAAGTCGGATGGCAAACTGGCAACTCCATCGGATGTGGCGGCCGGGAATTATGAAGAAAAGGAATATTTTGTCTTTAAAGAAGAAGATCCTGAAGGCATATTAAACTGGCTTTCGACTCAATCCGATCCGAGATATCACCCCCCGAGCGATTACTGCGGAACAACAAATCCTGTAAATGTTGAGTTTGTAAATCCCCGCGACAGAGATACGACTTTGAAAAATTTCACTATAGATATTAAAGCCGATTCGACGGTTGATATAGTCTTGGTTGAGTTGGAAATTGATGGCAGTAAAAAACGCTCGTTTGATGCCCCGCCGTATACTTACAATGTGGAAAATCTTTCGGACGGGGTTCACACTCTCCGCGCTAAAGCCAAAGACGCCAGCGGCAAAGAATCCGACCGTGTCATCACTATCGGCGTCAATTCTCCCTGGAACCCCACTC
>CAYITS010000064.1:0-3203 GCA_964366385.1 uncultured Gammaproteobacteria bacterium
TACGACTTTGTTAATCAATCTTAAACTTTCTTGTTTTGATTTCTCCCAAGAAAAATTTTTGCTCCACGCCAACGCCCCTGTCTGCAGATGTCTATATCTTTCTTTATTATCCAATATTTCTATTATCGCCTTTGCCAACTTTTCCGGTAAATTTTCCTTAACAAGTATTCCACTCTTCCCGTTTTTGACGGAATCGATCAATCCCGGAGAGGAATATGCTACAACAGGAATCCCGACACTATTCGCTTCAATATTAACCAATCCCCAACCTTCCCTGGCTGACGGATTTATCATTAAATGCGCCCGTGCCAACAACTCAAATTTATTTTTATCATCGACAAAACCCCAAAACTTGACTTTATTGTCTAAACCCAGTTCTTTACACATAGACAACAATTTGCTTACATAGCTTTCCCCACCCCTTCCCACTATCCAGAAGTTACATTCTCTCTTTTTGTTAAGTAAAGAGAAAACCTTTATTGCGTCTTCGACACCTTTATCTTTTGCTAAAGCACCTAAAAACATGACCGTTTTAATTTTTTCTTTTGGCGGAAATGGTTTGGGGTACTTAATAATTACACCATGAGGAACAATTGTTATTTTTAACGAAGGAATTCCCATCTTGATTAAATCTTCTTTCGCAGAATTAGAACCAACCATAAAATCTACATTTCTGTAAAGGAGAAAAATTATCGGTTCGGATATATAACCAAGAAAACCAATAACCAAATTTAACGGAAAAGAAAAGTCATTCAAAAACCAGACATCTTTTGCTACTTCCTGCAAAACTGCAAGTTTTGGCTTACGCACATATAAAGGCGTAAAAAATGGAATTCCATGGAATTGATCAACTACCAAATCGTACTTTTTGTGGTTTTTAAATACGTACCAAAAAAAAGCGGCTATATGAACTCCACCTAACTGACACCCCTTTCTTAACGTTTCTACACCGTCTACCACCTCTTCCCTCTTTGCGCCGCTAAAATATGAAGAAAAAAGAGTGACCTTATGCCCGGCAGCTACCCAACTTTTCATATGCTCATGCATAACTTGCTCTGCCCCTCCGGCAAGTGGATGTTTTAAGTCCCTCCACGAAAAAACCAATATATTCATGTTTCTATTTTACTCTCCAAACTTCGGCATTGGCATTAGAAAATATCTTTTCAACCCCCAAATCTCCCGGAGAAAAAGGCAATTTTTCCGAATAACCTTCAAACTTAACTAAATAAATATATTTCACTTTAAGCTTATTAAATTCCTTTTTGGCCTCTTCGCGGGTTTTTGCTTTAAATACCGAGGAATTATAGACAATCGCGTGCTTACTGTATTTCTGAACGTAACTTTTTAAATTGGCAAAAGCCGGAAGTTTATACTTCGTGTGGTACTCACACTGCAAGCACTCGTTGTCATAAATTAAAACTTTTCCTTTCGTCAAAGAAGAAAGAAACTTTAAAGCATAAATTTCTCCCTGGGGAATAAGATAATTCTCTTTTTTAAAATAATTCCAACCATGCCCTGACAATAGGTATAGAATTGCTTTTTTTTGCTCGAAAAAATGGATTGCCTCAGATGAAAGACCTTTAATCAAAATTCCCCCTCTTGGGACGGTCACCCTATCTTTGAAAAACTTTTGAATAATATCTTTTGTTCCCGCCGGGAACTTTTTTCTTCCTTCGCCAAAACTAATTTCATCAACTGCCGCCGGAATATTTATGGTCAAATTAAAACTCCGGTTGGGTGAGTAATAATATGGTTCTTCAAGATCCGCGTTGTAAAATCTTAAATCTCTGACCGTTATTTCCTTGGTCGCAGGATCGACTGTATAAAAAAGCCGGTATTCCGGGCTCTGCGACCAAACAGCTTTTACACCACTTCCCAATAAGTCATCTGCCTCCAAAAAATAGGAAGGGGAAAGGTTTGGATATTTTTCTCTATACCAGTTGGAGAACTCGGACATGGTGGAAACATTAACTCCGTTTTTTCTTTCTTGGCTCACCACATCCATCTGCTTTGCAAATTCACCTTTATAGCCGGAAGGGTCAAGGTCGGCTTCAAGCCCGACCGTAATTTGGCCATAAGAGGAGTAAAACTCAACCAACTTCTTAAAGTAATTTATATCTTGAGGTTTGGGTGCAACCAAATAGTCCTGTGTACTGTATAAACTGCTTTCGTAGCCATTCAGAGGATCCCTTGGCGCCCATTGAATGTTAACAAGGTTCAATTTTACTGATTCATTGGCAGCCGGAACAGCTGCATGGAATCTAGAGGGATAATAAGGAATCTGCCAAGGCTGTCCCCATATTTGATAGCCATCGGTAGAAAATTGATCGGAACACACCAAATTTGCCGTAATACCGTATTTTTCTTTCATATATGAGAGAGAAAACGAATCCGTCCACCAGGAACCAACCGACTTAGGGTAATATCCGAAAACTTCCTTAAATTTCTCAAAAACTTTATCTATCAGAAGTTTTCTTTCTTCTTGTGTGTAGCCGGAAAGAAAAACGCTGGCGGCATGATGCCAAAAACCGGTTTCGTGATAGACAACTCCGGCAGATTTGGCAAAAGCCGGAGTAACTTCCAAAAATATTCCAAATTCCTGATTTTTGTCCATAATTCCAATTACGGAATTAACACTTTGATTAATTAAAGCATCATATGTAAGAAGCCATGTCGCAGGCAGATTGTTTTCTTTAATTACCAAATACTCGCTTTTCAAGCTCTCCTCCGGGTTTTTCGTATACGAAGAAATCCTGACCGGATTAACTATGGTAATAAATTTTTCACTGTCCTGCGCCAAAACACCCGAAGAGCAAAAAAAGAAAATAAGAACTACTGCAAATAAACTTTTAACTGCTAATCCAATTTTTCCTATTTTTGTCATCGTAATAATGAAGGATTTTGAGGCGATAAAAAACTGCGGCGGTGTCCCAAGCCATTTTGAATATCGTCAACCACCCTATCCTGCTGGTAGTCCGATTAAATCTTACTTCTATGGGGGCCTCATAAATCCTGTCAAATCCTAAATATTTCGCAACTGCCAGCATTTCAATATCCATAGCATACTTTTTGACTAAAAGCCGGGAAAGCATTTTATCCAGAACTTCTCTTCTAAAAATCTTTATTCCACTTTGAGTATCGGTTAAAGGTAAACCGAATAATACTTTAACCCCCCGGTGGTAGCCGATACTTAAAATCTTCCG
>CAYITS010000065.1:0-3061 GCA_964366385.1 uncultured Gammaproteobacteria bacterium
TTTTTAAAGGCCTTAAAACCGCACTGAGTATCTTTGTAGGGAAGCCTTAAAATAAGAGACCTTAAAAACATAAAACCATAGGCCATAAGCTTTCTGACTATCGGTGCCCCCTGCCTGCCGCTGCGTGAGGCAATTACTACATCGTATCCCTGCTTTCGGCCGGAGGCCGATCCGCCTTTGGTGGAAAATTTTGGCAAGAATTTTTCAACCTCAGAAATTGGGGTTGCCTGATCCATATCCATAAAAAGCGCATAATCCCCTTTGGCTTGAAGCATCCCGGCAATTATTGTTCCTCCCTTTCCCCTATGTTTTTCTTTTAAGAGTTTAAAACCCTGCCTGCCGGCAGGCAGGCTACTGTGTTCTTTAAGAAATTTTTCTGAAAGCTTTATCGTTGCATCCGTCGAACCGTCGTCGACAATTAATACTTCCCAGGAATATTTTTGGGTTTTTAAATAATCCCAAACCTCCTCTAAAACCCCATTTTTGAGATTCTTTTCTTCGTTATATGCCGGCATAATAATAGAAAGAAATATCGCCATACTATTCGGTATAACCAAACATCGGATCGGTCAGGTTTGAGTTTTCTCCACTGCAACTGATATCCACTTCCTTTTTATTGTACCTTTCGTAGTCCGGCAAAACCAATCCTAATGCTCCAAAGCTTTTATTTATCCTGTCAACTTTGCTGTGTGGAAAAACTATAGTATAAACCGGCGACATACTTGATGACTGATTAACGTGCATTCCTTCCCGCCAAAATAGATATCTGTAGCCCAATTCGTTCCCGGGGGAGGTAATATACGAAACCGAGACGCAAGGATAGCCTTTCTCTTCGGCATCTTCTTTAATATATTTAACTATGGCTTTTCTCTCAATATAACCGCTTCTGTTAATCGCCTTGGTAAACAGACCATAAAAACTAACCACAGTAAAAATTATTAATAGAAATATTGCCGGCCGTTTCAGATACACATTCTTCTTAAAAAGAAAATCAAAACCGACAGACAAAGTGGTTATCCAAACAACATTCATTCCGTTAAGATAATACTCGGACAGATTAATCTTATTGACGGTAAAAAATACGATATAAACCGCAAACCACAAGGCCAATATCAAACCTAAATCTCTGGGGATAATTTTCTTCACCACCAGTAAAGTAAAAGAAATAACCAAAAGATAGAATGTATATGAATATGGGATTGGTTTAAATTCTCCCCAAAATATTGCTGAAGCGTTCTTGTGAACCAACTGAAAAACCCTATCCAGCTTTGCCAACCCCCTGCCGGTCCCGGGAATATAATCTTTAGAGAAGGCAAGAGAATAAAAAATTGCCTTGGTTTGTCTAAAGGAATGCCTGACTTCAAAAACAATAAAAGGGCTCATCGCGACAACAAATATAATAATTCCCAAAGACATATGTTTAAAATTAATTTTTGTTTTAGAAAGGATCTGGGCAACCAAAACCAGGGGAACAACAATGGCAAGAGCTAAATGAAAGTTCCAGAGAATCCCTGCCAAAAACCCAAGTAAAATATAGGCCCTACTCTTTCCTTTTAGTACCATCCATGTCGCAAAAAGAAACCAGACAGTCCAAAGATGAACCGGCATGGTGGGGACAACCTCTCTATCGGTAAAAACAAAGTACAAGGAAACCGAATATATAAATGCGGCCATTAACCCCGCTCGTTTGGTAAACATCTTCGAAAAACAAAAATAAAAAGAAAATATCGTAAATATTCCCAACAACGTAACCAGTAATATAGTTCCCGCAGGATCCATTTTGGTTAATAGATAGAAAGGAATCTGGAGGTAATAAAATAAGGGCCCGACAAAAACTCCCTGCGAAGAGGTCTCCTGACCTATCAATCTTAAATGCCTATTGACCAAGACGTCTTTTATTATCCAACCCGCCAAGTCCTGGTCATGACTATACATATAAAGCTGGAGAGGTTTGTAAATACGCAGCCATAAACCGATAAAAAGAACCGGCAGCAATTTATTTCTCATCTAATATTCTTTCTCTTTTTTGCACCACAATACCCCCAAAGGAATTCTCTTCAACAACTTTCCCAACCCCCCCTTGCCTATCCATCCAAGCTTGAAGTCTTTCCGGATGGTCAAAATCTTTCTCATAGAGCGTATATACCCTTTTGACATTCTCTTTTGTTGTTAATCCGCAAAGGTTCTCCTCACAACGCTTTGTTCCCTGCCAAAGAAAAAGATAGTCGTATGAATACGGAATTACGGGAGGGACATATACGTCAACATTGAAAACTTCCCCCCTCGCATTATCAAAAATCCAATCAACCGACTCAAGTTGATTAACCAAGGCAATGCTCCCCGGGCTATTGGATTTATCGTTTAATTTATAACGCAAAACATCATAGTTGTTCGCAATAAACAAATACATAAAATAGGCAACCAAAAGCATTCCCAATTTATGACTCCAAATCTTCCCTAAAACGACAGCAGCAAGCAGAATAAATATCAAATAATATCCGGTCACGTAATAGTCATACAAAACTGTGTAATTTCCTTGGTAGAAATAAAGTCCGACGAGGGGAGAAATAAGTAAAATTAAAATAATTTTTGTTTTTTTGTTTTTGAGTAGACCGGGCAGGAATAAAACAAAAGACAAGGCTAACCCCCAAAGAGCCGTGATTTCTTCTTTTCCTCTTGAGTGGAAAAGTTTTGTCGTAAAAATGTCGTAGTAAGATTTGTTTCTGGATTCAAATAAGGACCCGGACGGAAGAGTAAAACTTTTTTCTCCCACAAAAGTATTAACCATATTGGTTCTTAAGATTCCATTATGTTTAAGGTCAAATAAAATCAGGGGTAGAAAAGTTAAAACAAACAAAGCTATTGAAAGAATTAAGTTTTTCTTGTCGGGTCTATTTTTCCATTGCAGCATTAAAAAAATTAGTATTGCCGGAAAGTAAAATAACTCACCTGCGGAACCGAAACTAAAAAGAGACAGTCCGGAGATAAGGGCAATAACCGGCCAGCCCCATTTTTTCCCTTCACTAACCTTTAACATTGCCCAAATAAGAATCATGGAAAA
>CAYITS010000066.1:0-2986 GCA_964366385.1 uncultured Gammaproteobacteria bacterium
AAATCGCCTTGCGTCTAAAAAAAGCAATAGAAATATACCCGGAGACAGAAATGTAGAGATTTGTGCTACTTCTCCCTCTTCGTTTCGCGGCCGTAGAATTTAATTCTGTCGCCTTTAAAGAATAGGTTTATGGTTCTTAGAGGTCCGTTTCTGTGTTTGGCAATATCCAAAACAATGTTTTCCAGTTTTTCTTCGTCTTCTCTCCAGATAAAAAGCACCACATCCGCATCCATCTCAATGCTTCCGCTTTCGCGCAGATCGGAAAGCTGGGGTCTTTTCTGGCCTCCTCTTTGTTCAACCGCCCGCGAAAGCTGTGAAAGAGCCAAGACCGGTACTTTAAGCTCACGGGCCAAGTTCTTCAGCCCCTGTGTTATCTCGGAAACCTCCTGCACCCTGTTTTCAAGTTGACGACTCCTGGCGAGTTGTAAATAGTCGACCACGATAAGATCAACCCCGCTTTCAACCTGAAGACGCCTGGCCTTGGTTCTCATTTCCATGATGGAAAGAGCCGGAGTATCATCAATAAATAAAGGCGCCTCTGCCAGTTCTCCCATGGCGTTGCTTAATTTGGTAAAATCGTCTTCTGCCAATTTCCCCGTTTTTAATTTCCAGGCATCAATATCGGCCTGAGCCACCAGAAGCCTGTCGACCAGCTCTTCTTTGCTCATTTCAAGAGAGAAAAAACCGACCGGTCTTTTGTGCTTTACGGCCAAATTTTGGGCGATATTTAAAGAAAGTGAAGTTTTTCCGACTCCGGGGCGGGATGCCAATATTATCAAATTTGATTTCTGCATTCCCGCCAGACTATCGTCCAGATCTTTAAACCCGGTCGGAATTCCTCTGAGCCCTTCCCCCTGTTTATGTAATTCATCAAGTCTGTCAAAACTCTCCGCCAAAGCACTTTTTACCGGCGTGAATGCCCGCGCCAAATGTCTTTGCGACAGAGAGAATATTTCCATTTCCGCTCTATTTAATAACTCATCGGCCATTAAAGACTCGTCAAAGGACATATCAACCAATCTGCTTGCGATAGACATGATCGATCTTTTTGTGGCCGACTCTTTAACAATCTTACCGTAATGTTCAACGTGTGCCGCCGTCGGTACTTTATTGGCAAGTTCAGCCAAATATGAGGCTCCCCCAACCCTCTTTAAAACTTTCTTTTTTTTGAGTCTCTCGGAAACGGTTAAGACGTCAACCGGAACCCTTTCTTCGTATAACTCCAGACAACACTCGAATATTTCCTTTTTCCTGTCGTCATAGAAATCATCGGGGCGCAAAAATTCGGCCACGGCAATTACGGCATCTTTATCAAGAAGCAAGGCCCCCAAAACGGATTCTTCCGCTTCATTTGAGTGCGAAGGCACTCTGATTTGATCTTTATCGGCCATTTTCCAAAACTATCACTTTCACGCTTTGATCATCGGCGACATCGTCTTTTCTAATCGTAAATTTCTGCATTTTTTCAACACTGAGGCCGGAGTTTGACAAAAAATCCTCAACCGGCAAAAGCTGAGAAAAACCATCCTGATTTAGGCCTTTAACCCGGTAATGCATCGGAATCACAAAATAGGGGTCTATCTTAGAAACCACTTCAACGGCTTCTTTGGGACCGATTGTATAAAACCCGCCGGTCGGAATCATCAAAACATCAATATCCCCCATCTGACCCGCTATTTCGTCGGAAATAACATGTCCTAAATCTCCAAGATGGCACAATCTCAAGCCATCTATTTCGTATATATAAACGATATTTTTCCCCCGCTTTTCTCCTTTTACATCGTCATGAAACTGGGAAATTCCGATTATCGATACCCCCGCAATTTCATATTCCCCCGCGCCCGAAATCACCTTTTTTACACCGCCAATAAGATTTGATTGGTTATGGTCCTTGTGGTCATGCGAAACAGTGACAATATCCGCTTCCGTCGGGGGATATTTAAGTCCGACAACCCCGGAATCATAGGGATCGGTAACCAAAGAAACTGATTTGCCGCGCAGCTTGAATGAAGAATGACCAAGATAAACAATGTCCATAACTATCAACGATGCTAACACAACAAATTCACCTTGACAAGGCCACCCCGTTAACCTATATTGTCACCGATGCGAAAAGAGGTTGTGTATGCCCTAATTGCGGGCGCCTTTATGGGTATCATCATTGCTTTTGGGGTTTGGCGTGCCAATTCCGCTTTTAAACCGAACGGCAATAAAACTTCCGAAAATGCTCTCCCCGCAACCCCATCTTCTCAATTCGGAATAACTCTTGCAAAACCGGATAACTTAAGCGTCATTACCGATAACCCTGTGGAGATTTCCGGGATAACTCTTCCCGACAGCTGGGTGGTTGTCTCTTTGGATGAAAATGATTACATCTTCAAAAGCCAAAAGGACGGCGCACTCAGTCAGGAAGTAAATTTGTCGGGTGGAGCAAATCAACTTCAAATATCAGCACTCGGGCCCAAGGGAGAGGTCGTCAGCAACAAACTCATCCTCGTTTATTCTACCGAATTCTCAACCTCTACCCCCGCTAATCAAAATGCCACCGAAGAATCGGAAATAAGGCAGAAGGTCATTGAAAAAGTGGAACAGGCTCTAAAAAATCCCAAAGCTCTCTTGGGTGTTATAACGGACATTTCAACCAATACTCTGCAAATTAAGGTTCCCTCGGGAGAAATCCAGCAAATGTCGGTTCTTTCGAATGCAACTATAGTCAAAATCGGAAAAGTATCCAAGGAAGTGAAATTTTCGGACATCGCCATCGGAGACTTTGTCGCCGGGATGGGATACAAAAACGAAAACGATATCTTGGAAGTCAGCCGGGTGTTAATTACCGAACCGCTCGAAGAGTTTATTGTCAAAGCGGCAATAGGAAAAGTGTCTTCTGTCGACAAAAAAGCCATCACAATTTTACCCCTGACGCAAGAAAATGAGATTAAAGCAACGATTTCCACCGACACCTATTTTTCGACGTATAAAAACGGAA
>CAYITS010000067.1:0-2969 GCA_964366385.1 uncultured Gammaproteobacteria bacterium
ATGCGGCAGCGGTTATTAAAGGGCTTAGTGCGATCAATAGGCCCTTTAAATCCTTGCCCGTCTCTTTTGTTAGCAGCGCCAGTGAGGTAAATAGAAAGTAAAGATAATATTTCCGTTTTGAATAAAAATATAAAGAGGCAAGTATGAAAATTTCCAAAAGGTAGTCTGTCAGTGAAAATAAACCTGCCGATAAAAAGAGCGGAGAGGAACAAAACAACAAAATGGCTATACTGGCGACAGCTTTATTTGTCCATATCCTGCAGAGTTTATAATAAATTACGATTCCAAAAAGGCCAAACAGTACTCCCGTAATATTATAAGTGATTGGGTTGATGCCTTTCAAAACAAAGAAAATAAACGTAATAATTTCTTTTACTGGTGGATGTACGGAGAGCCAATTGTTTAATAATTGGCCAAATCCACCTACAAAAAAATCGTGGGATTTTACAAAGTCGATATTTCCGTCTAAGTACGGGATGGAATTTATAAAAGGAATTGTCAGTAAAGAAAAAATAATCAGACTAACGGTTAGAGTTTTGTTTATTTTCATTTTCTATTGACAGGAAAGATTTACATCATAAATATTAATATTTGTCGTTGGCGAAGAAAATATTTCTTTAAAGTTTTCTTTAAAAAATTCATAATTTATTTCTATTCCTTCTATAGGGGTCGGGTTTTGAACTTCAATGTAGTTAACATCCGCTTTCTTAAGAAGTAAACAGGAATGTTCTAAATCTGAGGACTCTAAGATCTCTTTTAAAAGACCAAATCTTTCGTTGGTATTATAACCTGCAGACCAGGAAAAATATGGCCAGCCTAAAAAGATTTTTCTCCCCGCAATGGAGGCGGGGTCATATATGTATGATGCATTAATAAACACCGAATCTTTTGGGGTGTTATCGATAATGAATTGGGCTGCGTCATTGTTTTTGCCGTCTTTAATTTCCGCGTAGACGTCATTTTTTATCGGGAAGATATCGATAATTCCCGAGAAAGTCATGATAAATACATAAAATATCGCCGCAATTTTACCCACGGTTTTGTATTTCCACAGCCGGTAAATAGAGTAGGCGGCAAACATGTTGGCACCGATTAGAAAAAGATTAAAAAATTTATGGTTGGCTGCCATTTCGGGTGAAAACCGGAAGAGGTTTCCTATTAAAAAGAATAAGAGAAACGGTAAGAATATTTTCCTTTGTCTTTTCTTGGTAAGCAGGTATCCAATCGGAAATAAAATGGCTGCGAGGCCAAGATTAAAAAACCAGTATCTGATAAAAGAAAATGGCGTCAGGTTTGCAATGAGGTAGCCCGGGTGAAAAAAGCCGGTATTGGTACCCGACCATCCCATATAAATAATTTGCGGAAGTGCGATTATTGCCGACACAAAAGCGATGAGGAAAAGCCTTTTTCTGATGTTTTTAAAAACCAGAAACAGGATTAGAAGGGATAATTCCATCATGGCAAAAACAGTTAAATGGATGAAGGGGAAAAATCCCAGCAATATTCCCAATATCAGAGATTTGTTTAAATCCAGCCTTTTTGGTTTTCTTGAAGCTTTGTAAATAATTAGAATAAGTATCAAGAAAGACGCATACGCAAATGCCAGATGTCTTTGGTTTGTGTAGATGTTCAAACTCCAGAAAGCGGAGACCAAATTGCTGCCGTCGTAAGGGGCAAATGAGGGGAAGGTGTTATTGCGGATAATGTCGAGCGGGGTTTGCCAAGAAATTGGATGTTTATTGAAAAATTCCAAAAAAGATAAGGACCCGTTGAAGAGAAACAAAATACAGGCAAGAACAGAAACGGCCCTTTTTTGAAACAGTTCTTGGGAAAGAAAATAAATTGCCAACAGAAGTGCAAAAAAAGAAAGAACACTGAGTGAATTTAAAGCCCAATCCAATCTAAGTCCTGCCTTTTCAAGCATTCCGACCGCGGAGAAAAAAATAAAATGATATTTTATGGGCGGACCCGAAAAAAGCGGATATTGCGGGGGGAAATTATTCCCCAAAGAAAAGGATCTGATTAAAGGAATTGCGGCCGCAAAATCACTCCAGACTTTGGTGGCAATTTTCAGGTCGCCCGCTGGATTCACCCTGAAAGTTTTCCACATCAATGACCAGGAAAAAACGAAGAGAACAGCAAAGAACAATAAATTGGCTCTTCTCATACTGACAAAAGTATATCAGACGATTAAGGCTACAGAGCCAGTAGAAGCGATCCGATAAGAAGGAGTATCCCGATTCCAATCCCGATAATGCTTGGGAATGAAATTCCGGCATCCGGTAAGGACGGTTCTGCTGTTGGACTGGCCCGAGCGATTGAAATACTCGTTGCCGTTGCCGTTGCGGTCACTGATGTAGTAGGTGTTGGTGTCCCCGCACCCGTTGTCGGTGTTGGTGTAGGGGTCGCCGTTGCGGTCCCGGTTGGAGTTGGACTTGCGGTTGGTGTCGGAGTGGGAGTTCCGCTTCCGGTTGGTGTGGGGGTATTGGTTGACAGATTAAAAGTAAGAGCCGTGCAGGGAATAGGAGCGGCCGCTTTGGGCTTGCTTTCAGGGGCAGTCGGTGCCACAGACTCCTTTCTTAATTGATAGAGTCTGATGGCGGTGAAAATGGCGATTCCGGCCAAGATAACCGTGGCAACTATTATTGCTATCGTTGCGAATTTACTTTTCATTAAATTTTTCATATCAGAACCAACCCAAAGTTGAATAGTACAACTGGGCATCAATTGTAAATGACGTTGCTTCTGCAGGAATCGTGTATTCATCAAAGAATTCCTCAGTACCCGGTCTTTTGCTCGTAACTTCAGGTCTTTGGGTTCCGTTTATCTTAAATCTGGCTTTATCAAACGATCCGGATGATGCCTGTCCGGCAACCGTGAACCTGACTTTGTCCCCGGCCCTCAGTTCTGTCAGTTGAGCGGCAGTCAGCTGTACCCAACTTGTATTGAAGGCTTTGATATCCAAACAC
>CAYITS010000068.1:0-2907 GCA_964366385.1 uncultured Gammaproteobacteria bacterium
CCGTTGAAAGTTCTCCCGAACCCTCAAGCTCATTTTCTCCGGTATTTCCGTTTGCAATGGAAGAAGAATCAACATCTGCCTCTTGATTAGTAATTACCTGGGTATTTCCCCAAGGAAAATTAGCTGGAAGTAGATAGTTGCTGTTCGGTAAAATTATATCCCCGAGAAAACTGCCTATTATATTTATTACCGTAAATAGTCCCCTACTTCCGACAAGATTAAGATTTGTAAGGTTAACCGTATTTGCAATGGCCGTTGCCTTCCCTGTCTCCATTTCAACGCTTTGTCCCCCACCGCTGTTATCTCCGCTATCTGCCCCCGCTTGAGTCTGACTTTGAAGAACGCTCGTTTGATTTGTGGTAATGGCGGCGTCAACGGGAATTTCTCCAGCCGCCGGTTGCGGCAGATTGGCAAAAAGATCATAGAAGTTAATATTTCCTTCCTCTGACCCAAGGATAGTGGTTATCAACCAAATTAAGTCACTGCCTACAAGATTTATATTAGCAATATTTAAGCTGGTGGCAATCGCAAAGGCCGCTCCGGTAATTATTTGCAATTGTTCTTCAGTCAGCCCCATATTTTCTCCGGTCTTGCTCAACGCCGAGGAAAGGGCCGAGGATGCGGCTTCTTGATTCGTATCGATATCCAATGTCGCCTCAGTTGCAGGAGAAAGTGTCGGCAAACTTGGAAATTCTTCGCTAGTCAAAGAAACCGCATTTATATTTGCAGTTGAATCGGTTGTTGCCTGCGAGTCGGCATTTCCCGTATCAATCAATAGATCTCCCGAAGTTGTCGCCTCATTTTCTCCGGTCTCACTCATCGCTGATGAGGATGAATCTGTGACCGCCTGCTGGTCAGTGGAAACTTGGGTATCCGTCGGGCAGGTTGTTTCGGGTCCACAACCGTTTCCAGTCAAACTGCCGGGAACATCTGTTTCCGAAGTGTTGGCGCTGCTTTGAGCGATTGCCTCACTGGTCGCATCCCCGGTCTCAACAATTGTCGGTTCTTCCCCTTCGGCAAAAACAGCCAAAGGCAGCGCGGCAGTAAATACCGCCTGCCAAAAAGCTAAAGAAATAATTAATGTCTTAAAAAATATTTTTTTCACTTACTAATTCTCCTTCTCTTTTCTTGCGGGCAGATTTAAATCTTGGGCTGGGTGAGGCCATGAGATAGTGTGAGTTCATCTCACGGCCCTCACCCCTAATCCAAACCACATCCGGTTAAGGAAACGGCCACGGCCATGTATTTACACTGGTCGTAAAGATATTTGCCCAAGATTGAGCTTCGGCTCCCGCACCAGCATTACCTGTTGTAGTGTCACCACTTTGGGTAATGTTGCCGGAGTTCATTCCAGCCGTATAGCTGTTGTCGCCCGTGTCAGCTCCAGCCTCGGCAACTGTCTCTTGCCCTGCCAAACCGCCATTTACCACCCCCACGTCACATCCACAATCCCACCAAGTCCAAACCTCGGTATCAAATTGATTTGCAGTTGACTGAGAAAGAGCTCCTGCGCCTGCGTTTCCGGTAGTAGTATCACCACTTTGGGTAATATTGCCAAAGTTTAGTCCAGCCGTGTAGCTGTTATCACCGGTGCTCGCACCTGCTCCAGCAAATGTTCCCTGGAGAGCTGCTCCGCCATTTACAACTACCACGCTAGCCAAGACCGGTGCTACCATTCCAAGAAGCAAAGCTCCTGCACCTGCTAAACCTGCTAATTTTTTAAACATATTTTTATCACCTCCTTTCTATTTTTAATTCGGCCTTACTCACATTAGTCTAGTGGGCCGATAGACCAAGCACCTACAAAGGTTGTGTAGATGTTGGCCCAAGATTGAGCAGTTGCTCCTGCTCCCGCACTTCCGGTTGTGGTGTCGCCAGATTGGCTGATATCACCATCGTTTTCCCCTGCAAGGTACGAATTTAACCCAGTATCTGCTAAAGCCATAGCTCCTGTCCCTTGCTCAGCTCCTCCTAAGTTGTACACTTCTACACCACAGTCACAATCAGACCAAACCGTGGTATCAAACTGGTTTGCGGTTGACTGGGCTACAGCAACTGCCAAAGTATTTCCAGTCGAGATACTACCACTTTGGCTAATGCTGCCGCCGTTTTCCCCGGCAGTGTAACTGTTACCACCAGTGGTTGCTATAGCAATAGCCTCCGTTCCTTGAAAAGCAAGGCCTTCATTGTAAACATAAACACTGGCGAGTACCGGCACGGCCATACCCAAGAGTAACGCTCCTGCACCAGCTAAACTTGCAAATTTTTTAAACATTATTTATCACCTCCTTTCTTTGCCCCGCGTAGCTTTCAAGCGAAGTGGGGCCGCTCGCTTTAATCAAATAGAAATTGTCAATAAAATAGGCGATCCGATTGAATCGGATCGCCTGCGTTTGCGCCCAGCGCCTACAAAAAAATAGTCCGCTACTCTTGCGGACTAAAGTCAATTGTTTTTAAACTGTGATTTGTTTTATTAATCTCTCTTTTGGTCATTTGGGTGACTTTGTGGTTTTGGACAAAGATTTCCAAACTTCCCCAACCACCCAAAGAGTTTAATGAAGAAACTATCTCTTTAACTAATAACCCGCCATTCTTGAGTTTGGCCATAAAAGAAAGATTACTTTCCGGGGCAGTCGAAAGCAACTATTTACTTATTACTTAGGTAAAAATACACACCATGTCCACCCTTGTCAAGTACTATTTTTACTCCAGCAACATTTCTATGAAGTTGTTCCAAAACAAATTCACAAAACCTACATTGTACAAGCCGGCGAAGCTGGCGCGTGAGTTTTGAAACTGGTTTTATCAGCTTGTTAAGCCCCGCACCAGCGCAAAGCACCGAGAAAAAAGTGGAGAGTTTTTTACTTGGGCCAGTAATAATCTTTATTTATCGGATAGACTGCACCG
>CAYITS010000069.1:0-2651 GCA_964366385.1 uncultured Gammaproteobacteria bacterium
ACTAAATCAGTGGTTACTGTCCCTGCCATAAGCTAATTTAATATTAGCAGATAATTTATAATAAGTGGTAGATTGGTTTGGTGTAGGGTTTAATCTCTTGACAAAGAAAGATAGCGTGAGTTATGATAAATCTAATTATCTAAATATGGCTAAACAATTTATTAATCGTGTTAAAGAGTTAGAATGGTTGGAAGGAGCCTACCGGAAAGCTTCAGAATCCGGTCAATTTCTGGTGCTTTATGGTAAGCGGAGAGTGGGGAAGACGGAACTGGTAACACATTTTCTAAAAGACAAACCCGATGTCTATTATCTTGCCAACAGAACGACTAAAGGGGAGCAGTTACAGTCTGCCACTTCAGTTTTTATGTCTGGTCTGGGTGATACTTATATTGCTGGATCGAGCTTCTCCACTTGGCGGGAGTTTTTTGATTATTTGATTAAAAAGGTAGGGGAGAGACAAAAATCAAAGCAACCTATTACCTTAGTTTTTGATGAGTTTCCTTATTTAGTAGAGTCAGATGGAGGAGTATCTTCATTTTTTCAGTATGGTTGGGATATGGGGCTCAAAGATCAAAGAGTGTTGTTGATTGTTATGGGGTCGAGTATTTCCATGATGTACAAAGAGGCCCTGGCTAAAAGTGCCCCGCTTTACGGACGCCGCACTGGTCAATGGCTTCTTGAGCCCTTTAGTTTTCAGGAAACAAAGAAATTTTATCCCGGGGCTCCGTTTGAAAACAGCTTTTCATTCTTTGCTGTTTCCGGCGGCATTCCGGCTTATGCCAGGGTATTTGACGGTCAAAAGACACTTAGGGAAAATATTGCGGAAAATGTTCTTCCTGAAGGTAAATATTTATCCGTTGAGCCGGAACTGCTTCTTTCTGAAGAATTTGACGATGCCCGATCATATCTTACTATTCTCCAGGCTATTGGTTTGGGTAGGACTAAATTTTCAGAAATCTTACAACAAAGCCATCTTCCGGCTACCGCCCTGCCTATTTATTTGCAAACTCTGATCGAACTTCGATTGGTAAAGAAAGAGGTTCCTGTTACCGAACCAATACCGGAAAAAAGTAAAAAAGGCAGTTATTCCTTATCAGATCCTTTTCTCCGGTTTTACTTTAGCTTTATTTTTCCCAATAACAGCCTGATAAAAAGTCGTCCATACAATACGCTTTTTAGCCAACACGGAGGGATATTAACGCAACTGGTGGCTAAAGCCTATGAGGATGCGACAAGTGAGTTTGTGAAGGCTGCGATAAAAGAGGGGAGACTTCCTCATTTTGAACAGATGGGCAGGTGGTGGAATAAAGATACAGAGATTGATTTAGTCGGATTGAACCAAGCGGAAAATGCGATCCTGTTTGCCGAAACAAAATGGAACACAAAACCGATTGATATTGGTGTTTTAGATAATCTAAAAAGAAAAGCCCAGAAGGTTGAGTGGGGGAAAGGCCTGCAGGGAAAACGAGAATATTTTGTACTGGTTGCAAAGGCTGGATTTAATAAGAAGTTAATAGATCAAGCTAAAAAAGACAATGTGTTGTTGATTCAAGAGGATCGGTCGCTTGACAGAATCGTCAAAGTGTGGAATATTTAATTTAGTGTATAACCATATTTTATATTTCCTGTATTGGCTGATTAATTTTTTGGTTTTATATCTTTTCAGCCGGATTTTTCCCGGGAGCATTGTTCTCGGCAACTACCGTTTTAGTTCTTTAGAATCGGCGATTTATGCGGGTTTTTGGTTAACATTCTTTGTTTGGGTTTTTTGGGATTTTGCCATTGCCAAGGGATTAAAATTTGACACCAGACTGGTTACCTGGGGTTATTTTTGGCTGGCAAACTCTTTTGCCGTTTGGCTGGTGGCCCGTTTTTCCCATATCGCCGGTTTCGGGATAGTTAATTATCTTTGGGCTTTTGCCATAGGTTTAGTCGTCTTTATCTTTCAGAGAATCATTTGGAAGGGCTTCTTTCCCCCCCGGAAAGGCTTGAATGAAGAGAGAGTAAAAGTCCCTTAAGAGTATAGTAGACGATGGGTGCAATCAGCAGTATTCCGGTATAGGCAAAGGCCAGTGTCCACTGAATGGGAGTTGCAGTTCCTCTTGTTGCGGTTTGTTGAATGGCATAAAGTTCTCCAAAAAAAGCCAGAAAGAAAGCGATGGAAGCTTTGGTGAAGTAAGCCCTTTCTATAAAGGAAAGAAGAAGGGCAACCATAATAAAAAGCCCCAAAGCTTTTAGGGCAATGGCAAAAGAAGTAAAAGGATAATCAAGATATACCGATTGGGTGATGAAGACGAGAGGGTTTTTGACAACGATGTGCACCGCTCCGGCCAGGCGGTCAATAAGGTAGGAAACAAGAAAAAAGACCACCGCCGTCACCAGAGAATATTCTTTTTTCATAGACTCATTATATCATCCGAACTTCTCAAAGTATTCCCCATAATCGACCAAAATTTCATTTGCTCTGTTGCTCCAATTGGTTGCGAAAGCGGTTGAACCCACGGCATAAGTGTAGCTGCCGTTAGCATCTTCCTTCATAATAAACCAGGCGCCGTCTTTGTTGGTAAACCCGTAATAGGCAGGGGAGGAATCATCCAGCCGGCTGATTTTATAGCCGTCGGTGGGGTGTTTGACGGCCGGATCGATTTTTG
>CAYITS010000070.1:0-2625 GCA_964366385.1 uncultured Gammaproteobacteria bacterium
AGTTCATTCTCGTACTCTTCAATTGAAATATCAAGCGGTGTCTTGCCGTATCCTTTACCAAAATTGCAAACCCCGTTGCCGCAGGGCAAATTTCTCTTTACTATTGCCTCGTCATACTCATCCTCTTCCTTACTCTCAAGGACCCCATAGATCTGATATCTGTTTCCGTTCGAAAGGTAGTGATAATCACCTTGGGGGATTATTTTCAAGTAAGGGGGATAGGCAGGGTCGGATAAATCTCTTAAGGCGTCTTTTCCCCATAAACAGACAGAAAAATTATACTTTAATTCTGACAAATTATAAATTTTGCCTTTTTTAACAACCGGCGCACAGGCCGCAATTTTCCCTTCTTTTGACAGGGGAAAACTGCCAAAATCGCGCTGAAATTCATTTAGCGCCGAATATATTGAACCGATATCGGCCTTTCTTTGCGCATCCCTTGCTTTTCTTAGGCTAACGACAAAATTTGAATAAGAAAAAGCAATGATCACGGCTAAAATAACTAAAACCGCTTTTGTCTCCTCTTTTGAAAAAAATTTCATGTAAACCCTCTTTACTGACATTCGTTTATCGGCTCACCCAGTAAATTTTTACACTGCCAGTAACAAGTGCCTGAACCGAATTTTGGACTGCAATAGGGAGGACCGGAAAGAAGTAGGCAGCTGCCGCTAAAACACCCCCAATATTGACCATTTCCACCGGGTGTCGGTGTAGGAATTGAACCGGGAGTCGGTGTAGGTGCAACAGCGGGAACCGGAGTCGGAGCATTCGGGCTGGAAACATAATAATCATAATTAACGCCGCCGGGTCCTGCGATCGCCGCTTCTTCGTTATCAAGGAGTGCGTACATCCGGTACCAGTTGTAACAGCTTGTCGGCCCCCCGGGTTCATAGGGATATGACTTGCCCGATATCGGATCACAGGGAATTTTACTTAAATAGGGATTCAACCCATTTCCCGGGCTGCATTTGACATTATTCTCCGGGGGGTAGCAGTCGCGATCTTTCTCATATTCTTCCACTGCTGTCTGAATCAAGTGCATATCCGCTTTTCTTTTGGCATCCCTGGCTTTATAAACCTGGTTTCTCAGATAAATAAGGATCAATACCGCCAAAAAAGCAATCATACCTACAACAACAAGAAGCTCCGTTAAAGTAAATCCTCCGTTTTTCTTGTCCATATAATTCATTCTACATCAGAAAAGCCACAAGCCAGAATGAAAGTACTAAATAAGGCCCAAACGGTATCTTTTTCCCAAAACTTGCTTTCTTTGCAAGAATTAATGCTGTTCCGACGATAGCCCCGATAATAAAAGAAAGAAATAGCCAAACAACAAAATAGGGCCAACCCAGGACCAAACCCCCCAGCATCGCCAACTTAACGTCTCCCAGCCCCATTCCTTTTCCCCTTGTCATCAGGTGAAGAGCAAGCAAAAAGAAAGCCGATATAAAACCCGACAAAAGGTTTAAATAGATAAGTTTATTGTCGGTAATTATGAAGTAAAAAAGAATTGAGATAATTCCCGGAAAAACTAACCCGTCCGGAATAAATTGATGTTCCAAATCTATTACAAAAATGCAAATGAGAAGAGGTACCAGAAAATAAAAATAGACAGGATAGTTGAAATATGAAACGGCAATAAAACCGAAAGCTGTTGTCAGCTCTATCAGAGGATACCGCAAAGAAATCTTTTTCTTGCAAAAACGGCATCTGCCCAACAGCAACAAATACGAAATTACGGGAATATTATCAAACCAAGGTATCTTCTTTTTGCACCTCGGACAAAAAGACCCCCCGCCTACCCAAGAAATCAACCTTGGCATCCTATAAGTGTAAGCGGAAACAAACGAACCTACGACAAGACCCGTTAATACTACTGCGGCAAACATGTTACACAGGAAGTGCTCAACGCAGCGTATGCTCTTGTTTCACAATCGGTAACCACGGTCAATACCGGAGATCCGACTGTTAAAGTTTGCGTTGCCTTTGATCTCTCGGACTTTGATTTCGGAACGTAGCAGGCATATGTTGACTCCGACGCGCCTTGAATTTTTCCAAAATAGAGCAGGTCAAGCCAACTTGTTTTCATAATAAAATCTCTTTTTTGAAACTCGGTTTTCAATTCATTATTGGTTATCAAGACACCGCTGCCGGCAACTCCAACACAGCTTGCAGCAGCACACACACCAATATTTGCATCTTTAGCGCTCATAAAACCGACTGCATCATCCGCGGTATCATAAGTAGCCGGAGTGACCGTCATCCAGGGAAACTCGTCCTTGCTGACAAAATACCTGTCAACGGCAGCCAATAGCTGGCTGGAATCGGATTTATATTTGGCGTCTCTGGCCCGGTTTGCCTGTTCAATCGGGTTAATTGCGGCCAAAACCGCTGCTGCTAAAACTCCCAAAAGAGTAATAACAATCAAAAGCTCGACCAGTGTAAAACCCGCATTACTAATTTTAAATTTTAAATTTTTAATTTTTATTCACCCCCTCCACAAAGTATCTAGTATCTAGTATCTAACATCTAGAACTGGCTTGTCAAGTTGTAGATCGGCAAGATGATGGCAATTACCAAAAACCCTACTCCGAGTCCCAAGACAATCATCACCAAAGGCTCAAT